>DAOTVR010000266.1:0-14276 GCA_034436315.1 Anaerolineae bacterium
CCCGAGGCCAAGAAGCGGGAGGGGCATTTGCCCGAGCCGCTAGCGCCCGAGGCTGCGGAGTTGCAGGGGCTGATAGACAAGCGGAACTGGGTTGCGCGTCATGATGAGGACTTGGCGCATTTGGCGGACCTGGAGCGGGAGCTAGAGAAGCTCGACCTGGTGAAGGTATGGCAGGAGCGGGCGGAGCGTTTCAATGTGGAGCACCCCTTGAGCTTTAGCGAGGTGGAGCTTGCCCAGGCCAACGCAGAGGTAGTGCGGGAGATTGAGGCGGCCAAGCGAGAGCTTGGCTAGCCCCTTGAGCCGGGCGTAGGTGGGGGAAGCCGGCCCCCTTGACGCGGGCCGGGGGGTCTCGTCAGCCCCCCGGCCTTGTGCGCTGAACGTTTGTTCTATTGACTTTGCCTGGGGACTATGCTAAGATGGGGGCGTGAAGGAAACGCCCCTTGCGACGTTTGGGCGTCCAAGGGGCCGGCCCAGGTGGTAGTAGCACCCAGGCAAGCGGGATTGTAGCATAGGCCCGTCTCAGGTGTCAAGCCACTTGGGGCGGGCTTTCTCGTTATGTCTTGACAACACTTTGACAACACTTCGATTTTGCGGGGGTTTGCTACCCTTTGGGGCCGTCAACACAAGGGATAGGGGTTTATGGGGGGCAAGGCCACTAAATAGCGGGAGTGGATGGGAGTCGAACCCACCAAGGCCGCCTCTACAGCGCCCTACAACGGTTTTGAAGACCGCGGAGCCCACCGGGACTCATCCACCCCCATGATCATCTTTAGCATAGCCCTTTTTCGGCGCGGCGTCAACTTTTTCTGAACCCCAACTGCCTCAAACCCTCTTGCAGCCCTCGCAGGCGCTCCTCTTGCTTCTCACCGGGATGGGTGCAGATCGCTTCTATACCCGGCACGTGCGCGTTAAGCCTTTCTATGAAGGCCCGCACGGTCATTCGCGCCCCCGGCTCTATCTGGAGATAGGCGAATAACCTCCTATCCAAAGCATCGTTATAGGCCTGCTTAGAGGGCATTTCTGGCAATCGACGGAGCACGTCCGCACACAGCCCGTCTGGCTGCAAGTATCGACAGGGCTGGCAGATGGCATCTGCGCCCAGGACAAACTCCACCTCCAGGTCAAGATCGGCAAGGACTTGGGCCGCGACGGTGTGCAGGGCGTGGCCATAGGGATGCGGGGTGAACTGCAGGCCATGCCCGAACTTGTTGAGGATATCAAGCAAGTGGTGAGGGCGCAGTCTCATTGTCTCTCGCTTTCTGCTCATTGGCGGTTAAACTATTTCCATAATAAGCCGCTGTTTTCTCCTGCGCAAGTCGGGCCGAAGGCTGCCGTTTTAAAAAACCCTTGACACCTGCCAGCGTTTTTCTTATACCCAAAAGTGGGCTTGGGTCGTTTGTTCAGCAAGACGAGCCAGCGGATTCCTGGGATGGCCCTTGCGGGGCCGGACGGTCGGAGAGGAGGTGTCTATCCGGAGGAAACTCGCGTTTTTCCGTTCGCTTATTCAATCGCCCTTTCATGTCTTTCAAGGAGGATGGCAAGATGTCCAAGTTGTGTTCGCGTCGGCCTTTTTACGTCTCATTGGGGCAGGGGTCGCAGGGGTGCTCGTGGCTGCTTGCCAGCCCAAGATCGTCGAGGTGACCAAGATCGTAGAGAAGGAAAAGGTGGTCAAGGAGACGGTCATCGTAGAGAAGGAGGCCAAGCCCGCCGGGCCCACTGAGAAGATCGTGCGCGTGTTGCTGGACTCCTGGGCGCTGGGGGAGGTGCCCTTTGACCGCACTGCCCGCGAGTTCTCTGATTCCCATCCCGGCATCAAGGTTGTGGTACAGAGCACCTTTGAGGGTTGGAAGACCAAGGTCACGGCCCAGATCAACGACGGCACGCTGGAGTGGAGCGCGGCCGGCATCCTTAGCACCGATATAGACCCTGCTCCCTGGATCAAGGGCGGGCTGGTGCAGCCTATGGAAGATTATATCTCCGCCTCTAAGGAGCCAGGCGCCGATACGCTGCTCAGCGACATGATCCCCACGATCAAGAACGCCTGCACCTTTGAGGGCAAGATCTATAGCATCCCTTACAGCTTTGAGAACGTTACCTTTAACTGGCGCACGGACTATTGTGGGGCTGTGGGCATGACCGAACCTCCTGCGGATTGGAATGAGTGGCTGCGGGTCGCCCTAGAGCTGAAAAAGTGGGGCAAGGATCAGCAAATCTACCCCACGGCTTTCTGTGGCGACATGAATTCCGATATTGACGCCATGCTTCGCGGGGCCACGGACAAGCCCTATACCGACGAGGGCATACTGGATTGGACCGGGCCGGCGATGATGGAAGTTTTGGCTTTTATGAAACGGCTCATCGTACAGGAGGAGCTGACCCCACCGCACGGCTACGATGGCGTGATCGACGCCTACTTCGGAGGCAAACTGGCCACCTTCCATGCGCAGAGTTCCCGTGGCGTCTGGGGTCAGAACGCCTTTGGTACTGACAAGGTGGTCACCTCGCCCGTGATCCACAAAGCCAAGGGAGTTGGCGTGGGTGCGGTCTATTGGTGCAACAACCTGGCCATCCTTAACAAGGCCCCCTATCCTCAGGAGGCTTGCGACTATCTGATTTACACCATGGGCCCGCAGAACGTCGATTTCCAAAAGACGGTGATCAGAACCGGCAAGACGCCCGTCTATAATTCCATCTATGAGAACGTGATCAAGAGCGATCCGCAGTTCCGCATCTATCAATGGATGATTGACATGCGCGCAGATGTGGAGACAGCTCCCTTGATCCCGCAGAATACCTATATCATGATTGAATACTCGGCCTACTCCAAATGGTGGCCGCAATTTACCGATCCAGGGTCCACGATGACCCCTCAGGAATTCGGAGACGCCGTCTTGAAGGATGTCAGGGCCGAGATTGCCAAGCAAAAGACCTAAATAGGGCAAAAGTTTCGCCCCCTAGCTTTTTTGAAAGGATGAAGGCGGGAGGATGAGATATCCCTTTTCGTCCTCTCCCCTTCATCCTTGTGTCTGTTGTTTCCTGGAAAGGAGTGATGATGACCGCTCTCGCGCGCGCGATTAGGCGGAACTTGCGACCGGCCACACTGATCACCAACTTTCTCTTAATCCTGATGTGTGTGGTTTGCCTTTTCCCCGTGTTCTGGGCGATCTCTTCCTCACTCAAAGAGGGGATAGAGATCTATCGTATCCCGCCCACCTTGCTTCCCGAGCACCCCTCATTGGCTAACTATACCTGGATGTTCACACGCGCCGACATGAGCCGCTTGCCGTTGAACCTATGGAACAGCCTCAAAGTAACTATGGGTGCGGTGATCATCCAGTGTATCACGGCGACGATGGCTGGCTTTGCCTTTGGGCGGCTTGAGTTTCGCGGGCGGGATCTAATCTTTTACCTGCTCATCATGCTCATGTTCATCCCTCGGGCTGGCGGGCTGATGGCCCTTTACGAGCTGATGGAGTTCTTGCATCTGCGCAACTCGCACCTGGGGTTGATCCTTCTTTTCCCCAGTGCCATCAGCGTGGCTTTATTCGTGATGCGCCAGAACTTTCTCAGTGTGCCTCGCGAATTGGAAGAGGCGGCGATCGTGGACGGCGCGGGCACCTGGCGTATTTTCCTCAATATTGACCTGCCTTTCGTCCGGGGAGGGATTGCCGTAGTGGCCATCTGGGAGTTCATTTATGTCTGGGGAGAGTACCTCATCACCTTAACCATGTTGGATTTTCCCGAGTTAGAGACCGTGGCCATCGCCGTAACCAAGCTCAGGGGATGGAGCTCGCATTTTACCTCGCGCATCGTTACCCCTTATGGCACCGAGTCGGCAGCCTATGTGGTGGCCATGATGCCCATGATCCTGATGTTCATCCTATTGCAAAAGTGGTTCGTTCGCGGCCTTAGCGAGGGGATCCTCAAAATGTAGGCCTGTTAGGGGACTAAAGCATTAAGGAGGAAAGATGGCTGAGGCTCCGAGAATCCAACGGGTGGATGAGGTCCGCGCTCAAGGTCGGCTGGCGGTGGTTAGGGAGTTCTTTCGCGAGCTGATACACCTGCGCGAGCAGAAATGGGGCAATTTGTGGGGCTATTTTTTCATCGCCCCGGCGGTCATCATGTACCTGATCTTTGAGGCCTGGCCGATCCTGCGTGGTCTTTTCATGGCCTTTTCCGATTATCGCTGGCTGGTGCGCGAGACCCATGGCTGGAAGGGTTTCAACGGGCTGGATAATTGGATCGAGATGTTCCATGATCCGACCTTCTGGAAAAGCCTGGGGATCGCCGCCAAGTTCACTCTCATGTTTATGCCCACAGCTTTCGCTTTGGCCTTGGGCACAGCGGTCTTGATCTCCAAAGTGAAGAATAACTTTATGGCCGGGTTCTATCGCGTCGTGGCTTATATGCCGGTTGTCTTGCCCGTCTCGGTGGCCATGTTAGTCTGGGGCAAGCTTTATGACGTCAAGTTCGGCTATTTGAATGTACTGCTACAAAAGCTCGGCGTAGCCAACCCGCCCAACTGGCTTGGCTCACCCAAGGTCGCGCTCTACTCCTTGGTCCCGCCCACCATTTGGCTGCGCTTTGGGGAATGGACGCTGCTTTTCCTCATCGGCATCTATAACATCAACCGCGAGGTGTATGAGGCGGCCATGGTAGATGGGGCCAACGGCTGGCAGCAATTTGCCTACATCACTGTGCCCTTGCTCAAGCCGGTGTTCACCCTGGTCTTGGTCTTGGGCTCAGGGGTGATCAGCGCTACGGTTGAATCCATGGCCCTCTTTGGGGGTACGAATGGCGGCCCCGGCGAGGCCGCGTTGACCACAGGGGTGTACGTCTATCGCACAGCCTTCATTCACGGTGATATGCGCATGGGCTATGCGGCGACCATGTCTCTCTTCTTGGGGATCATCAATATGCTCATCACCGCGGTGGTATTCATAACCATGAGGACGGAGCGAGCTTAGGGTGATTCATGCTCCGTGCGTAGGATGATCTCCTCTTGCATTCGCGGTGAAAGGCCCACGAAATAGTCGCTATAGCCCCCGATGCGTACTATAAGGTCGCGGTATTCCTCCGGATGGGCTTGGGCGGCAAGCAGAGTAGCTTTGTCCACGACGTTCACCTGCACCTCAAAACCGCCCCGACGCAAGTAGGTCTCTATCAGCGCGCGCAAGCCGGCTACGAAATCGCCCTTTTGCCCCGATTTGGTGAACTTGAGGTTGACGGCGATACCGCCCAGCATGGGCCGATGGTCCCACTTGGTGGCCGAGAGGATGGCTGCCGTCGGCCCCCGGCGCTCGCGGCCTTGTGCCGGGCCTGAGCCATCTCCCAAGGCCATACCCGCGCGACGCCCGTCGGCTGAGGCCGCCGTCACCGCGCCCAGCCGCTCGTGCATGATCCAGCAAAACAACCCCGGATGGAAAGCCCCGCCTAGGTAGGTGCGGTAGCGCCCCACCTCGTGCGCGATGAAACGCGTTATGCGCACGGCCAACTCGTCCACCGAGTCCTCATCGTTGCCGTATTTGGGCGCTTGATGAAGCAGCATCAAACGCAGCTCCTCGTGTCCGGCAAAGTTTTCGCGTAAGGCCTGGGCCAGCTCGTCCAGGGTGAGGCGCCGTTCCTCATAGACGAACTTGCGGATCGCCGCCAGCGCGTCCACCAAGTTGGCCAGCCCTACGAAGGAAGGCTCGATCCAATTGTAACGGGCGCCACCTTGATCGATATCTCGCCCCCGGGCCAGGCAATCATTAACGAAACAAGAGAGCAGTGGGAAGCCGCCGTGATAGTAACGGGTCATCTGGCAGGTGTTCTCATCGATCACCGCCAAGCGAATGACCTCCCTTAGGTGCTCTTCATAGGCTGCGAGTAGCTCCTCAAAGGAGCAAAAGTTACCTCGGCTAGCGACGACCGGCCCGCCGAGCGCTCCACCCCCCGCCGGAACCTCACGGGGACGGCCCGTGCCCTCTTCAATGGGGGCTACGCCGATCAGGTCATGAAGGAGCTGCAAGAGGTTGATATATGGGCTGGCCACATAGACGTTAGAGGAGGCTATCGGGGTCAGCTCCACGCAAGTACTATGCTGATAGAGGCAAGCCTCATCAGGAGGCAGCCCGGCTGCCAGCATCCCCTGGGTGATGGCCTCGTCGTTAAAGATCGCCGGATGGGTCAGCCCCTGGGCCAGTAACTCGCAGGCGCGCTCGGTGATCTCGGAGGGCGTGTCTTCGTTCCAGCAAAGGCCAATACCCGGATAGGAGAGGCGCGTGTGGGGGATGCTTTCCAGAAACAGGCGCGTCAAGTCGTTGGAGACGTCTCGCCCCGTGCCGTCGCGCCCGCCGATCATAAAGCCCACGGCCAACCCGCGCGGGGTGTAGAGGCAAAGCATCAGGCAAAGGCAATCGATGAGCTCCTGGGCCTGCTCAGGGGTGATCCGCCCTGCCTCAAGGTCGCGGCGATAATAGGGCCAAAGATAACGGTCCGGGCGGCCCAATTGGAAGAGGAGCATCTGCTGTCCGGCGCATAGGGCGAAGGTGACAAAGTGTACGGCTTGTAGCGCCTCATAGAAGGTTTCTGCCGGCTCCTCCGGCACCCGCCGACAAATGGCGGCGATCTTTTGTAGTTCTGCTTTGCGGCCAGGGTCCGGGCAGAGGCGCGCTAGGCGCTCGGCCTCGTCGGCATACTTGTACGCTAGGTCGCGCAGGCCATCCAGAGTCAGAAGGCAAGCACGGTAAAACGCGTCACGCTCCAGGTCTTCGGGGCGAGTTAGCTCCAGCCGTGAGCGATAATTCTCAATTTGCTCCCGCAATCCCTTCAGGCCTAGGCGCAGCAGCTTCTCATAATCGATGGCCATATGCGCCCGTTGACCATAGACCGGGCTGGCCGCGCGAGAGACGTCTGTCCGCCAATGCTCTAGCTCGGCCTCTTCTTCAGGGGTCAAGGGACGTGGGGAAAAGTTGCCCACCAGGAGCTCATCCTCGCCTATATAAGGCGTCAGCCCGCGCAAAACCTCGGCGATGGCCCGGCCGCGGCGAACGATATGCCACGGCTCACTGGAGCTCGCGAGCCAGGAGCGCGCCCACAAGAGCTCGGGCTCTTTGCTTCCGAATTCCTGCTGCGCGAGCGCCCTGGCCCGCAGGCGCCGGATACGAGGTGTAGGTTCCATAGCTGTACCTGTGATTCGCGTTTTGCCGAATTGCGTGCAACTCACAATTTCAGTCCCTCTGCCATAAGCGCCCGACGCACTGTCTGACGTACCGATTCGGCAATCGCAATAGCCTGTTCCGCCTCCTCGCGGGCGACCTCCGAATCTTCGCCGGGGTAACGGGCTGTGATGGCAAACGGCGTGAGCCTGGCAGCGTCTCTCAGTTCCTGGACCCAAGGCCCTTGCGCACCTACAAGTTCCAGGAGCCGAGCGATATTGTGGGTGTAAGGAAAGTCAATTCCCTTCCAGACCAGGTAAGCCTTGAGGTACTTCTCAGCGCACTGCTGGGCGTGGTAGGCTATAAGGCGGAGCGGAGCCTTCTCCCCAAGACTCAGACCGTGCTTCGCTAGGACTAGATCCTCATCGGCGTAGACCACCCATTGACAGGCTTGCCGAGCGAGCTCCTCAAGCGGAGCGGTCATATAACACCTTTCCTTCAAGGAAGGCCGGACGGGCGATCGTTCCAGGGATCTCCCGGTCGCGCTCATACTCCTCCGGGGTGAGGATCACGATGTCGCGCGCGATCCCTAGGCCATTTAGGGCCAAATCCATCTCTACCATCATATCGCGGCGACGGCGTCCCCCTAGGGGACAAACCACCAGTAGATCTACATCGCTCTTGGAGTCAGCATTGCCCCGCGCCTGAGAGCCGAAGAGAATGACTTTATGTGGCCTGAAACGGCGTACCAGCCGCGAAACTGCCTCCCGTAATACGTCCTCGGGGATCACGAAACACCTCCACTGGCTGCTGATACACTCGCTCAAAATCAGGACGAGTTTGGCCCTGTTCTATGAACTATTCACCCGTGCCGGGCGGTGATCCCGTAGCGCCGTGCCACCTCCACAAGGGCATCCATCTTATCCTTGGGCGGGGCCTTTAATCCCCTGGCGCGGTAATCCATGCCCAGGCTCTCGTACTTGCTTGTGCCCATCGGGTGAAAGGGAAGCAGCTCGTAATACATTAGGTTAGGTAACCTGGCGATAAAGGCGGCGATGGCTGCCACCTCCTCCGGCGTATCGTTGACGCCGGGGACGATCGGCGTGCGCACGATGAGCGGCTGGGACTGCTCGCCCAGGCGCAGGGCATTAGCCAGGATGCGCTCGTTGGGCACGCCGGTGCACTCGCGATGCTTTTGCGAATCCATCAGCTTGATATCCATCATCACCAGGTCGGTGACGGGGAGGATGGCTGCCAGGCGCTCCCAAGGAAAGTTGGCCGCGGTCTCAATGGCCGTATGCAGGCCTTCCTGGCGGCAGCGCTCCAGGATGGCATACGAGAACTCCAGTTGCACCAGCGGCTCGCCGCCCGAGAGGGTCACCCCACCGTTGGAGGTCTCGTAGAAAGGTTTGTCGCGCAAGACCTCCTCCACGACCTCATCCACGGTCTTGACCTGGCCAACGAGCACCAGGGCTTCCGCATAGCAGGTCTCGGCGCAGGCTCCGCAGGCCACGCAAAGCTCGCGGAGGAACTGGCGCTGCCCGTTCACCTGTACATGAGCGTGATTGGGGCAGCGCTCAAAGCATTTGCCACAGCCGATGCAGCGGTTGGGGAAGATCTGTAATTGGGGCTTGGGCTCCAAGGTCTCGGGGTTGTGGCACCAGAAACAACGCAGGTTGCAACCCTTCAGGAACACCGTCGTGCGGATGCCTGGCCCATCATGGATGGAAAAGCGCTGGATATTGGTTATTACGCCCTTTAGATCGCTCACGTATTCCCCCACCGCGAATAGCCTTTAGCTGAACCCGATTCTCACGTCCTACTATAAAACGAATGGCCAGCCCATCGCCAGAGCTAGCCCAGAAAGACCCTCATTCGCATATCCTACCGCGCACTAGTACCGCATAGGGGAGTCGAACCCCTGATCTCCTCCTTGAGAGGGAGGTGTCCTAGACCACTAGACGAATGCGGCAGGTCGGAAATAATTCTAATCGAAAACGTTATCCTGTCAAGACATCGCTTTCTTGGCCCGTTTGTGAGATGTCGCTCATTCAATGGCGATCCGATAGCGGTAATAATCCGCCAACATCCATTGTTCCCAGCTGTGCTCCGCATAGCGGGTCAGGAAGAGCACAATATCCCCGTTCTCCCGATCCTGATAAAAGCGAAAGTTAGAGTGCTGGACCTCCGGAGGCTCGCCGGGAGCTTGGCGGTCGATGACGGTGATGGTCTCGCGTTTGAGGGCGAACGGGTCTTCTTGAACCTCGGCAATGACGAGCGGCGTCCTCGGGAAATTGCCGTTGGGGCGCACGCCCTCAATACACAGGTTGCCCATCCAATAGAGGTTGCCGGTCTTGATGGAACGGAAAAGGGCCGAGCCGGTGGAACTCGATTCAATGGGGTCCCCCTTGTCGCACGGCAGCGGCACGGGGTCCGACCAGCTCTCGCAGTGGTCTTCCGAGAAGCTCAGCCATTTATAGCCCGGCCGTTCGGGATACATGGAGTTGTCGCCGCGCAGGATCATGGCGAACCGCCCGTCGCGCAGTTCGGCGATGGTCGGCTCATAGAAGCCGCGCGAGGTCTTTTCCAGGTCGGGGATCACCGGCGCGCTGAGCTTCCAGGCTATCGCGCCATCGCTCCGGTAGTCGCCCAAGAGGTTCATGACAACGCCCGCCGGCGACCAGCAGCCCCGGTAGTGGAGCGGTTTGCCTTGTTCGTCCAACAGATGCGTCTGTACCGGGAAAACGAGGCGGCCCTTGGAGGTCTTGATGGGGAAGCAGAAGCTGACTGCCACGCCGTAAGGGGGGTTATGCTCCAAGCTCAACGGCGCCAGCTCCGACCAGCGCTGCGTTTTGGGGTCGTATACCTCCATCATCGGCGTGTAGCGGGCGTCCGTATCTAGGGTGTCGTTGGGATAGAAGACCCTGTTGACGATGACGATCAGTTTCTCGGTATCCGGGTCGAAGAGGGCTGCCGGCTCAGCGTAGCGGATCTTGCCCCCTTCCACATCATGGCTTTTCAGGTGTAGGATCGGCTGGCTCCAAGTCTTGCCGTTATCGTAGCTGAGCATATCCGCGTACTCATCGTAAGCATCGGAGTAATCATCTCGCCCCGAACGATGCATCAGGATCGGCTCGTCTCGGCTGATGTAGGTCACAAAGCCCGTGCAGACCGGCCGCCCACGCTCGTCACGGCCCATGAAGCGCTCTTTAGATAAGACTCGTATCATCCCTTTTCCCCCTGTTGCGTTTTTAGAATGCGGGCTAGCTGCCCTACCGTTTCAAACGTAGCCGCGCCAGGATGGCGCTTAAGCGACCTCTCGCAGCAAGATGCCGCGTCTGCTGGCTCCAAATTGAAGTGAGTCCTTAGAACTCGGGCACACCAGGCAAATGCTTCCTCAACTCCCCCCTCACCTCGGCCTTCATCCGTGCCACCGATTCCTCGCTAACCCCCTCAAAGCGCAAGGAGAGCTTGGGGGCGGTGTTGGAGGCGCGGATCAGCGCCCAATCCCTCTCGCCGAAATAGATGCGCGCCCCGTCGATATCTATCACCCGATAACGGGAGACGAACGCATCGCGCAGGGCATCCACTACGTCCCACTTGAGGTAATCCGGACAGTTGAGGCGCAGCTCCGGGGTGCTCACATAGCGCGGTAAGCCCTCCACCACCTCGGCGAACATCTGGCTCAAAGGCCGGCCGTCGCGATCCATGTAGCTCAGGAGAAGTGCGGCAGCGTAAAGGGCATCGTCGAACTCAAAGGGCGGGTCGTTGAAAAAGATATGCCCGCTCAGCTCCCCGCCGATGACCGCGCGCTCCTGGTGCATGCGCGGCAAAATATAGGTGTTACCGCATTTGGCCATCACCGGGATGCCCCCGTATTTGCGCACCCCGTCAAAGAGGGCCTCGGAGCAGCGCACTTCAAAGACCACCTTGCCCGGCCCGGCGCGCAGGGCCTCGCGGGCATAGAGCAAGAGGTAGGTATCCGGCGGCACGACCTCGCCCCGCTCATCCACGATGCCGATGCGGTCCCCGTCGCCATCGAAGGCTATGCCCACGTCGCAATGCGTCTGCACGACCAACTGGGCCAGCTCCCTCAAGTTCTCCGCTTGGCTGGGATCGGGTGGGTGATGGGGGAAGGCCCCATCCGGCTCGCAATAGAGAGGTACTACCTCGCACCCTAGCTCGCGCATCAAGCGCAAGGCTATCGGGCCACACACGCCGTTACCGGCATCAACTGCTACCTTGAAAGAGCGCGACAGGCACACTTTGTGACGGATGCAATTCAGGTAAGGATACACCACATCGCGCACCAAGCGGCTGCCCTCCCCGGAGGCGAAGGAGCCGCTAGCGATCAACCGCTCTACTTTTTGTAGCTCCTGGCCGGCCAACGCTTCCATGCCCACTTGCAGCTTCAGCCCGTTGAACTCGGCGGGGTTATGGCTGGCGGTCACCTGGACGGCTCCATCCACCCAGAAGTGATTCACCGCAAAGGAGGCCAACGGTGTGGGCACCTGGCCGATATCGATCACCTCACAGCCGGCAGCGATCAGGCCCTTGGCCACCGCCTTGCTCAAGGCCGCCGAGCTGGCGCGCGTATCGCGGCCGAGGATGATCTGGCGGCGGCCGGTGCGCCGCTGGATATAGGTGCCGAAGGCACGGCCCATGGATTCAACGGCCGTGCGGGTTAGCTCTGAGCCGACGATGCCGCGGATGTCGTACTCACGAAAGATCGCCCGGCTGACCGAAAGCCTCTCCTGAAGGGCATAATCCTGGAGGAGTGAGCGCAGGGCCTCGCCGAGCTTTTCCGGGTCGTGGCGCACCATCAGCCGTTTCTGACCGGTGAAACGATCTATATCCATAACCTCGGTAGCCAGGTCGCGCTGGATGAGGATGGCCCCTTCCACCAGGATCATCTCCTGGGGTGTCTCGGGGAAGATGACCACCTGCGAGTCATCGTCGTGGGTGACTAATTGCGGCCTGACCAGGTCCGCCGAGGTGTGACGGTAGCGCTCCAATACCTCGGCACTGATCGCTCCGCCGGCGTGAGCCAAGACATAGTCCAGGCGAAAGCCGCAGTGCTTCTGCAGCACGCGCACATGGTCGGCTACTGAATACCCTTCGGTCTGATTGGGCTGAGTCATCAGGTTGCAGACAAAGATCTTGCGCGCCTTGCTGGCACGGACCGTCTCGTTGATCTCCTTGATGAGCAGCGCGGGGATCAGGTTCGTAAAGAGAGATCCTGGCCCCAGGACGATGGCCTCGGCTTCGCGCAGCGCGGCCAAAACCTCGGGCGTGGGCTCAAAGTCGGAGGAAGGTTGGCCCGGCCCTTCGGAGATGAGGTAGACACAGCGGATGGTCGTCCCCGGCTTGCCCTTGGTGATGGCCGCCTCGCCCACCAAGTGTGTCCCGTCAGAGAGCTCGGCGCACACCTCCACCCGATCCAAGGTGGGGATGAGCACTTCGTCGGCGGTCACACCGATTGCGGAATGTAGCCGGGCAAAAGACGCCCCCGCATTAGCCGGGGGAACAATGCCTACGGTGCGCCAAGGCGTGCCCCGGCAGGCAGAGAGCAGCATCGCCAGCCCCTGCGTGCCAGCAAAGGCTACGACCTGGGGGCGCTTCGTTTTGCTGGATACCTCCATATCGCTGGACCTCCTCAAACGTGGGCGAGAGAAATGGTCTTGCCGATTTAATCTTTCCAGGAAGGTTGATACTCCTTAGCATAGTGGTACATGGCCAGGATGTTTTCTACGGGCACTTCGGGCTGGATGTTATGTACCGCACCCAGGATATAGCCTCCATCTCGCCCGAGCTCTTCAATGCGCCGGGCAACCTCGGCATGCACCTCGGTTACGCTACCCCGTGGCAGGACGTGCTGCGTATCAATGGCCCCCCAGAAAGTCAGTTTATCTCCCCAAGCTCTCTTGAGCTCTGCCGGGTTCATCCCCCGCGCCGAGACCTGTACGGGGTGGATGGCATCTACACCGATCTCTACCAGGTCGCCGAGGATATCCACCACCGAGCCACAGGTGTGAAAGAGCACCTTGGCCGGCGACAGGTCGTGCATCAATTGAAAGTACTTTTTATGGCGCGGCTTGATCATCTCACGGTAAGCATCGGGAGATACCATCAGCCCCTTTTGGGTTCCCAGATCATCGGAAGCCATGAGCACATCCACTTCCGAGCCGACCTCCTCTAGCAGCTCCCTACAGATGGCCAGGTTCACCTCTAAAACGGCGTCAAAGAGCGCCCCCAGAAGCCGACGATCCCTGGCAAAATCTAAGAACCAATCCTCAAAGCCACGCAGGTATTGACTGGTATGTACGAACCCACTGGGCATGTTCAGCACCACCGCACAGTCGGTCTGCTCGCGAATTTGTCTGACGCGCTCACGCAGACCCTTCCTACGGATGGGCGCGTGAGGATCCGGCCAAGGGTATTTGGCGATGTCGCTGAGGGTGATCTCGCCTGCCAGGGGATAGGTGCGTAGATCATAATAAAACGACCCTGGCGGCCTGACCCTTTCTATTCCCCATTCGTCGCGATAGCGGTCCTCGCCAAGGATCTGGTCAGGTATAGTGGCCGGGAAGACACCCCTCAAGTCGATATCCAGGGCTTGTAAGATGCGTTCATCCACCTCTACCACGCGCATCATTCGGCTGATCAGGGTATTCTCCGCTTGTAGGCCAAAGTAGCTTTTCAGCCGTTCGTAGCCCTCGACGACGATGCTTGAGTTGCGCGTGGAGCCCAGATCCAAGGGCACTCTATCTGGTGTCTCGTGCTCAAGGGCGGCCAAAACTCTTTGACGATGGGTCATCTGAGGCATGTCATACCTCCTATCCTAAAAAGCTATGCCAAGAGAGCCGGTAGTTTCTCGCCTTAACGGAAAGGACCCTATACGATGTCCGATCTCACGACAACTCATATACCATACGGGGATCCCCGACTCTGAGGCTTTGGCCCATTATAGCATATTTTCACTCCCAATTTGAGTCCGCGGCGTTCACATTCAGGGCAATCGCATTTAGACCGAAAGGACCTTGAGCAGGTAGCTCTCATCCCAGCCAGCCCTGTGGCGTCTGGCCTTGATGCCTGCTTTGATAGAGTGATCATGGCGCAAGAGATTGAGGGCCAGAC
>DAOTVR010000267.1:0-2249 GCA_034436315.1 Anaerolineae bacterium
ATTGCTTTCGTAGGCACCTATCCGAAAACATGAGAGCACTGCCCCTGAAAGCACAACTTTATATTTTCTTCGTTGCCCTTGTGGCCTTGGTGCTGGCGGTAGTGGCGCTGATTTCGGTGCCCCATAACGCCCTGATCGCCTTGGAGATCCTGATCTTTACGTTATCCATTTGCATCACCGATTTCTACCCCATTGTCCTGCCTCGGGAGGATAAGGCTGAGATCACCGTCTCTTGCGCCCTCAAGACGGCAGTGGCCATCATCTTTGGACCTTATGTGACCATCATCGTCACCCTTTTGGGCACGATCCTCGCCGAGTTGCTGTTGCGTCGGAGTTGGTACAAAGCCTTGTTCAACGCTGCGGAGATGACCCTTACCTTCGCCTGCATGGCCATGGTCTATGAATTCCTTTACGATGGCTCTCGCATGCCGTTTCACTCGTTTCGCAACGCCGGCGCAGTGGGGGCCATGGTTTTGACCTATTACCTGATTAACACCGGGCTGGTAACGACTGTCGTGACCCTGACGACGAACGCCAGCTTCGTCCATATTTGGAAGGCCTGTCTCCGGGATACGTTTTGGAACAACCTGACCATTATCCCTCTGGGAGCGGTGGTCGCTGCGCTGTGGTTATATCAGCCCTGGAGCGTCTTTGCGCTGGTCTTGCCCATGATCGCCGTTCGCCAGTCCTTTCAGTTCATCGCCGACCTGCAACAGAAGACGAAAGAGGCGCTCATCAGTATGGCGGACGCCATTGACCAGCGAGATCCCAGCACCTATCAGCATTCTCAGCGTGTGGCCGTTATCGCCGAAGCCATCGGGAAAGAGATGGGGCTTCCCGAAGAGGAGTTAGAGACGATTCGCCTGGCCGCTCGCTTGCACGATCTGGGCAAGATCGGCATGAGCAATGCCCTGCTATTCAAGCCGGGCCGCTTTGACGATGCCGAGCAGGCCGAGTTCCGGCGACACCCGCTCATTAGCGCCGAGCTGGTCAAAAGCTTCCGCCTGTTCAACGAGGGGCAAAGCCTCATCCTCTATCATCATGAACGCTACGATGGCCAGGGCTACCCCGAAGGGCTCAAGGGAGAGGAGATCCCGTTGGGCAGCCGGATTTTGGCGGTGGCCGACTCCCTGGATGCCATGACCTCCGTGCGCGTGTATCGCGCGCCCTTGTCGCTCCAGGAAGCCCTCGCCGAAGTGCAAAGGCACAGTGGGACACAGTTCGATCCCACCGCCGTGGAAGCCTTGCTCCGGGTCGTCGAGCACTGGGGTGGCAAGCTGCCCTGGGCCGAGGAGGTTAGCAAGGCCTGCGATAGCGTGGCCCTCAAGCCAAGCCAGTTTCCCCAAGATGTCCCCCGCTTGAAAGTGGCGCCGAGCTCAAGTAAAATTCATGTGTGATACTGCTCGCGCTTCTCGCTTTAGCTTTTCTCGTTTCCCTCCTGTTGGGTGGGCGTTTTGAGCATCTTGCGCGGTTGCGGCTCAGGCATTCTTATTTGATCCTCCTCGCCCTTGGGATTCAGGTTCTGGTCTTTTCCCCAATCTGGCAGCGGTGGGTTGGCGATTCGCCCTGGTCGTCGGCTTTGTATGTTCTCTCCCTCTTGCTTTTGATCGTTGTCTCGGTGTTCAACTGGCGCGTCCCTGGGGTGATCCCTCTTGCTAGCGGCCTTTTGCTCAATGCGTTGGTGATCCTGGTCAACGGGGGGCATATGCCGGCCTCCCTGCAGGCCCTCAAGGCGGCGGGCATCATCGGGCCGGAGGATTCGTTTGACTCGCTGCGCGTCACCAATTCCTCGCTCATCGTCGAGGGCACGCCCCTTTGGTTCCTCGGCGATATCTTTGCCATCCCCAAAGAGTTTCCCCTGGCCAACGTGTTCAGCGTGGGCGACGTGCTCATCGGCCTGGGGGGAGTCTGGTTTCTCTTGGTGAATATGCGCGGCCCCACGGCCCAAGTCTCCTTCCAGGGGCTCTCCGCCTTGGCCTTTTTGAAGCGACGTCACCTCTTGCCCGAGCTTCTGTTGCTTGGGGCCCTCCTCTCGCTGGGGCTGTTCGCCTTTCGGCAGTATCGCCTCGCTGCCCGGCGAGAGTTCCAGGCCGCGTTGGCGGCGCATCAGGCGGGAGATGTGAGGCACGCCGCCCAGCGCTATGTCCGTGTGATGACCCTCTATCGGCTGACCTTTAGCCCCTTTATCGCTACAGCGCGCGCTAACCGCGTAGAGTGTGAGCTGATCCAAACGGCCGACGAGGCCCGCA
>DAOTVR010000268.1:0-3176 GCA_034436315.1 Anaerolineae bacterium
GCACTGATGCGGAAGGTTCGCCCGGCGAGGCGCTCGTGATAGAAGCTGTTGCCGGCCAGGATAGTGAGGGCCCCCTGGCTATTCCAGTACACGCAGGAGACGGGCAGGTCTAGCTCTAGCTCGGGCGGCTCGTCTTCGTCCCCCTCAAAGAGGATCAATTGTTCTCCCGTGGCCACGCCGGCGCGTAAGGATACCCTGGGCGGACCCTCGGGGTCCACGTCTAACGCTGCCCATAGCTCCTCAAGCAAGGGATGGATGATCCAACATTCGTCCACGGCCACAACCTCATGGCTCCTTAGGGCTTGGTAACCGAGCCCCTCTCGGGGATTCATCGTCAGTTGGACATGGTTGCGGTAAGCCCAGGGATCATCCATGCCGATGACCGGGCGCACAAGGGGATGAGGCTGTTTGCCTAGATGCCGAAGCTGAGTAAGCAGGAGTTCCCGTTTGAAGCGCAATTGTGCGGGATAAGCGATGTGTTGCCAGTGGCAGCCGCCGCAGAGCCCAAAGTAAGGGCAACGTGGAGTAACCCGGTCGGGTGAAGGCTCCAGCACCTCAAGCAAGCGGGCTCGGGCATAGTGGGTATGAACCTCGGTCAGCTCCACACGCACCGTCTCGCCGGGGATACCCAAGGGAACAAAGACCACCTGCCCCTCATAGTTCCCTACTGCCTCGCCGCTATAGCCCAAATCATGCAATGTAAGAATAATGCCGCCCATAAGCTGTATGCCGTTTGTCTTCCGCAAGCGCGATCTTTCGGGCCTTCTAACCCCGCACTGGCCGTTAGCCTCGCGCCCGCCTCCCTATCCCTGCCGTCAAAGGCTTGTCCGAATCTCATTTGACGTGGTCTTGGCCAGGGACATCCCGGCGAAAAGGCCCTTCAGCTCAACGTAGGGGACGCCGGGCAGTGGGCACAATTGGCTAATTGGCGCTTTAGGGCACGGGCGCGCATCGGAGAAATAGATAAATGCTGAACCGGCCCGTGCCCGTTAGACAGCCATTGAATAACAACAGGGTATAGGCCGACGCCGTTATGGGAGTCTAGGCCCGGGGCCGGGCCCCTATTGGACAACGCGCCTAGCTTTATCCTCAGAGGGTGGCAACAAAGCCACAGGCAGCACTTGGTCCATGGAGTCAACGAAGATAAAGTCCAACCGCTTGCGCAACCGCGCGGGCACCTCTGAGAGATCTGGACGGTTCTTCTTGGGCAACAACATGACCCTGAGGCCGGCGCGGTGAGCGGCCAAAGCCTTCTCACGCAGCCCGCCAATGGGCAGGACCCTGCCTCGCAAAGTGATCTCGCCGGTCATGGCTACATCATGGTGTACAGCGCGGCCAGTCAGGGCAGAGATCAATGCCGTGGCAATGGTCACCCCTGCCGAGGGCCCGTCTTTAGGGACGGCTCCCTCTGGCACGTGGATGTGGATGTCGATCTTGTCAAAGTCAATGGAGCCGATCCCCAAGGCCTCAGCCCGGGAGCGTGTGTAGCTCAACGCGGCCTGTGCCGACTCTTGCATCACCTCTCCCAGTTGGCCGGTCAGGATCAAAGAGCCCTTGCCCGGCATGATCGTAACCTCAACCGAGAGCGTATCCCCGCCCATCTCCGTCCAGGCCAGGCCGGTGGCCACACCGACTTCGTCTCGCTCTTCGGCCATGCCGAACGAGTAGCGGGGCGGGCCAAGGAACTTGCTAAGAGACTGTTTGGTGATCAGCCGAGGGGCAGGCTTGCCCTCGGCCACGCGCCGGGCCACTTTGCGGCAGATATTGGCGATCTCGCGATCGAGGTTGCGTACGCCCGCCTCATGGGTGTATTCGCGAATGAGCCCTCGTAAGGCGCTATCTGAGAAGCTTAGGGAACGCAAGCCGTTTTGTTCGATCTGACGCGGAATGAGGAAGTGGCGAGCGATCTGCACCTTCTCCTCTTCCATATAGCCTGGGAACTCGATGACTTCCATGCGGTCGCGTAGCGCCGGCGGGATCGGATCCAAGATATTTGCCGTGGTGATGAACATGACCTTTGAAAGGTCAAAGGGCACCTCAAGGTAATGGTCGGAGAAGGCCCAGTTTTGCTCTGGATCCAACACCTCTAAAAGCGCCGATGACGGATCGCCGCGGAAGTCCATGCCCAGTTTGTCGATCTCATCCAGGATGAACACCGGGTTTCTGGAGCCTGCTCGGCGCATCGTTTGGATGATACGTCCGGGCAAGGCGCCCACATAGGTACGCCGATGCCCACGGATCTCGGCCTCGTCGCGAATGCCTCCCAGGCTGACACGCACGAACTTGCGCCCTAAAGCCGTGGCAATGGACCTACCCAATGAAGTTTTCCCCGTCCCCGGAGGGCCTACAAAACACAGGACAGGGTTCTTCATCTTCTCCGCTGCCAGGCGGTACACGGCCAAGTGCTCTAAAATGCGCTCCTTAGCCTTGGGCAACCCGTAGTGACTCTCCTCTAGGATGCGGGCCGCGTTAGCGATGTCCAGGTTGTCCTTGGTCTCTTCATTCCAAGGCATACCCAAAACCCAGTCAAGATAAGTGCGGATGACGGCGACCTCGGGCGAGGCAGAGGGCATGGCACTCAGCCGCGCAAGCTCTTTCTCCACCTTTTGGCGCACTTCGTCGGGCAAGACCAGCTCGTCGAGCTTGGCACGTAACTCATTGATCTCCTGCATAGCGGGATCGGTCTCACCCAGCTCGTTTTGGATGACCCGCATCTGCTCGCGTAAGAAATATTCCCGCTGGCTCTTATCTACCTCCTGTTGCACTTGCGAGTGGATGCGATTCTCCAACTCCAATACATCCAGCTCCGAGGCCAGGATGATGCTGATCTTTTGCAGACGCTGAGTGCAATCGGCTATCTCCAGAAGCTCTTGCCGTTTGGGGACGTCAAGTTCCAGGACAGAGGCGATCAGGTCCGCAAGCCAGCCCGGCTCGGTGGCGTTCATCGCCGCCACGTAAGCGTCGTCGGGGATGTTGCGGCTGTACTGTACGACCTTCTCAAATAGCGCTAAAACCGCGCGCATCAGGGCCTCGGTCGAGAGGCCCGTCTCGCATGTCTCTTGGATGGGAGAGACTTCGGCGGCTATATAAGGCTGCATCTGGGTGTAGCGAACGAGTTTGACACGCCGTTGCCCCTGGACCCATATGCTGGTCGTGCCATCCGGCATGTTCAGCTT
>DAOTVR010000269.1:0-5207 GCA_034436315.1 Anaerolineae bacterium
TATGGTTAGCGTGAGGCAAAACCCTTATTCTGCACCCTAAGGAGGAGGTTCCCCATGAATAAGCTGCGTGCTGCCTTTATCGCCCTTGCAGCCATCTTGATCGCCCTGACCACGGTTTTCACCTTGGTGATTCGCGTCCCGATCACGGCCACCGGGGGCTATTTGAATTTCTCCGATGCCGTGATTTACTTCGCGGGCTTTACCTTCGGCCCTTGGATCGGGCTGATCGCCGGGGGGATCGGGACGGCGCTCGCAGACCTGTTCGGAGGCTATGCCGCCTTCGCCCCCCTATCGTTTGTGGCTCACGGCCTAGAGGGCCTGGTGGCCGGCGCCATCGCCCGCAAGGCGACGCCGCTCAAGCTGGGTTTGGGGTGGCTCGCCGGGACGGTGCTCATGATCGGCATCTATTTTCTGGGAGAGGGCCTGTTCTACGGCATCGGCTGGGGCGCAGCGTTAGCCGAGGTGCCGTGGAACCTTTTGCAGAACGTCGTCGGCGGCCTCGTGGGCATCCCCCTCTTCTACGCGGTGCGCCGAGCCTACCCGCCCATCGCGCGCCTTGGGCAGCCGGGAGAATGGCGCGAGGGCTGAGCGCCTTGCACAAAATCCCCTTCCGAGGAGTTGCAGTTGGCGGTCATCGAGATCGAGCGGCTTCACTATGCCTACCCCCCTTTACTGCCGGGGGCCGAGCCGAGCGAGGTCCTGCGCGGCGTGGATCTCGTGGTCGAGCGGGGTGAGTTCCTCTCCATCATGGGCCCGACGGGCGCGGGCAAGACGACGCTTTGTCTGAGCATGAACGGCATCGTCCCTCAATCTACCGGCGGGATCATCCGCGGGCGGGTCAACGTATTGGGCTACGACACGCGCTCCACCCCCGTGGCCGAGCTCGCCGCACACGTGGGGATCGTCTACCAGGATCCCGAGAGCCAGCTCTTCTGCACCACCCTTGAGGACGAGGTGGCCTTTGGGCCCGAGAACCTGGGCTTGGATCCCCAAGAGATCGCCGAGCGCGTCGCTTGGGCCTTGGACGTGGTGGGGATGTCCAACTATCGCCTGCGTTCCTCCGCGCAGCTTTCGGGAGGGCAAAAGCAGCGCGTAGCCATCGCCGCTAGCTTGGCCATGTTGCCGGAGGTGCTCATCTTGGACGAGCCCACGGCCGGCCTGGACCCTTTGGGCCAGCTAGAGGTCTTTTCGGTTATTGGGCGGCTCTGTCGTGAACGCCGCATGACGATCATCATGGTGAGCCAGGATGCCGAGCGCGTCGCCCAGTTCTCAGACCGCGTGGCCGTCCTCTGGCAAGGGGTCATCGCCGCGCACGATGCCCCTTTGCGCGTCTTTGAGGATACCCGGCTCCTACAGGAGGCCGGGCTCGCCCCACCCCAAGTATCCGAGTTAGCCCATGCCCTGAACGCCAGATTGGGAACGGCACACCATTTCATCCTGCTTGATGAGGCCGAACGCGCCCTGCGAAGCGAGCTGGGCAGAGGTTGGAGTGCCTCGTGAACACACGGCTCGGCATCCACATTGAAGAGCTGACCTTCCACTACGACGAGGAGATCCCCGCCTTAAACGGCGTGACTCTGGAGATCCCCGACAATGCCTACCTGGCCATCGTGGGCCAGAACGGCTCGGGCAAGACAACCCTGGTCAAGCACATGAACGGCCTGCTCAAGCCGACCACGGGCCGGGTTTGGGTCTACGGCCAGGATACGCGCACCACTCCTGTCGGTCAGTTGGCCAAGATCGTGGGATACGTATTCCAAAACCCCGATCATCAGATCTTTTGCGCCACCACGCGCGAGGAGATCAGCTTCGGCCCCCGCAACCTGGGCCTTGACGCCGCGACGGTTCGCGCGCGCACGGAGGAGGCGTTGGAGCTCTTTGGACTTACCCCTTACGCCGAGACGCCGCCGGCCGTGTTGGGCTTTGGCCTCCGGCGCAAGGTGTCGGTCGCCTCGGTGTACGCCATGCGCCCCAGGGTGCTCATCTTGGATGAGCCGACCATGGGCCTGGATTGGCGGAGTGCCTGTGAGTTGATGCGGCTCTTGGACGAGCTACACCATCAGGGCCATACCATCATCTTGGTGAGCCACGATATGCGCATCGTCGCCGAGCATGCACCGGAGATGCTGGTGATGCACGAAGGGCGCATTTTGGCCCAGGGGCCGACCCGCGAGGTGTTTCAACGGGCTGAGGACCTTGACCGAGCACAGATCGCCCCCCCTCAGATCACTCAGCTCGGCCAGCGTTTGAGCCCTTGGGGATTACCGCGGGACCTCCTCACCGTTGGCGAGTTCGTCGAGGCCTACGAGCGCCTCCGTATTGACCGCTCCCGCTCGGAGATAGCCCCATGAGTACCATGTACGATCTCTATCAGCCGGGGAGCTCCTGGCTACATCGGATGGACCCTCGGGCCAAGCTTTTGCTGGTCGCCGCCGGCTGCGCCTTGGCCCTGCTCTTTAGCAACGTATGGATCATGTTGGGCCTGCTCCTCTGGGCACACCTGAGCCTATGGAGCGCGCGCACGGCGGGAGAGAGGATCACGATGGTCTGGAAAGCGACGCTTCCGACGATGATCCTGATCTGGGTGTTTTGGGTTGCCCTATATAGGGGCCAGGGACCGGTCATCTGTTCGTTAGGCCCGATGGACGTTACCCCCTACGATCTGGCCCAAGGCGGGGCGGCGGCCCTGCGCATCGGCGCTTTGGCGTTCATCGTGATGTCGTGTCTATTCACCACGGACCAGGCCACGCTGGTCCGTGGCCTGGTTGCGCTGGGGTTACCCTATGAGTGGGGGCTTACCCTGGCGATAGCTTTGCGCTACTTGCCCACCATGGCCGGCATCTTCCGCATGATCTCCGAAGCGCAACAGGCCCGTGCCTTGGATCTGACGCGAGGCAACCTGATTCAGCGCGCCCGCGCACATCTGCCGATCATCGTGCCCATGCTGATCACCGCCCTGCGAACGGCGGAAAACCTCTCGCGCGCCCTGGAATCGCGCGCTCTTGGGGCCTCCCGACGCCGCACCTACCTGCGTGGCCTGCGCTTTCGCCCGGCGGACCTGGCCTGGACGATCGGCATCATCGCCACCACGGTCCTACTCTTCTGGGCGCGATTTGCCTTGGGCTTTGGCGTGCATCCCTTGCGGCCATGGCCTTGAGGCAAGGCTACCTGATCACGCAGCCGCAGCTTGTGGCCGCGCCAGAGGGCTTGGTAGCGCACGGTGAGGCTGAAAGCCGCGACGGCGCCGCTTGCCAGACGATGTAGCCTTTAGGGCGGTCTCTCCTCTAGCCGAGCCGGCCTAAAGGGCCTTTGCTGCCCAAAGCATGCCCCGGGTCACCAAGGTCAGGATTTGGGGGTCCTGCTCAAATACCTGGGCCACATGGCCGAGCGAGCAATAAAAGACCCGCCCCTTGCCGTACATCTTAGTCCAGGCCACCGGCATGACCACGTCGCCGAAGCGTGTTGTGGCCAGGACGTGGATGGCCGGATCGATGTGCATATAGTATTGCTCCGAGCACACCTTAAAGTCGGTGAGCCCTTGGGTGATCGGGCTGGACGTATCCGCAATGTGCACCTCATATTCCACCCCGTCGCCGCCGGGATGGGCCACCCACTGCCCGCCAACCATGTATTGGTATTCGGTCTCCTGGCGGAAGGCATCGCCCATGCCGCCATGGACGCCGGCGATGCCCACGCCACTGCGCACCGCTTCCAAGAGGGGGTTCAGTTGGTCGGGCCTGATCGTGCCCATCGTCCAGATGGGGATGATGAGATCAAGGGCCTTGAGCTTGTCCTCGTCCTTAAAGGCATCCAGGGTATCGGCGATCTCCACCTCAAAGCCGTGCGCCCTGAGCGCTCCAGCCAGGATCTCGGCGACCTTTTTGGGCTCGTGCCCCTCCCAGCCGCCTTGTACGATAAGCGCCTTCTTCATCTCGTTCCCACTCCCTAAATAGGATAGCCGGCCATTATAGAGCGCGCTTTATCCCGCGCTATGCGCAGGTTTTATCACCAGATGGCCTGGGAGTCAAGGCACGTGCGCGGGAGCCCAAAAGGTGATATAATCGCCGATAAGCTACGGGGAAGCTCATGAAGCTCGTTCGGTAAAGTAGAGAAGGTTGGCCGAAAAACAGATGAGACGGTTGTCACGCAGAGAGCTTTTGAGCAGTGCCTTGAGGCTCTCTTGGGGGGCACTGGGCGCCTGTGTGTTGGGCGCCTGCGGGCAGAAGGTCATTGAGATAGAAAAGGTCGTGGAAAAAGAGGTCACCAAGGTCGTCAAGGAAATAGTCCGCGAGACCGTGATTGTGGAGAGTACGCCACAGATCATTGAGCGGACGGTGGAGAAACTCGTTACCGCGGTTCCCTCCCCCAAGCCCAAGGTCGTCATCGTGGCCGACGTGATGAACTATGGCTGGACGCAATTCGCCATGCTCATTTCCTCGGCCTTTGAGGAGTTGCTCCCCAATGTGACCATACGTTGGAATGCCTCCTCCGATTGGAGCGCCTATCCTCAACGGATCGCCCTCCTTGCGGCAAGTGGCCAACTGGGCGACTTGTTGGAGTGTCCCCCAGGGGCCTTACTCGCCCGCTGGGCACAAAAGCGGATCGTCCGGCCCCTTGATGAACTCCTCGCAGCCGATGGCTTTGATACCAGCGGCATCTTCAAGAGCGCCTTGCGCTTTTCGTCCTATGGAGGTAAACAAGTCGGTTTGCCCTTCCTCGGTCACACCGGCGAGAATGTGCTCCTATATAATAAAGAGCTGTTTGACAAGGCTAAACTGCCCTATCCTCGCTCGGATTGGACATTGGATGACCTGAGCCGAGCTGCCGCAAGTTTGACCGGCGATCATGACGGCGATGGGAAGACGGATCAATTCGGCTATGACGTGCGCTACGAACTGCCTGGGGCGTATCCTATGTTGAGTCTGTTTGGGGCCTCTCTGCTCTCTCAGGACGGCCGGCAATGTCTGCTCCATAGCGAAACCGGCATCGCTTGTCTGCGGTGGGCGCAGGAGCAGGTCAGGACCCACGAGATCGCCCCCGATCCGATCCACATGGAGAGGGGCAGCCTGGAGATGCTGCTCAACGGCCGGGTGGCAATGTTGCGGCACAACTTCAGAGCCCTCGTCGAGCTGCGCCGCTTAAACGCAACGGATATCCAGGGAGTGCTCTTTCCCAAACACCCCGTAACCGGAAAGGTCGGCTCCTTC
>DAOTVR010000270.1:0-10262 GCA_034436315.1 Anaerolineae bacterium
GGCCCAGCACGGGTCGAGGCCGTAGTGCGAGACTTGGTCGCCCTATGTGGGGGCCTGGAGAAGATCATCAAGCCCGGCTATACGGTGGTGATCAAGCCCAACATAACTGCCGGAGGCCGAGTTTCTACGCTGGACGGCCTGCCCCCCAACGAAACGTATGTCACCCACCCCGACGTAACCCGGGCCATTGCCCTCTTGGCGCGCGAGGCTGGAGCCAAGCGCATCATCCTTGTAGAAGGCTGGGGGTTGGATATCTGGGAGAAAAACGGCTATGGCGAGATGATCAAGGAGTTAGGCGCCGAGCCGCTTAACCTGGACGAGCCCGCGCCAGAACCCGACTTTCTCAAGGTGCCTGTGAAGAATCACTTTGAGCTGAGTTGGATATGGCTACATAAGGCTATTGCCCAGGCTCAAGCTTTCATCTCTGTGTCCAAGATGAAGTGTCACGCCAGCTGTGGCATCACGCTATCCATCAAGAACGTCTTTGGGTGTACGCCCTTGCCCCGCTATCGCCAGCGGCCAAACGAGCAGTCGCGCACGACGATGCATGCCGGCAACTGGAGCGAACGCCTGCCGCGCATTCTGGTGGATGTTGTGCGCGCCCGGCCCATCGACTTCTGCATAGTGGACGGTATCTCCACGATTGACCAGGGTGAAGGCCCCTGGAACAACGGGGCTGCGGGGATCCAAATCCGCACCGTGCGCCCAGGGATCCTCATGGCCGGGCGTAACCCCGTAGCTGTGGACGCCGTAGGCACGGCAGTGATGGGCTTTGATCCTCAGGCCAAGCCGTATGAGGTGCCCTTCCCCTCAGGGCTGAACCATATCGCCCTAGCTGCGGAGGCTGGCTTGGGCACGAACCGCTTGGAAGAGATCGAGGTGCGTGGGGCAAGCATCCAGGACGTCCGTTTTCAGTTCACCTCTTGTCCCCGAATGGCTGCAGATGTCGCCGAGATGATGCATGTAGCCATGCTTGAGGCCACCCGGCCGACAACCTGATAGACCGCTCACCAGCCATCAGCAACCAGTCCTTGGCTAGAAGGCCTTCTGGCCGAGCGCTGAAGCTGATGGCTGAGCGCCTAATTGGAGGTTGCCCATGAATCCCCGCGAACGATATTTGGAGACCTTACTTTTCGGCCATCCCGACCGTGTGCCCTTAACGCCCGGAAGCCCGCGCGAGTCCACGCTTAAAGCTTGGCATGAGCAGGGCTTGCCAGAAGACATGCACTACCTGGATGCCCTGAGCGATATACTCGGTATACCGCATGAGGCCTTCGAGACCGTCTATGTCCTGCCCGTCTCCACGCGCATGATCCCCACCTTTGAGGAGAAGGTGCTCGAGCACAAGGATGGACATTACATTGTCCAAGATTGGATGGGAGCCATCACCGAGATATCCGATACCTACGACTACACGTATATCCGCACAGCTAAGGATTTCGTCACCCGCAAATGGCACCGTTTTCCCGTTCAGGGGCGTGAGGATTGGGAAAAGGTTGCTTGGCGCTATAATCCTCAGGACCCCGCGCGCTTTCCGGAAGATTTCGCCCGTCAGGCCCGCGAGCTAGAGGCTTCAGGGCGGGCGTTGGTTTTCCCGGTTAACGGCCCTTTCTGGCAAATGCGCGAATGGGTGGGCATGGAGAACCTGTGTATCATGATGGTAGAGCAACCCGACTTTGTCCAGGAGATGGCCGAGTTCTGGCGACGTTTTACGCTAGAGGTCTTGGAGATGACTTTAAAACAGGTGCGCGTAGACGCAGTACAAATCTCTGAGGACATGGCTTACAAGGCCCATAGCATGATCTCCCCGGCTATGACCCGCCGTTTCCTTCAGCCCACCTACTTGAGCTGGCATGAACTAGCGCGTGACTACGATTGCCCCATACTGGATATGGATTCTGATGGTGACGTCACCGAGCTGATCCCCGTATGGATGGAATCGGGGATCAACTGCTGCGATCCCATTGAGGTTGCTGCGGGGAACGATATCGTTGCCTTTCGCCAGCGTTTCGGCCGGCGTATGGCCTATCGCGGCGGCATCGACAAACGAGCCATCGCTGCCGGAGGCCAAGCCATGCGCGAAGAGGTGTTGCGCGTGGTACCTCCCCTTTTCAAAGAAGGGGGATTCATCCCCTCGTGTGATCACGGCGTCCCGCCTGATATCTCCTGGCCCAATTTCATTGAGTATACTCGCCTGCTAGCAGAGCTAACAGGGTGGCTATGAAGGGGCTCCGCCCACTTTCTCGTTCGTTGCCTCTTGTGGTAAAATGGTTTTATCATCAGGAGGTTGTGGACTCTTTGGGTATTATTGATATCCTTTCTACAGGCTTCAATACGGTAACCAAAAGACTGTGGCTGCTGGTCCTACCCGTGGCTTTGGACCTTTTCCTTTGGCTTGGGCCCAAAATTTCCATCGCGCCGGTCATTGAGAAGATGATCAGCACCTTTCGTGCAGCCATGGAAGCCTTGCCCCCTTCGTCCGGGACGGAGGTCAACTTTTCCCAGGCGTTTGAGGTCATGGCTGAAAGCCTTGAGGATATCGTCGCTCGGACGAATTTCCTGACTCTCCTTACCTGGAACAACATGGGCTTGCCTAGTATCGCTGGGGCCAGGCCCATCAATCCGAGCACAGACCGTATCATCAAGATCAGCGGATACACTCAGATGCTCCTGGTGCAGGCCCTGATTATGGTCGTGGGGCTATTTATCACCTCCTTATTTTGGGGTATGCTAGGTCAAGCAGTGCGCGGCGAGCGTTTAAACCTCGGTCGTCTTCTTGGGCGCGCGCCTACATACTGGCTGTATTTGTTGGCGATCTTTGCGCCTTTTGGCTTTGTCCTGATCATGGCCGTCTCCTTGAGTTTCTTACTTGGGCCCTTTGCTCCCCTGATCTGGGTTGCCTCGCTTTGGGTTGCCTTTCTGATCTCTTTCGTTCCCCAGGCCGTTACGTTGGCCGAGGAGAAACCCTTACGAGCCTTATGGTCCAGCCTAACGCTGGTGCGACGACATTTCTGGTCCGCCCTGGGCCTTGTCCTGCTCTCCACAGTTATCGGGCAAGGACTTGGGCTAGTATGGGTGCGCCTGATGAACGTACCTGCGGGCACAGCCATAGCGATCCTAGCCAACGCCTTTGTGGGCACAGGACTCGCTGCGGCTATGTTCGTCTTTTACCGCGAACGAGCTATGAAATTACCTGAGACTGCTAGAGAGTTGAGGAGCGCCTAATCCCCATGAGCGATTCCCCTTTGCACTATACCTCGGCAGATATCCAGGTTCTGGAGGGTCTAGAGGCCGTACGGCGTCGGCCCGGCATGTATATCGGCTCCACCGACGTACGCGGCCTGCACCAACTGGTCTTTGAGGTGGTGGATAACTCGGTAGACGAGGCCCTCGCGGGAGTCTGCACGCACATCCGTATCACTATCCATAAAGACCATTCGGTTACCGTTGAGGATAATGGCCGTGGCATCCCCGTTGGCCCAGAAAAAACGACGGGGCGTAACACCCTGGAAGTGGTACATACCGTCCTGCACGCTGGAGGCAAATTCGGCGGAGGCGGCTACAAAGTCGCTAGTGGATTACATGGTGTGGGCGTTTCGGCAGTGAATGCCCTCTCCGAGTATCTGGAGGTACACGTCAAATACGCCGGCCGGGCTTATATGCAGCGCTATGAACGCGGGCGGCCCGTGACGGAAGTCATTGACCAAGGGCCAGTTGAGGGCCATGGCACGACAACGCATTTCCTGCCCGATAAGCAAATTATGCAAACGCTGGATTATCGCTTCAAGACATTAGCACAACGCTTCCGGGAGATGGCCTTCCTCACCCGTAACCTGACCATCCATTTCCTGGATGAGCGCGACGGCTCGGAACAAACCTTTCATTTTCAAGGTGGCATCCGCTCCTTCGTGCGCTATCTCAATCGCCACCGCACGCCAGTGCATGAGCCGTTCTTCGTGGCCGGCGAGGTGAATGGCACGAGCGTTGAGGTCGCCTTGCAATATACCGACGGCTATTCCGAGTCCGTCTTCTCCTTTGCCAACAACGTCAATACGGTAGATGGTGGCACCCACCTGACCGGCTTCCGTAGCGCTCTAACGCGCAGTCTGAACGACTACGCCCGGCGGAATAATCTGCTCAAAGACAAAGAAGACAACTTCTCCGGCGAGGACGTGCGCGAAGGACTGACGGCTATCATCAGCGTCAAGATGCCTGACCCTCAATTTGAGAGTCAAACGAAAGCCAAGTTGGGCAACGCTGAGGTTGCCGCTCAAGTCGCCTCGGTCTTCGGCGAGGCTTTCAGCGCCTGGCTCGAGCAGAACCCCCAAGCCGCTAACGCCATCATCCAGAAGGTGTTGACAGCCTGCCGGGCACGTGCTGCAGCACGCCAGGCCCGCGATTTGGTGCTGCGCAAGAGCGTGCTGGAGACGAGCACTCTCCCCGGCAAATTGGCCGATTGTTCCGAGCGCGACCCCAAGCGTGCTGAGCTGTTTATCGTGGAAGGAGATTCGGCTGGCGGTAACGCTAAGCAAGGGCGCGACCGGCGTTTTCAAGCGGTATTGCCTTTGCGCGGCAAGATCCTTAACATTGAAAAGACCAGCATGGATCAAGCGCTCAAAAACGAGGCCATTCGCGCCTTGATCCAGGCCTTGGGCACAGGAGTTGGCGAGAGCTTTAACCTTGAGGGCTTGCGTTACAATCGCATCATCATCATGACCGATGCCGATGTCGACGGTGCACACATCACCACCCTGTTGCTCACCTTCTTCTACCGCTTCATGGAACCATTGATCACCAACGGACATCTCTACCTAGCTCAACCGCCACTCTACAGGATCGCTACCCCGCAAGGGCATTATTATGTACACAGTGAGGAAGAGAAAGAAGCCCTTCTTAAGCGCCTGGCGACGAAGAATGTCACTTTGCAACGTTACAAAGGCTTGGGCGAGATGAACGCCGAACAATTGCGCGAGACCACGATGGACCCCGAACGCCGTACTATCTTTCAGATCACCCTTGAGGACGCGGCCTCAGCCGACCAGACCTTTGACATGCTCATGGGTAGCGATGTCTCGCCTCGCAAAAAGTTCATCCAGACCCATGCCAAAGAGGTCGAGAACCTAGACGTGTGATGAAACCGCGCGCAAAGACCGCTCCAAAGCCTTTACCATCGTCCTTAACGGAAAGATCAGGATCCTCTAACATGGCCTCGCATGCCCGTCTGAGCCGGCGCGCGCTGCTACGCTTGGCTGCAATAGCCGTTACGAGCCTGGCGGCCGCTGCCTGCCAGATGAGGCTCCCTCCATTCGGCAAGGTAGTAGAGGATCTCCTTAAGACGACATTGGTGACCAAAGGACAGGCAGTCCCAGGAGCTAAGGAAGCCATCAAAGCCATAAGCTCTTTAGCACGCCCCGTCTGGGTGTTACTGCAAAAAGAACTCTTCTCCGCCTATAACCTCTATCTCCGCGAGCAGATAAGCAACTTCTGTAAAGAGCAAAACTGGCCGCTCAATCTCTCCTATCTCTCCGATTACGTCGGGGCCGTTCGACCGACAGACAAGCTTATTGCTGCTGTACGCGCCGGCAATCCTCCTGACCTCATTCTCTCTACTCTCAAAGTATCCGCCCTGTACCAGAGCAAAAGCCTTCAGCCTGTAACCGAGCTTGTCACCGAGATTCAGGCCCAATGGGGCCCGGCGGCTCGGCGCCTGGTCAGAGACTACTATATTGCCCAAGAGTGGTGGGCAGCACCCTTCTTCCAGCGCAGTGACGGAGGCTGGTACCGCATAGATATCTGGGAGAAAGCGGGCATTGATATTCAAGCCCTGCGGACATACCCCGAGCTCCTTGAGGCCTGCTTGAGCCTTTCCAAACCCGAGAAAGAGCTCTATGGTTGGGGAGTCACCATCAGCCGCTGCGATAACGGCGACGCCTTCATAGACCGCGTCATCACCGGCTGGGGAGGACATTGGCAAGACGAGACGGGGCAATACGTGACCATTGCCTCGCCAGAGACGATCGAGGCCTTGAACTGGTTAGCCGACATATACACCCATCCTCGGTGGCAAAAGATGCTGCCTCCGGATGTGCTCTCCTGGACCGACATCTCCAACAACGATGCCTATTTGGCCGGGAAACTCGCCTACACCCAAAACGGCGGCGGGTTGTATGCCGAGGCGTTACTGAATGAGCATCCCCTGGCCGAGGTAACCGGCTTCCATCCTCTTGCCGGCGGCCCCAAGCTGAAGGAATTTCATGGCCTTAACGCCAGCGCCTGGATGATCCTTCGCGGCTGCGCGAATCCCGATGCAGCTCTATCCCTGATGCGTCACCTCATGCGTTCACCGGAACAATTTGATGCCGTCTTTGCCGCTGCGCCGGGGTTCGCCTTACCCGCTTATCTCGGCCTATGGGATCGGTCAACATACTTGCCCACTAATCCGCTTGCTCTGCAACAAAAGCTCCCCGCCACCGATCCAATGGGCATCATCCCCTGGTTTCACCCTGGGCCGACCAGCCCGGCCATGGCGCTCGCAAATGCCATGGGAATCAGAAACGAGATGGTCAACACCGTCTTAAAGGGCGGCTTGGCTGCAGAGGCTGTACAGACTGCTCATCAACGTCTGGTGGAGATCTTTACGGAGTTCGGCCTCCCTGGCGAGCGAGACTCCAGCTCACGATGATAAAACTCTTATGGCAAATAATAGCGACCATCTAAAGGAGGATCCCGATGCAGTATACATTTTTGGGAAACACGGGGTACCGGGTATCGCGGTTAGGGTTTGGGGCCATGCGTTTGCCTATGGTCAATATTGGGGGCAAAGAATTCGTCGATGCTGAGCGCGCCTTGGCCCTTTTCCATCGCGCTTTTGAGCTCGGAGTGAACTATGTGGATACCGGCTTCATGTATTGCAACTATGAATCCGAGTTCATCGTCGGTCAAGCGGTTGCCGAGTGGCCCCGGCGCGAGGAAATTGTCGTCACCGCCAAGGCGACCAAGTTCCACATGTCCAATCCCGGCGACCTGCGGCGCATGTTGGAGCATCAATTATGGAAACAGCGACGAGATTACTTTGACTTTTACTGCTTCCATGGCATCGGCTGGGATAACTGGCACGAGATAGACTCGCGCACGGGGTGGATCCAGGACATGGCTCGCGCCAAAGAAGAGGGCTTGATCAAGCACTGTGGTTTCTCTTTTCATGACAAGCCCGAAGCCATGAAACAACTGATCGACACGGGGCTTTTTGAGTTGGTCACCTGTCAGTACAATTACCTAGATAGAGCCAATGAGGAAGTCATGACTTACGCTAGTGACAAGGGGCTAGGCGTAGTCGTCATGGGCCCGGTAGGTGGAGGAAGGTTAGCCGTCATCCCCAAGGGCCTCCGCGACGTCAAGGGGCTCGGAGCTACAAAGGCTTCGGAGCTTGCTTTGCGCTTTGTGCTCTCTCATCCGGCGGTGGACGTAGCCATCTCTGGGATGAGCACTCTGGAGATGGTCGAGGAGAACTGCGCCGCCGTAGATAGGGGAGCTCTAAGCGCCGAGGAAGTTCATACGATCAACTCCCTTATGGACCAAAACAGAGCCTTGATCCAACTCTACTGCACTGGCTGTCGGTACTGCCAGCCCTGTCCGAAAGGAGTGAACATCCCTCGCTGTTTTGAACTGTATAATTATTATACTGTCTTCGGCTTGGAGGAGTACGCCCTTCGGGAATACAAGAACTTGATACAGAACCATAGCGATGCCTCGGCCTGTGAGGAGTGTAACATCTGCTTGGAGCGTTGTCCACAGCATCTGGAGATTCCCCAGCGGCTGCGAGAGGTGGCCGAGCTGTTCTCACGCCTCAACACGCTCTGAAAAGACACCAAACGCGGTCGTTCCAGCCGGCCATATTGCCCGCAAGCCCACGTGGGCAAACATAAACATGGGGCGCGCGGCAATTGGGGGGATATTGCCGCGCGCCGGGGATGTGGGGTATAAGCATCCAGCTAGGCCGGATAGCTTCCTAGCTCGTATTGTCGTTGCGGCTTATCCAGTAATGAAGCTCTCTCGCAAACCCTTGGAATGTCCTCGCTTTAATCGCTGCGATAGCTGCCGCCTCCTCCGGTGTCAACTCAAACTTATTAAGTGCTTCCGGGGACTTGTCCAGTAGATTGCGACGAAAGTTAGAGTCCACAATGGCCGTGCCCACGATGACCTGAAGCGTCTCATATGACATGGTTACTCTCTCCCTGTTTGTGCAAGACTAGCCCTTCATGTGAGCGGCGGACTTGCCAGAAACTCGCCAGAGCGACCTTGAGCTTCATTGGTCCTCCCATGATGTGACCTAGGGCACATGAGACGCTGAAAAAGTACGAACATACCTCCAACGAGACATAGATCGCCTAAGCTAAAGATGCTCCTCACTGGCAAGGGCGGCGGAAGCACAAAGACGTCACTCAATACCCAAAGGCGCGTGCTCTCCAGGGGTAATACGATGTCTTTCGTGGCCATAATCCGCGAGCCCGGAGCATCAGATAAAGCCAGATGCGCCATCCCGGCCCGTTGGAGTGCCTCATAGGTCACAGGCATAAATCCCCCATTAGCCACCATGACCAATAAATTGAGCCCCAAGCCGAGCCCAACAAGGGGCAAGCCCGGCAATCGCCAGTTCAAGCTCACCACCAAAATGAGCAGTACATACGAACTCACTAGTAACAGCGCATGCCACCCCCATGGTCCCTTAGGCTGGGCCAGTGGGAAGTAGATTACTGCCACTTGGAGCGCAAAGGCTAATGGGGCAATCCAGCCATATCTGAGAGTCACTCCTGATAGTCGGCTAAACCTCCCTCCGCGCAAAAGGGCCACTAGCAGCGCAAGCGCTGAACCCAACAACAAGATCATCCAAGTTGCCTTAAGCAAAAGATTTCTTAAATCAAGCTCAGCCGCCACCTCCCATGCCACTAGAGGCCACCGGCGCGCCACTCGCCAGTACAAGGGCGATGAGCGTAAGTACAAACCAAACTGCCGTCCAGTAGATTTGCCTTATTGAGGCCCTCTCCCTTTATGAAAACCCCAAAAGGCTCAGCCGCCACCTCCAGTGCCACTAAAAGCCACCGGTGCACCGCTCGCCAGCACGAGGGCAATGAGTGTGAGCACAAAGTACACAATGGTGAGGTAAACCCGCTTCATAGGCCCCCCTTTCGGTTCTTGATACTACCCACATCATACCAGAGGGCACTCACAAATCACTCACGGCTCACTTACAGGAAGCGCATATGTACAAAGAGGATGTTCTAGAATGGCTATCCCGGTAGAAGCATCGCTCAAGAGGGCATTGGCACTGGGGTCCCGGCCACAATCGCCTCATAAAGCGCTCTCGTTTCTGCACTCGGCTCAACATCAAGCTCGGTGCGTAGAAGGCGAACGCACTCACGGAACTGTCGTATCGCACCGGCACGATCGTCGTTTTCAGCCCGACACCACATGATTCCGCGATGCGCACGCTCATCGTAGGAATCCACGCTCAGAGCTCGCAAATAGAGGGCTTCGGCCTCAGACCACAGGCCCTGTTTCGCTAGATGCTGGGCTTGGAGCAAAAGGATGGTGAGCATCTCCTCTTGTAAGGACTGGCGAATCTCATAGCACCAGCTATCCTCACATTCCTGGAGAAAGGGGCTACGATATAACTCTAAAGCCCGCTCCCGGGCCACCCGAGCTGCATCATCATGACCCCGCCCTAACTTGGCCAACTGGCGGAATTCCATCACATCGTACCGGTAATTGCATTCGGGATTCATATAATAAACGCCGCGCTCATACACGATGATATCCTTGAACAGCGCCCTTCTCAGGCGATATACTGTAGAGTGAAACAGGCTATTGCCCTTCGCCTGGGTCACTTCAGGCCAAAGAGCTTCAATTACCTGGTCTCGGTGTAGTCCCTCCGGATGGCTTAAAAAGAAAAAGACCATAAAACGCGCCGACGTGGATTCCCAATCTGTAACCACGTGTCCCTCTTTGAGAACTTGCCCGCCATTCAAAGCGAGAAACTCCAGAGAGGGGCCACGTTGCCGCTCCGTCGTGGCTCTAACTAATGGGGGTGAGGGTGTTATCTGGGCTAATTCAGCCCGAATACGGGCATAGTCCAGTCCGCGAACACCTTGCTCCTCCGCATAGCGCATGAGCGCCGCCACAAAAGGTCCCTCGGCAACGATGAATTGGTGAGAGCCGAGCTCGGCCACTAACCTCGCCACCTCAGAAAGGTCTGCACAGGCTTG
>DAOTVR010000271.1:0-9114 GCA_034436315.1 Anaerolineae bacterium
CACGCTCGCAGCTCCTTTTGCGATTTAGCGCTTGATGCGGAAAGCCTTCATGCCGGGATAGTAAGCCGCGTCTTCAAGCTGCTCCTCAATGCGAAGGAGCTGGTTATATTTGGCTACGCGTTCGCTACGGCAAGGGGCACCGGTCTTGATCTGCCCGGTATTCAGGGCCACGACGAGGTCAGCGATGGTGGTATCCTCGGTCTCGCCGGAACGGTGAGAGACGATGCTCGCCCAGCCGGCGCGGTGAGCCATCTCCACCGCCTCAATAGCCTCTGTCAGTGAGCCGATCTGGTTGACCTTGCAGAGAAGCGCCGTTGCCGCTTTGAGCTCGATGGCCTTCTGGATGCGCTCGACGTTGGTCACCAGAAGGTCATCGCCGACGATTTGCACCTTGTCGCCCAAGGCTTGGACCAACTTGACCCAGCCATCCCAATCATCCTCGGCCATACCGTCTTCAAGGGAGATGATCGGGTATTTGGCCACCCAATCAGCGTAGAACGCGACCATCTCATCGCTCGTCAAGACCCTGCCCTCGCGTTTAAGGTGGTACTGGCCATCCTCATAGATCTCGCTGGCGGCGTGGTCTAGGGCGATCCACACATCTTCTCCCGGCCTATAACCAGCCTTTTCAATGGCCTCGAGGATGACCTCCACAGCCATCGCGTTGGAGCTGAGAGAGGGGGCAAAGCCGCCCTCGTCACCCACATTCGTATTCAAGCCCTTATTGGCGAGCACCTTTTTCAAGCTTTGATATATCTCGGCACTCCAACGCAGGCCCTCGGCAAAGCAGGGTGCCCCCACGGGCATGATCATAAACTCTTGCAGGTCGGTGCTATTGGCCGCATGTTTGCCGCCATTGAGGATGTTCATCATGGGCACAGGCAAGGTGCGGGCGTTGACGCCGCCGATGTAACGGTAAAGCGGCAGCCCCAAGGCGTTAGCCGCGGCCTTGGCCACAGCCAGTGAGACGCCCAATATAGCATTAGCTCCTAACTTGCTCTTGTTAGCGGTGCCGTCCAGCCCGCACATGAAACGATCTATGGCTACCTGATCCAATGCGTCCATGCCCACCAATTCTGGGGCGATGACCTCGTTCACGTTCTTCACGGCCTCAAGTACGCCTTTGCCGCCATAACGTTTGGCATCGCCATCGCGAAGCTCAATGGCCTCGTGAGCTCCTGTTGAGGCTCCTGAGGGGACTGCGGCCACGCCGACAGCGCCGGAGGCCAACTCAACCTCTACCTCAACAGTCGGGTTGCCGCGCGAATCCAGGATCTCCCGAGCTCTGATATCGCTTATTTGAGTCATGGGATCTGCTCCTTTCAGGTTTAAACTGAAACCCGGTATCTTGGCGGAGACTAGCAACTCCGCGACTATCTGAGAATCAAACGCATATCTACGGCCACCGCGCCCTTGCCTTTCTCACGGACCAACAAGGGGTTGATATCCAGCTCGGCGATCTCTGGGAAGTCTGTAGCCAATTGCGAGATGCGCAGGATCGTGTCCACGATGGCTTCAACGTCCGCAGGCGCTTGGCCACGCACGCCGGCGAGCAAGGGATAGGTGCGAATGGCCTCTACCATCTGTTTCGCTTGCAGCCTGGACATAGGAGCTACGCGGAAGGTGACATCCTTGAGCACCTCCACATAAATGCCCCCCAGACCGAACATCACCAGCGCCCCGAACTGCGGATCGCGATTCATGCCGATGATCACCTCGCGGGCGTTCGTGATCATCTCCTGGATTTGTGCACCCCAGATGGTTGCCTCGGGCTTGTGGGCCTTGGCCCGCTGAATAAGGGTATCAAAAGCTTGGCGCGCTTCCTGGTCGCTTTTAACGCCGACGATGATCCCGCCTACATCCGACTTGTGCAGGATATCGGGCGAGGCGATCTTCATGACCACGGGATAACCGATCTTTTGGCACAAGGCAACGGCCTCGTCGGGCGTAGAAGCGACCTCCGATCTAGGGGTAGTGATGCCATAGGCCTTGAGGATCGCCTGAGCTTCGGTATCTCCAATACTCTGGCGGCCGTCCTTGCGCACGCTCTCAAAGAGCCTGGCGACCGCTTCCTTATCTGCAGGATAGTTCTCGATCTCCACCTCGGGTTGTTGTAGCCAGGTATAGTACTTGTACATCGCTCCCAGGGTGGCCACGGCCGGCTCAGGGAAAGGATAGTTGGGCACATGATTCTGTACCAAGATCCTGGTGCCTTTGGAGGCCTCTTTCTCGCCCATCCAACATCCGAAGATGGGCTTGTCAGCTTGTTGGCTGATCTTCACCACGGCCTCGGCCGTCTTCTCGATCTCGGTGGCGGTTTGGGGGGTCAAGATGACCAAGACGCCATCTACGCCCGGGTCTTTCAGGACGATCTCTAGGGCCGCCGTGTAGCGATCCGCACGCGCATCTCCCAATACATCTACAGGGTTGTGAATATTCGCTGCTGCGGGCAAGACCTGCTTTAGCGCGGCCTCGGTCTCTGGCTGCAACTGGGCAAGGACCAGCCGGTTACGCTCTAGGGCGTCTGTGGCCATGACGCCAGGGCCGCCGGCATTGGTGACCAGGGCGATGCGGTTGCCCCTCAAGAGGGGCTGGTGAGCAAAGGCAACCGAATAGTAGAAGAGCTCTTGTACCGAATCCGCGCGCAAAACGCCCGCCTGGCTAAAGGCGGCATCGTAAGCGGCATCAGAGCCGGCCAAGCTGCCCGTGTGGGAGGAGACGGCCTTGGAACCGGACGCTGTTCGCCCCGACTTGACAGCGATGATCGGCTTCTTGCGCGCCGTCTTGCGGGCTACTTTGATGAACTCGCCGCCGTTCCGCAGACCTTCAATATAAGCGATAATGACGTTCGTCCGCTCGTCATCTCCCCAGGCGTCTAGCAAGGCCACTTCATCTACGTCGGCCTTGTTACCCAAGCTGACGAAATGCGAGAAACCGATGTTCTCGGCGAGGGCATAGTCCAGGATAGCCGTGCACAAAGCTCCCGATTGGGACATAAAGGCGATAGAGCCAATCGCAGGCATCCCGGCAGCGAAGGAGGCGTTCATGGGCACCAACGTATCAATGACGCCAAGACAGTTGGGCCCGACGATGCGCATACCGTATTTGGCAGCGATCTCCAGGAGTTGTTGTTCCATCTTGAGGCCCTCGGGGCCGGCCTCTCGGAATCCGGCGGTGATGATGATGGCCCCTTTGGCCCCTTTTTGTCCCGCTTCCTCCAAAACCGAGGCCACAAACGTATTGGGCACCACGATGACGACCAGATCAACAGCTTCGGGTACCTCTAACACGGAGGGATAACATTTGAGGCCGTTGATCTCTTCGGATTTGGGATTTATGGGGTAGATACCCCCCTTGAACCCACTGGCGATGACGTTGGCAAGGACTTGATACCCCAACTTCTGAGGGTTTTCCGAGGCTCCGATGATGGCGATGGATTTAGGATTAAAGAAAGCTTCTAACATCCTGTCTCCCTTGACCAGAAGTTTTTTGGCCGCTAATCTTACGCCGAAAGGCGAGAGAAGGCAAATTGCTCTTACAATACCCGCTTGACACTCTGACCAGGCATGCTAATATCCAAATGTGTTGGTTCTATGTCTGGTTCTGTCCAACAGCACGCGATGGATAGGCATCATGCCCGGCAGCGATCAAGTTGAGCATTCTTTTAAGCGATTAAAGGTTGATGACCGACGCTCCCGCCGCGAACAACTGAGCCTGTTCTCACCGGCAGAGGCTTCCCCGATTCCAAGTGTCTCTTTGATATGTAAAGAGAAAAGTACTCTCGCTGAGCGCCTTGCCAGTCTTCTCCGGGAGGAGCTTGATTTTCATGCCGAGAATAGCACCTATGGCTCTCACGCCTTGCATGCCTTTGCAGCCAAGTTCCCCCCACAGTTGCCGGGGCTTTTCATTCGCGCCCTTACAAGGCCTGGAGATGTCGTATTGGATCCGATGTTGGGCTCAGGCACCGCGGTGGTAGAGGCTGTGCGTGAGGGGCGGGTGGGTGTTGGGCTGGATATTGACCCGCTGGCTCTGAGGCTATCCAGAGCTAAAACGCAACCCCTTGACCTGGATCTGACCAGACAATTGGGGCAGCGTGTACTGCGACGGGCTACAGAGTTTTTAGCTGACCAGATCGGCATGGAGCAGCATCTCGCGAGCGCGTTTGACGAGAAAACGAGAAGATTCGTGGACTACTGGTTTCTGGAACACACTCAACGAGAACTTTTGGCGCTTGCTTTGGCTATCCGGGAGATAGATGACTTGGCGCAACGACGCTTCCTGGAGCTCATTTTTTCCTCTACCATTATCACCAAGTCGGGCGGGGTCTCCATGGCTCGGGATTTGGCCCATACGCGACCCCATCTTGATAAGAACAAAGTGCCCAGATCGGCTTTGGACGAGTACGTTCAACGATTGAACAGGAGCATAAGAGGCATGGCCGAGTTGGCACAAACGAATATTCCGGCTTTGATCATCGCCGGCGACGCGCGGGCTATGCCCCTTGCCTCCGAGAGCGTGCATCTGGTAGTCACTTCGCCCCCTTATGCTAACGCCATTGACTATATGCGAGCGCATAAATTCTCTTTGGTCTGGCTTGGAGAATCCCTAAATTCTCTAAGCGGTTTGCGAGCACGGTATATCGGCTCTGAGCAGCTTGGTCCGGCTCCATCAGAGGAGTTGCCCAGCTTTAGTCAGGGGATTGTCTGTCGGCTGGAAAAGATCGATGCTAAGAAAGCTAAAATCTTGCGCAAATACTATGTGGATATGCTGTTATCTATCCGGGAGATGTTTCGTGTGCTTAAGCATAATTCCGCAGCGGTCATCGTTGTGGGCACCTCCACCATGCGCGGCCTGAATGTGGAGACACATACGTGTTTGGCAGAGTTGGGGGTGGCGGCTGGTTTCAAATTGATAGGTATTACCGAGCGAAGGCTGGACCGGAATCGACGCATGATGCCTGCACGGTTTGGCCAGCAAACCGATTCGGTGATTGAGAAGCGTATGCATGTAGAGTATGTTATTGGCTTGTACAAGGAGTGACTCTATGGCTCCAAATAAGAGACTTGGTCAAGGGTGTTGTCATGAGCGTTGAATCGCTAAGGGCGGACTATCACAAGCGAATATGTGCGCATATTCTGGGCCGCAGGATGTCTTCAAAGCTAGGCATGATGGCTCCAACAAATGCTGATGTTGATATGCTCAGTAGCATCAAGCTGGCCGAAAGGCTCGTCTCCAAATTGGGACACCCTTTATGCCCGAACCCACCCGTGGGACAAACGGCCGGCAAGCTCTTTCTTTACCGAATATACGATGGAATTCTTACGCCGAGTTTTTGGCCTATTGCAGCATTTGCGCCCAGGAAGGTGGAAATTCTCGGTTAGCCAGGATCAAGCTGGTATCACCGCGTTTGACCAATATGAGCACCTGTCTATCCTTGAGCAGCAACTGACTATGAGTCCTGCATTGGCCTCAGCTTTTGGAGGGGGATATCTTATTACACCTGATATCACTGTCAGTCGCCTCCCATGCTCAGATGAAGAAATCAATACCCGCGAAATCCTGGTGGAGTCTCAAAGCAAGAGCGCAACATTGACGCCTTTGCGAGCGGCCAATCGTGAACAGCCTCTTCCCATTCTTCATGCCAGTATTTCTTGTAAATGGACCATCCGGAGTGACCGTTCGCAGAATACGCGAACAGAAGCTCTCAATCTTATCCGTAGCCGGAAAGGGCATACGCCGCATATCGTAGCAGTCACCGCTGAGCCGTTGCCAACACGCATTGCTTCCCTAGCGTTAGGCACGGGGGATATTGATTGTGTCTACCACATAGCGTTACCTGAGCTTGAGGAGGCTGCTAGAGATTGCGAAAATGGTGACCAAATGGACATGTTGGATACGCTTGTAAGGGGGCGCCGTCTTCGCGATATCAGCGACTTGCCTTTTGATCTAGCGATTTGATCGTCTATCAGCAAGGCTAAGCAAACTGAAGAGTCATCCCATAAAGCATAGACAATGATCACAAAGGGTTAAAGGATTGATGAGCGTCCAGGAACTGTGTTGTTGGCTTTCTCAGCTTGCAGACCGAGAGCTTCATATCTTGACGCAAGGCGCTCCTCCTCTAGGCCAGCTTCCCCCGCATTGGGTCACCCGGTGGGCCGTAGAGCGCGTTACGCCGCAAGAGGCCAAATAGCCCCGCTTCCTCCAAGTCCTTGCGTAGCCTCCTGGCCTCTTCGCCCTCTATCGGCGGCATGGGAGGTACACCGTGGCCCACTCTGTAGCCCAACATGGCGAGCAACGCCTTGGTTGCCGGGATGACCCCGTAGGGAAAGAGCTTGGTGATGATCCCATTAGCGGCGAATTGTAGCCGGCGAGCTGTCGTCAGTTCCCCTCGGAGGAAGGATTGCATGATGTCGATGTATAGCCGAGGCATAAAGTTGTAGGAGGTGCCAATGGCTCCCTCGCAGCCCAAAGCGAGGCAGGGCAGGAATAACTCATCGGGCCCGGAGAGAACGTTGACCTTGTCGGGATCGCGCATGGCCAATAGGCGTGAGAGGAAAAAGAGGTCGTGGGCGCTGTATTTGAGCCCGGCTACGCCTTCCAGGGCACAAAGCTCCAGGAGTTGCTCAACGCTCAGGGAAACCCCCGTCATCGCGGGGATGTGATAAAGATAAAGGGGCACATCGGCTACGGCGAGGATGGCCCGATAGTAATCCAGAATGGCCCGAAAGGGGTAGGTGTAATAGAAAGGGGGCACCGCGCTAATAGCATCTGCGCCAGCCAAGCCAGCGTGTTGTGCCAGGTCCACAGCGACCTCTGTGCTCAGAGCACCAACATGTACCATCACCGGCACGCGCCCGGTTACTGCACCGATGACGACCTCAGCCATCTCGCGGCGCACATCGGGCGAAAGCAGCACACCTTCGCCAGTGCCGCCGCACACGTAAAAGCCCGCTACGCCGGCCGCGAGCAGGCTCTCTAGTAATTGTTCCACTGCCTCCACGTCAACGCGGCCTTCCGGGGTTAGGGGAGTTACCAGGGCTGGCCAGATGCCCGTGAATTTTCCCATGTGAGCCTCCACTCAGGTGCGGATAGGATCTACCGGTTTGAGCAAAGGACGTTTAGGTGATTCTAACATAGTTTCCAGAGGGCTTCAATCGGACAATTAGAGCGGAGGACGCTTCGGGTGTTCTCGACGTGAGGCGATGAGGGGGTATATACTAAGGTTGAAAATCTTAGGCCTGGGAGGAAGATCTCGGGCTGGAGAGGAGGGGACATGGGTTTCTTGGATAAACTAAAGCGACTTTTCGGCGGTGGCTCCTCAACGCGCTCGTCAGTAGAGGGGGATACTCGGGGGCTGTGGTTTTATTTCCGTTGCAAGAGATGTGGTTCGGTGGTAGCCGTTCGCGTGGATCGCTTGAACGACCTCAACCGTGAGGAAGGTCCCGGAGCTTTCCTTTTGCGCAAGGATGTCATGGATAACAAATGCTTTCAGTTGATGACCGCCGAGATTTGGCTGGATGAAAATTACAATGTGGTTACTAGCGAGGTCAATGGCGGAGAGCTTATCTCGCGCGAAGCATATGAGGCAGCCCAGGCTAAACCAGGGACGCAACGCTAGTATCGCCTATGCTACCTGCTGCCTGGGCTGGCCCTTTAGATTGACTAGTCCCCGGCCTCATGGGTGAGGATGATCGCTTGGGCGATCTCCTTCATGGATTTGCGCGTATTCATGGACATCTTCTGGATACGCCGGAAGGCTGCAGCTTCCGTTAGCCCCTGAGTGTCCATGAGGATGCCCTTGGCGCGGTCAACCAATTTGCGGGTCTCCAATTGGTCCTGGAGATTGTCCACCTCTTTTTCCAGCTCACGGAACTCGCGAAAGCGTGACAGGGCTATCTCGATCGCCGGCGCCAAATCGGCCTCCTGGATAGGCTTGACCAAATAGCCTACTACGCCGGCCTCCTTGGCTCGATCTACCAAGTCGCGCTGGCTATAAGCCGTCAGTAAGACGACCGGGGCGATGCGTTCCTCGGTCAAGATCTTGGCCGCCTCAATGCCGTCCATGTCAGGCATCTTGACATCCATGAGCACCACATCGGGGCGGAGCTCACGGGCCAGATTCACGGCACTACGGCCATCGCCCGTCTCTCCTACAACGAGATAACCCAAGTTGGTGAGCATCTCCCGTAGGTCCATACAGTAGGTTGATTCATCATCGGCAATGATCACTCGTACTCGTTCCAACTTTAGCTACCTCCTAAAGCGGATTTAGAAAAGTGCACGACTGCCCGAGTACCATCCTCGTCGCCGTGCAGTTCAAATCGTCCTTTAAGATCCTTTTCAACTATATTATGTACGATACGCAAACCGAGATTCGCGTCGGTCTCGAGGGCAAAGCCAGCAGGCAATCCCTCGCCATTATCCACGACCACGATATTGACTTCCTCGCCACGGTCGATCAACTCTACGCTGACGAGGCCCTCATCCCGTCGAGCCAGACCGTGTTCAATAGCGTTCTGAACCAGTTCGTTGATCACCAAAGCGCAGTGCGTTGCGCGCTCGGCGGGGAGCCAGATATCCGAACCTTTGACCTGTAGTTGGATGCGCTTATCAGGAGCAATAAGCGCTCGCTGTATCTGGCTCAGGATGCGGTGCGCGATCTCTAACAAGTTGATCATTCCCTTGGCGTTTTGGGAGAGAAACTCGTGCACCACAGCGACGCTCAGGATACGATTCACGCTCTCTTCAAGGGCGGCCTTGGCCTCTGGGCTCGAAACCCTTCGCGCCTGCAGGCGCATTAGAGAGGCGATGATCTGGAGATTATTCTTGACCCGGTGGTGGACCTCACGGATGAGGGCCATCTTGCTTTCCAGCTCATGCTGAGCCTGCAAGGTTTCGGTGGCGTCGTGGATCAAGATCAACACGCCCTGGGGGCGCCAGGTGCTGTTCCTTGTTAAGGGTTTCCACCTCCATAGCGATCCCCAGAAGTGTCTCTCTGGCACGCTGACGGGCAAAGCCCGTCTTATCCAGGTGCGCCCGTATTGTTCGTCCTGACGCTCAAAGCAACGCTGTTCGGCAAGCACATGGTTGACCAGGTAGGGATCAACTGTCTCT
>DAOTVR010000272.1:0-1987 GCA_034436315.1 Anaerolineae bacterium
CTCGCCGCCGTGGTGGATAAGAAAGGCAAGATACTCGGCGAGTTCAAATGCAAGACAGAGGGAGAGCGCGGCGCATCCGGCGTTACAGAGCAAATGGTTGGCGCTATCCTGGCGGCCATCAAAAGGGCCGGCATGCGCAAGAAGAACATCGCGGGCATCGGCATTGGAGTACCGGGCCCCGTTCATCCGCAAGAGGGCATAGTGGTCTGTTGCGCCAATTTGGGTCCGACCTGGAATCGTTACCCGCTGCGAGAAGAAGTCGGCAGGCGGATTGGTCTGCAGGTTGCTGTGGACAATGATGTGAACGTCGGCGCTTTGGGCGAGTATCTCTATGGTGCCGGACGTGGCACGAAGGATATGTTGGCCATTTTTGTGGGCACGGGCATCGGCGGGGGGATCATCCTGAACGGCAAACTGCGTTCTGGCGCTCGCGACTCGGCCGGAGAAGTAGGACATATGGTCATCCTTGCAGATGGTCCCGTTTGCGGGTGTGGAGAGAAAGGACACGCCGAGGCTCTGGCCAGCCGTACGGCCATTGAACGGGATATCCGTCTCGCCCTTGCCTCTGGGCAGCCAAGTATTATCCCTCAGCTTATGGAAGAAACAGGACACACGGTGATGAGCGCAGGAATTATAGGCGATGCCTTTGACGCCGGCGATGAGCCGACCCGCGAGGCAGTGCGACGCGCTCAATATTACCTGGGCATCCTGATATCCGCCTGTGTGAATCTCTTGGACCCAGAGATCGTCGTCGTGGGCGGGGGCATGCTAGAGCGCATGGGTGAGCCTTATCTAGAGTTAGTGCGCCGTGTCGCCGAGCAACACTATATCAACAAGGCCGAGGCTGCGCGTGTGCGCATCGTGCGTGCAACCCTGGGAGACCATTCTGGCGTTCTGGGGGCCGCCGCGTTGGCTAGGGAACGCCTGGCTCAGTGACTGTCGTTTACCTCTTCATCCCCTTTTTCGCGGCTTTGTTCCTGGGCTTGGCTAGGAGTGAGCCCATAGGTCTCTATCATGTCGGCCAGACGATCCTCATCGGTCTCCCAGGCATAGATCACCCTTGTCGTATCAGGGTGCTGGTGTCCTAGGAGTGCTGCCACCCACTCTAGGGGCATACCCTCGTCAAGCAAGTCCTGTGCACGCCGGTGGCGCAGCGAATGGGGAGAGGTATTAGCATATAGTCCCTCAGCTTGAGCCGCGCGTTTGACGAGAAGCCAGGCATGACTGGGAGTGATCGCTGAGCCCTTGTCGCGCCCATGTGAGACGAACAAAGGCGCAAAAGGCCCGTCGTGTCGCTCGCGGATATAGTCGCGCAGGAGGCGCCGGGTCTCCTCGGAAAGAAAGACCGTTCGCGGCCGATTGTTCTTCGTGCGCTTTAAGCGTATCTTGCGGGCGCGCCCGTCGAGGACGTCCTCCCGTGTAAGCGCTAGAGCCTCGCTGATGCGCATGCCCGTATCGTACAGTAAGGCCATCAGAGCCCGATTGCGTAGTAAGGCGAGACGACGCTCCCCCTTTCTTTCGGGGAGGGGTTGCCGCATATAATGCGTCAAGACTCTGATTACATCGGGGTCAACCTTGCGCTGCTGATAACCCTGTCGCCGCTGGCCGCGCCCCTGATCGATGCGCCGCACCATGCGCTCGAAAGAGACGCCGGGTGGCAGAAGATGACGCAGGTCGAGCCAGTTCATTAACCGTTTAGCAGCTACGAGGTAGAGCCGCGCCGTGCGCGACATGACACCCGGATCCCCTGAGCTGGCTCGCGGGTCGGGGTAGCTTTCACGCAACCAGCGGCTGAAAGCGGCAAGCGTGTCCTCGTTGAGCGCGGCGATGGGGTAGGGTGCCAAAATGTCGGCCTCCTCAAAGTGTCCCTGGCTTGAATGGAGGAAACGGAGGAATGCCTTGAGGCCATGGTGATAGGTGCGCTTGCTCAACGGGCTCAGCTCTAGATCGGCCAACATGTGCTCCGAGGCCTCGTTGATTGTTCTGA
>DAOTVR010000273.1:0-4891 GCA_034436315.1 Anaerolineae bacterium
GTCGCCGCCGTCGCATGGTTGTTCAGGGATGTGCTCACCGCGTCCACATAGTCCTTGCGGGCGATGTCCCCGGCGTCAACGGGCGTGGCCACCTGCGCCCTCCCGTTGGCATCCCGTAAGACGAGCCGCCCCGCCGTCGCGCTGCTCGTGGCCCCATGCGCGCTCGTGGCCGCGATGTGCGCCGCGAGGTCGGCGGCAGCGGCAATGTCGTCATCGCACATCTCCAGCGAGACCTTCGTGGCGAAGTGACAGTAGGTTCGCTCCTGCGTGAGCCCGCTGATCACCCCCGTGTCGCTGATGACGTAACGGGCCAAGGGGATCTCCCACGTCCCGCCCTCGTTTTGCGTCAGGCTCGGCCAGCTGTCCGCCGTCCCCTGCTTGATCGCCGCGCGCACGGCGTATTGCCCCGTGCCCGTATCCCACTTGCCCCGCAGGATCACCCGGTCCTTGCGCGTCGTGCCGGAGCTGGCGCTCGGCACGGACAGGCTCACCGGCGCATCGGCGATGTACGCGCAGCCGTTCACGCAGGCCGCCCCGGTGTTGACCATGATCTGGTTGGCCCCCGGCGAGCTCACCTCCAGCTTGCCCAAAACCTCATCGGACAATAACGGCAGGACGCCGTAGCTGGATGGCTTCCCGCCACAAAAGAGCAGCCGCCACCAACCCTGCCACTCCAAGTGGGTGTACTCGCGCCCATCACCCACCTGCCCGCCCCCCTCCGTCGTGTCCGGCCAGGGAAAGGATAACTCGCTCATCGTACCTCCTAGAATCCAGCGTAAAGCGTGTGAAAGCGAAAACGGATAAACGAGTTGGAGGTGCACCCGGAGGCCTGCACGCTGAGCTCGTTGACCCCCCGCCACGCCTTGGGGTGCGCCTCAAGGTGGAACGTCCCCAGGTCGCTGTCGGCGGAGAGATACCCCGTGAGCAACGTGCCATCGTCTAACGTGACCGTCTTGAAGCGCTGGTTCAGGTTGAAGCTCAGCATCCGCCCCACCTCCAGGTGATAGCTGGAGAGGTCCAGCTTCTCCCCCGTCGTGACGTTGCGAATCACCAGCCCGGTCATCGGGCCGTAAGCCTCAATCACCGGGTAGCAGGGGATCTGCCCCGCATAGGTCCGCGTCGTGCTCGCCTCCAACCCCCCAGAACCGAAGCTGACCGGGAAGTCCAGGGGGAAGCCGAACTGCTCCACGCCGGGCGGAAGCCCGAAGAGCCAGATGGTCTCCTCAGGGTCATACGGCCACGGCGAGTGGGCCACAAGGCTGAGCACCACGCTCTGGCTCTGCACCTCCCCCGCCTTGACCGGCATGGTTAGGTTGCCCGCGTAGCGCACGGCGATCTCCCGCACCGTGCCGTCCTCGCGCGTGCAGCGCAAGGTGCACTCCCTACTGAAATCGGCGAGCAGGCTGTAGAGCCTGTCCCGCATCCGCGCAAGCTCGCTGGGGCTTGCGGCATACAGCTCCAGCGCGAACTGCAGCCGCCTCTCCTGGGCATACCCACCGATCACCAGGGCCCCGTCCAACCCGCTGTCCGTGGCCACGATGTAGCCCGGATCGGGCAGGCCCATCCCGTCCGACTCGCGCAGGAAAAAGGGCTCGGTGAACTCCAGCCCCTCGCCCGCGCTATTACGTAACGTCCAACGACAGGCCATCCTATCCCACCCCCATCTCTAAGGCGCGCAAGAGGTCTCTCAAGCTCGTCGGCGTCTCCGGCTTCAGGAAGCTGGCGTAGAGGTGGTAGATGTGCTGCACCGTCTTCTCCGCCACGGCCTCCTCCCGCCTCGCGCCAAGCGGCTGGACGATGACCCGCTCCGGCCCCGCCTCGCCCACGCCGATCAGCGTCGGCGCGCTGAAGATAGCGTCCAACCCCCGCGCATACCACTCTATGTTGAACTTGGGGAGGCGCACGCCGGGGATGTCCGTGTCCTCCCAGCTGATGCGGATGTGCGGCAGCTTAAACAGCCCCTTGACCCGCTCCCAAAGGGTCCCGATGTAGCGCTCCACGGCGTCAAACGGCGCGGTCAGGGCGGAGACGATGCTCCCGGAGACGTTTGCGAAGTGGCTCTTGAGCTGCTCCACGAAGGAGCCCGCGTCGCTCCCCGTAATCGCCCGGATGATCCGCTTGAATAGCCCCTCCGCGCCGAAGAGGAACTCCCACACGTCCTGGTAGGGCTTCTTCAGCGCCTCTAGGAGGTTCCCCGCCGCGCCAAAGATCGCCTGGCGCACCGTCTCTAGGCGGCTGCCCACCTCGGCGAGCAGCCTCGGCCATAGCCCCGTAGGACCGAAGAGGTAATCCCAGGCGTCCCGATACGGCTTGGTCACCGCCTCATACAGCTCCGTCACCTTGCCGCTGATCGCCCGCCAGACGGCACCCAGGGCCTCGGTGACGTTGCCCTTAATCGCTTCCCAGGTGGTGTGCAGGAAGTCCCGCGCATCACCCCAAGCTTTCTCCCAGCTCCGCCGAACGTCGCCGAGCCAGTCGAGGAGCGCCTCATACAGGTTATCCCAGGCGTCCCCCAGCCACTCCGCCAAGCGCTCCCAGAGGCCCTGCAGGAAGTCGCGGATGCCACTCCAGGATGTGCTGAACGATTCGGCGATCCCGCTCAGCCAAGCCTCTATGCGCCCCGCCACGCCGTCGCAGAAGCGCTCTATGGCCGTGGCCACGTCGTTGGCCCAGCCCGTGACCATCCCCCACAGGCCCTGCAGGCTCAGCCCCCAACGGCCCAGGAAGCCGTCCAGGAAGCCGATGACGATCCGCAGGAGGCCATCCAGGACCCCCTGCAGCACGGCCTGTATCTGCCGCCAGGCCCCTGACCAATCCCCGTTGAGCGCCAGCAAGAAGGCCCGCACGATCCCCAGGATGGTGTTGACCACGGTCGCAATCGCCGCCTTCACCGCCTCAAAAGCCCCCGTCGCCACCGCCGCGAGGACCGGGAAAACGGCGCCCCAGACCGCCTGTAACCCCTGCAGGAGCGCCGTGGCCACGCGCACCAATACCTGCACGGCCCCCTGAATGAGGGGCATGTTCTCCTGGAAAAAGCCCACGATTCGCAGCACCTGCTCGCCGATGAACTCCGCCGCGCCGCGCACGATGGGCAGGGCCACGCTCACCAGGTCACTGACCATCTGCCCCACGAAGGCCGCGAAGCCCTCCAGGACGGGCCGGACGCGCTCCAGGGCTTGCCCTATGCCGTTGAGGATCTCCGCCACCATCGGCCTGGCCGCCGCGATGGTCTGGCTCACGATCCCCACGACCTGCCCGAAGGTCTGGGCGATCTGCGGCCAGAGGTTGGCCCACGCCTCCCCCACGATCCCCAACACGCTCAGCACCGTGTCGCGGATGCCGCCGAAGTTGCTCTGGAAGGCGAGGTAGAGCGCCCCAATCGCCCCGGCAGGTAAGAGCACCGCCGAGGCGAACGCGCCCAACGACCCCACGAGGCCCACCAATGCCCCGGCGACGGCGGGGAGAGCGGCTTGGGCCAGCCCCATCAGCGCCGTACCCGCCAAGCCCACCAGCACGGCCTTGACCACCTCGGCGCGCTCCCTAACGAAGCCCATCACCTGCCCCAGCACCGGGAAGCGGCCCGCCAGCCGCTCAATGGCCGACCCCTGGGCCTCCACCTGGGCCGTCTCCTCCGGCTTGACCAGCGGGGGCCGCTTGCTCAGGGCCTCGCCCATCTTCAGCCCCTCCTTGGCGGACCGCTCCTCCAACTGGGCGATCTGGGTCATGATCTCCCAGTACTCCTTGCTCCCCTTGGTCGTCTTGGAGAGCTCTTCGCGCAGGATGGCGATCTTCTCCGTTGTGGACGCCGTGGCCAGGCGGTACTTCAGATCGGCCTGGGCCGCCTCATCCGTCGCCTTCCCGCGCTTCTCCAGCGCCGCCTGCGCCCGCTCCGCAGCCCTGGCCGCCCGCTCCGCCTCCCGCTCGCGCTGCTCCTCTATGCGCTGCAAGAGTTCCCGCTGGCGCTGTACCAGCTCCATGTCCTTGCGGCGCATCTCCGCGACCCGCTCGGCGGCCTGAATCTCGCTCAGCGCCGCCCGCTGCGCCTCCTGCGCGGCCCGTAGCGCCTCGCGCTTGGCCTCTAGCTCCTTCTCCGCCGCCTCGATCTTGACCCGCGCGGCCTCCTTCGCCGCCTCTAGCTCCGCCTGCTTGGCCTCCTGCTCGCGCTTGATCTCGGCGATGCGTTGGTTGATCCCCTCCACCTCTTGCTGGGACTGCTCCACCAACGCCTGGTGAGCGCGCTCCTCCGCCTCGGCAGCCAGGAGCCGTTGCCGCGCCGCCGCCTCCGCCTGCTTCTGCTCCTCGCGCTTCAGGTCGATCTGATCCTGGAGTTGCAGCTCCAGGAGCTCCAAGCGGGCCATCTCCCGCTCGTAATCCGAGGCCGAGGCATCGGAGATGACCTTCTGCAGCTCCGCCGCGCGCTTGGCCCGCCGCAGCTGCTCCATCTGCTGGCGCACCCCGTCCAACTGCCCCTGCAGGGGAGCAAGCTGCTCCTCGTACTCCGCCGTGACGCGGTTCAGGTCGGCCTGGGCCTCCTTCACCCGCCGGGTGGCCTCGGCCAGGTCCCGCTGCGCCGCCGCCACCCGGTCCTGGGCCTCGCGTTGCTCCCGCTGGGCCGCCGTCAGACGCTCGGTGATGCCCTTCAGCTCCCCCTGGAGCCGGGCCACCTCGCTGGTGGGCCCCTCCACCTCCTCGCGGACGCGCTTCAGCGCCTCCTCCGCCTCGGCCACCTGCGCCTCCGCCTCGGCCACCAGGCGGGCCTGGCGCATCTGCTCGGCCATGGCCCGCACCAGCCGGTCCGCCTCGTCCGCCGCCGGGCCCATCGCCGCCCGCAGCCGCCCCATCACCTCCTCGGTCACCGTGCCCGTCTCGCGCAACTGGGCGATGATCTCCG
>DAOTVR010000274.1:0-17741 GCA_034436315.1 Anaerolineae bacterium
TATATGATCCCTTATTACGTGGGCAGTGAGCTGGAGCGCGCGTTAGACCAGCCGCCGGTCAAGCCGACGCCTACAGCCTCGCCCACGCAAGAGGCGACCTATGTACCCTTACAGCCTACAACAACACCAAACCCATGAGGGAGAGGACTGCGGGGAATCGTCGCCAATGTCTTGGGCGACTTGGCTGAGAAACGAGTAAGGAGGTGGGGAGATGGCTCTCGGTTCGGTCAAGATAGAGGCAATTACGCCAGAATCCTTTGCACCCTTCGGTACCGTTGTAGATTGGACGCCCGCGCTGGAGAAGACAGGCGTTCCTTTTCATGTCTTGGTGCGCTCAGAGAAGCCCACGGGCTGGCGAATGGCCATCCTCAAGGGCTCCCTTCGCGCTACCCAGGACATGGAGAATCATCCTCATACTGAGGAGTTATTTGCTCCAGTGCAAGGGGCAGGGATCCTCCTCGTGGCTCCCAAGGGCCCTTTTGATGAGAGCAATGTACACGCTTTCTTCCTCGATCGGCCAGTAAGCGTAGCGCCGGGAGTCTGGCACGGGATCTTTGCCCTCTCAGAATCGGCGTCGGTGCTGATCGCTGAGAATCTAGAGGTGAGCAGCGAGTATGCCAAGCTGAGCCGGCCATTAGGGGCTGTGTTGGCGTAAACGCTTAACCTCTCTCAACAGCGGACAGTGAAACTCTGGCTAGAGCCGGATTGTAGCGTCTTGTATCCGCGAACACGCTCACTGCGGAGGAGGATCAACACGATGCGTGTTATTCATGGATCGTGCTGGTTTCTCCCCGAGGCTCTAGGCTGTGGCCACTTTATACGCGGCAATGATGTCGTGCATAAAGCGTAACATGCTTTCGGCGGTGTATTCGCTGCCGCGCAGAGAGAGTGAGCCATACGTATAGGCTGACTCGGGGTCCTGTTTGCCGGAGAAGATGTTATCCAAGACCGAGCTCGTGAGTGAGACGGCGATGGTGCAATCTTTGCTGCTTCCTGGACCGCCGCTTACCTCGCCTTTAGAGAACCTGAGATTGAATTCTGCGTTGAGATCCGTCACGTTAAAGCCGACGGAAGCCTCGGTCTGGGCGATTTTGGCCCTAAAGGCCTCGTTGGCCTGTAAAGCAGTGATCATACGACGGACAACGGCATAAAGCTCCTCTGCGCTGCTGAAACGTGGCATTGTGACCTCCTTGTCATAGGGTTTTAAGTTTGACAGACGCAGCAAAGACACCTATAATAACGACTATAATTGCCCCCGTGGTGGAATTGGCATACACAGCAGGTTGAGGGCCTGTGTCCTTTAGGACGTACTGGTTCGAGTCCAGCCGGGGGCACTATAGGAAGAGCCCGGGGAAATGAATCCGGGCTCTTTTTATTACTTTTTCGTCACGGGCTCGATCCCGCTGACTTTTTGCCCTGGGGCGGCGGCCATCTCCTTTAACAGCTTGGCTATGGCCTCTGCAGCCGCATTCAAGACCTTCTCACCTTTCGTTTCGGTGGCCAAAGAAGGATCATCGGTGATCCCGCTCACCAGTTTGTAGCGTTCTCGGCGGACACTCTCAGGAGAGAGGAATAGGATGGTAGAGGTTTCCATCTCTCCGGAGTGGCCAATGCCCACTTTGGGCCCCTCGCGCACAGCCTCAAATACTTCGGGAACAGGATCCCACCAGCACATGGCCCTTATCTCTCGATCCAGGCGGTATTTGAGTTCTAGCGCTGCGGCGCCGATGGTGCTGCTGTTGCCACCATGTCCGCTGAGTATGAGAATGCGCTCGAAACCGTGAGCGGTGATGGATTCGCAGATATCTCGGAGAAGGTTGATCACCGTCTCCACGCGGAGAGAGATGGTACCTCCGTACATCATGTGGTGAGGCGAGACACCAAAAGGGATAGTTGGCGTAACCAATACCGGTGCATCGGCAAGACATGCGGCCCGGCGGGCGACATACTCCACTGTCTGGTCGTCGGTGTTGACGGGCAAATGATGTCCATGTTGTTCGATGGAGCCAATGGGCACGATCACCACTGTGCCACGCTTAGCCCAATCCGAAAGTTCCTCGCGCGTTCGTTCAGCCCACAGGATCTCTTTGATCGCTTTCATCGTTCTCCTTAAGCTCTTCGTTGATCATCGCTGGTTGTGCGAGGCTTATTGCGTTGCTCGCTGATAAACAACTTCGCCGTCAAAGATCGTCGCCTCACATTCTAGCTTCCACTTCCCCTGGAGGGTCTCTTGTTTGGAGTCAACGAAAGTGAATTGGCCTTCATGGAGAGAGAGGACGGTGACATCGGCCGGGTGTCCTAGCTCAAGCGTCCCAAGGCGATTATCGCCCAATGCTTGTGCCGGATTGTAGGTTGCCCGGGCGATCGTCTCTTCCAAAGAGAGGCCCAGGTTCAGAAGCTTGGATAGAGTAGTGGGCAGGTCTTTGACGGGGGTTTCTATGTTTACATAGTATATATCCGTGCTGATCGTGTCGGGCGGGAAGTCTTGTGCCAAGGCCTTGCGCGCCACTTCAAAGGAGAAGCTCCCCGCTCCATGTCCTAAGTCAAAGATCACGCCTCGATGCCGTGCCGCTTTGACCTCGGGGCGGATTCTGCCGCGTTCATCCAGAATGCCTTGGTCGTGAGGGGTATAGGTGTGCGTGATGATATCACCCTTGCGCAGTAACGTGAGGATCGCTTCCAGGGCGGGAGGTTGTTGAGAGATATGGACGGCTACAGGCAGCTCTACCGCGTCGCCAACGCGCACTGCGGCGCGCACGGCATCTAGAGCCCAATCGCCGGTCATCTTGGAGGTAGCAAAGACCTTGATGCCCCGGATATGCTGTCGGTTCTCCTCTATCGTGCGGATCGTATCGGGGACATCAATGTAGCGACCATAGTTGTCCACGTAGTAAGGCGTGTGAATGGCCGTTGTGCCGATAGAGGCGATGTTGATGAAGGCGTACAAGCGCGTTTGGGTTCGGCTCAGGACACGGTCTTTGTACCAGAGGAAGTTAAAGGCACCGGTACTGCCCATATCTACGGCTGTGGTGACGCCGGCCGGCGGGCAATACACATTGGGATCAACGACCTGCGTGTGTAATTCAAACCCCAGATGAGTGTGAAGGTCGATCAGCCCGGGCACGACGAGCTTGTCTCGGACGTCTAGCACGCGCTTTGCCTCGTCGGCAGAGATGTTCTCCCGCATCGCGACAATGCGCCCCTGGGATATGGCCACATCCAATTTGCCACGAAAGCTAGTAGCGGGGAGGAGGACTTCGCCGCCCTTGAGCAAGAGGTCGTATTGAAGCATGACGTGTTTTTCCCCTCAAGATAGTGAGCACGCTCTCGCGTCCCTGAGGAAAATCGGGGACGCGAGTCATGTGCAAGGCGTCACATTCACTCAGCCGCACCCAAGGATGCGATAGGCTAAGCGAGAGCGATAAGCTCTACCTCAATAATAGCGCCCTCCATGGCGATCGGGGCGCCGACAGTTGTGCGGGCTGGGGGGTTATGCGGGAAGAATTCCTTGAACACCTTATTCCAGCCGGCAAAGTCGCGCATAGGGTAGGTCAAGTAGCAATTGACCTTAACCACTTTGTCAAAGGATGATCCGGCCGCCTTTAATACTTCTCCCAGGTTTTCAAGGGCTTGTCGAGCCTGAGATTCAATGTCTGGCCCGGCGAGCTTGCCTCCCTTGGCGCCAGCGGTTCCGGAAAGGAACAAGAAATCGCCGGCACGTACAGCAGGCGCGATGACCATCTTCTGTACATCGGTACCTTCGGGAATGATAAGCTGCTTTTCCATGTTTGTCTCCTTTGTCTATTTCTTTTCCTCGCTTCTCCGCGTGGCTGGACGCGAGGCTTTATTCCAGTGCGGATAAAAATTCGTCCATGTCTAGCGCTCGCAGGCAAGCTTCATTGGGCCGTCCGGTCTGGAGATCCCAGTTGCGCAGGGCATAGTATTCGCTCAGGAGAGCACGAAAACGCTGGGGATCCAACGTGATGCGCTCTCGCAAGTAAGGGCTCGTACTACCTTCAGGTTGTTCAAGGTAGGGTATGATCGTCTCATCGGTGGCCTTTGATCGCCCCCAGTTGCGGATGGCCAGCATCCTCTCGGCGGTAAAGATCCGTGCTCCGATGCGGTAAAACGCCTCTTTGGAGATCTCCAGATCGCTGGCAGGCTGGAAAAGGTAATACTCAAGATCTCGCCCTTCGATTCCATCCATACGCATTAAAAAGTCATCTGCTTTCGGATCCGTCAGCATGGGGAAGATGTTATCACAGATCCCCAGACTATCTTTGAGGGCACCGCGGTCGTGATGAAAAGCGGCAGGCTCGGCTTTCCCCTCATATCCGCTGAACGGGTCCACGGAGGCGCTAGTGCCATAAAGGTGTTGGCCCACTGCTCGAAGCTTCTCCAACGCTATTTGGTCGTGAGGCTTGATTTCTCTAAGCAACCCAAAAATGTTGGTCGTGTAACCGTGCCCTCCGCCCATAGGGTCACGTGTATCCATAGCCCACTGCAAAGCGGTGACCAACCAGTAAGGGAAGTAGGGGGAAGGAAACGAGCCGTGTCCATCCCAGTGAGAGGCTTGGCCCCATGCCGGATAGAGCTCGCCGATCAGGTCTTGACCCGTGGCTAGGATTGCGGCAGCTCGCGGTCCTCCTTCGGCGAATATATCCCCCCAACCTTTCCGGAAGGCGATGTTCGTCACAAAGTTGACCCAGACATGTGGATCACTGAAGTCAAGCGTATCGCCATCCATCTTGAGTAGTTCTCCCCGCGCTTGACAGCGACGCAGCCAGGGTACTAGGCCGAAGATGAACTCCCAATGGTTGAGGCCCAGATCGTTACATAACTGTGCGATCTCAAAACCCGCCTCAAAGCCGAGTTTGATCCCTGTAAAGTGACCGCTGCCGAAGATGGGCGCGCAGCAGAAAAGGTGACCGCTGTAGGCTCGGTCACGATGCACGACGCCTGGCACTCGTTGGTAGAACCTTCCACATGCTCTGGGACACTGGTAGGTACAAGGAGGCAACCTTTCTCCTTCCGGCATCTTCTGGGAGTCGTCAAGGGTGCTCCGACCATAATGAGCGAGGATCCGTTTGGCTACTTGGCGAGACCTGCGCAGCATTTCGGCCGGGTTAGCCACCGGAACGCCACGGTGACCCCTCACGGCGATGGCTTTGAGATTTTTGCTGCCCATCACAGCCCCAAAGCCACCCTGGCCCGCAGCGCTTTCCGTGCCAGTGGCCACGATAGCGAAGCGGACGCGGTTCTCACCAGCCGGGCCGATGGCGGCTACGCGCACATCGTTCCCCAATTCTTGAGCCAAGCGCCTTTGGGTCTCGATCAAGCCCAAGCCCCAAAGGTGGCCGGCATCTCGAAGCTCAACATGCTCGTCCTCTACCCAGAGATAAACGGGTTGTGGGGAACAGCCGACGATGATCAAGCCGTCGTAACCCGCGTATTTGAGTTCGGCTCCCCAGTGTCCTCCCAGGTTGGCGCGGGTGTACCACTCATAGGGGTAAGCTTGAGGGCTCAGGCCCGTGATGGTCGCCCGCCCTGAGCTGGGCGCCGGCGTGCCGACGAGAGCGCCGGGCATAAACATAAGCGGATTAGCCGGATCAAAGGCGCCAACGCCGGGGAGAATCAGCTCCCAAGCCAACCTGGCGGCTAATCCGCGTCCTCCAAGATACAGACCGGCGTAATCAGGAGTCGGGAGAATAGAGATCTCTTTCTTGGTGAGGTCAACGTGAAGGATCCGTCCACTAAAAGGTGGCAAGACCATATGTTATTTACAAGCCTTTCTATTTCGTTATTTAAAAAGCGGGTTTATCTTGTTTTTTTACGTTCTTTCAGAGCTTGTGGGGGTTCGCCAGGTTAAGGCCCCAGTAGGACAGCTGGCGGCGCACTCGGGTTGCCCATCGCACGTATCGCAGATTATGGCCTTCGCGGTTCCCGGATGCATTATCAAGGCTTCAAAGGGACAAGCTTCCACGCAAAGGCCACAGCCCGTACAGAGGTCCTGATCTACGATCCAATAGCCTCTTGTGCCGTCTCGCCGGATGGCTCCCTGCGGACACGCTTTAGCACAAGGGGCCTTGCCGCATTGATGACAGTAGTGAATTCTGTGTTCGCCCAGAAATAGGTCGAGGATAACGCGCAAGCGCGCCAGCGAGGGGATAACCTGCCCCTCATGCACCAGCGAACAGGCCACCATACACGCTCGACATCCTTGACAACGGCTTTCATCAACTGCGAGCATACCTTGCCGCTTTGGGCTATGCTCAATCTCTTGCGACATCTATCTGCTCTCCATGTTATGCTATGTTGGAATGCATCGCTAACAGCTTACCCGGCGCGCCGTCCATTGGGCACTACCGTACTCTCCCAATGTGACCGTACCGCTCATGGTATCGCCTTCGACGAGACCTGTATAGACATACTCAACCATGTTGGCTTCAAAACCGAGGACTACAGAGAACTTGACTTCCTGACCTCTGACTTTTCCTTTAACTTCGGTCAACGAGTACTGTGAGCGATATGAGCCGCTCAGAACGTTTCCATCCTGACGAAGGTTCATGGAATGGACGCTTTTTCCCAAGATATATTGGGTGTGGACTTCCCAAGTGCCGGCTACGTTCGCCAGAGGAGGGGCTTCCTCAGGTGAAACGGGTTCTCGGACGAGTTTACTACGCAAAAGGTCTTGCAGGCGCCTGGCGACGATCTCATCATCCCCGGCTTCCATCATGAAAGGCATAACCGATAGACCGTCAGGTAGACAATGCAAGGCGATGCGTGGCTCGCCGTAATAAAGTTCCTGTTGGATTTCCGATGGCGTGCAATGAAGCACCTCTTCGTCCCAGGAAATGAACAAGGTTGGGGCAACATTGGCGACGCCGGGTTGGCGGATCTCGGTGCGCACAGAGGGTAGGGTGCTTACGGCACGGCGGATGGTTTCTAAGAAGCCTTCCCACATGCGCCATTCCGCTTGGTGATCGCGCCCGAGGATCCAGGCCTCAACCGCAGCCAATAAACCCATGATCTCTTCTTTACCCACTTTCATCGGGCGCGCTACGCCATGATGAGGAGCGCTGTTCAAGAAGGCCGCCTGTAGCAAATCTTTGCGCCCAAGCACTAAACCTGATGCTTGTGGACCTCGGAGATGTTTGCCTCCGCTATAGGCGACGGCATCGGCCCCCATTAACAGGTAGCGGTTGGGCACGTCGGGGCGCTGGGCTGCCGCATCTACGATGCAGGGGAGGTTGTGCTCGTGAGCAATACGAATCATCTCTTGGGCCGGGATTTGTCCCAAGTTCTCAAGGTCGCCGATGAAAGCCACCATGGCCGTGCGCTCGCTGATAGCTGCGCGAAGATCGGCCACAGTAACGACCTCGATCATCTCCGCTCCCGCCAGACGAAAGGCTCGGTCATAGGGATTACGATGCCCCTTTTGGATGATCACCTCGTTTCTCATACCCCTGCTATCGGGTAATCTGGCCATCTTTTCGGGGTCGCCTCCCGCGATACAGGCTGCACACAGTTCGGTCAGGGCAGCAGCACAGCCCGAGGCAATATATCCCCACTCGGCTCCAGTGAGCTCGGCCAGCCTTTGACCGACTTTCTCCATGAGTTCATCCATATGCACGTAGTGGTTGGTAGCCTCAAGCATGGCCTCGGTAACTTGCTTGAGAGCTCGTGAGCCGCTGATGATAGTATAGGTCCCATAGCAGTTGATCAAAGGCTTTACGCCAAGGCTCTCAAAAGTTGGCGGTTGCGTGCTGGGTATCGTGCTGGTGCTGGGGCTCATAGAACGATTCTCCTTGAGTGTATTGTGAATCGGCAAGGCAAGCATCGGTACGGTCGACGCCCAACATCATAGCACGTCGCAACTCTCTTGACAAACGCAAATCTTTTTGGTATTATCATTACAAGTTTCGGCAAAGGCGCTCAGCTTGCCATTGAGCGCCTTTTTATTATATGGGGTTTCGGCGAAAGCCTTTGGAAAGCGTTGGCAAATGGGCGTTAAGTTGGTCGCTTCTGAAGGCCTTGGATTAGCTTGGTTGAAAAGGGCAAGCCAGTTTCTCGTTTTAGGGAGTCTAGTCTTTTGATTATCTGGGGCTGGCCATAGGGATTGGGTTTCGTCTTCATAGATAGTTGTCGGTGCTCTAGGTAAGGAAGGAGGTTTGCATGTTAGAGTTTAGTAAAAAGAGCAACACATTGGAGCAAACGGAATATAAATATACGCTCCAAGATGTGGAGGAACCACAATTATATCGCCTGCTGTATGATTTCAAGAGCGTGCCCAAGATCCCTTTCAACCATCGCCATGTGCCCATGCGCCCTCCCGACGAGATTTTTATCACGGACACGACTTTCCGGGACGGGCAGCAGGCGCGCGCACCTTATACTGTTGAGCAGATTGTGCAACTGTACAAGTTCATGCACGAGCTAGGGGGACCGAAAGGGCTCATTCGCCAATGCGAGTTCTTCCTTTATAGCGAAAAAGATCGCCGTGCAGTGGAAAAATGCCGTGCACTAGGGTACCGCTATCCGGAAATCACGGGTTGGATTCGCGCGCGCCACGAAGACTTTTTGTTGGTCAAGGAGATGGGTATTGCGGAAACGGGGATCCTGGCGAGTTGCTCTGATTATCATATCTTCAAGAAGCTCAAGATGACTCGGCGCCAGGCGATGGAGCAATATCTGGCCGTGGTCAAGGACGCTCTGGAGCTAGGTGTTATCCCACGGGTGCATCTAGAAGACATCACGCGCGCTGACTTTTACGGCTTTGTTCTGCCGTTCACCACGGAGCTTAGCAAGTTAGCTGCGGAAAGCGGTATTCCCATCAAGTTGCGTGCCTGCGATACGTTGGGTTTGGGCGTTTCCTACCCCGGTGTGGCTCTACCACGAAGCGTGCCGGGGATAGCTTATGGCTTGTGGCATTACGCCGGATTCCCCAACGAGCGGCTTGAATGGCACGGACACAATGACTTTTATAAGGCTGTGGTGAACGCGGGCACCGCCTGGCTGTATGGCATTTCCGCAGTGAACTGTACTCTTCTAGGCATCGGCGAACGCGCGGGTAACATCCCTCTTGAGGCGATGGTCTTTGAGTACGCAGCGCTTCGTGGCACGACGGATGGCATGGAGACGCGGGTCATTACCGAGATCGCCGATTACTATCGCAAGGAACTGGGCTATCAGATTCCGCCTATGACGCCTCTAGTGGGTGAGGACTTTAACACGACGCGGGCGGGCATCCACGCCGATGGCCTGTTGAAAGATGAGGAGATCTATACGATTTTCGATACGGAAGCCCTGCTTGGTCGCCCGGCACGGGTGTTGATTGGCCAGAATTCAGGCGCGGCAGGGCTTGTTCACTGGATCAAGTCTCACTTTGGAGTGACGTTGGACAAACGGGATGCACGCTTAGCCCCCATTTTGAGCTGGATCAGCGAGGAATATGCCAAAGGGCGTGTTACGGAGATCGGCGATCACGAACTTGAGGAGCGCATCTCCACTTTAGCGCCAGACCTTTGGACCGAGTTGAGCCAGGCGCGGCAGTTAGAAACTTGTCGTTAGGTCTAGACGTTGGGGCAGGGTAATGAGTTATCCTGCCCCAAGTCTTTTTGGCGCTTGTCAGCCTCATCGGCGACGAGGAGCGGTTTCCTCTTTTCCTCTTTTATTACTTTCCTTCCTCCGAACCTCTTATTGTAGATAGCCTGCGAGGCGATTGCGCTACTGCCTTGTGTATGGTATCCTATGCTCGCTCTTATTCCCGCTTTGTCATATTAACCTTGCCTTCCTGGGAGTTTGAGGGATGTCTTTGTATCGCTCTCTGGGGGACATAGGATTAGAGGATTTATCAGAGTACGGGGGCAAAGCTGCTCGCTTGGGAGAAGCGATACGCTTGGGATGTCCGGTGCTGCCCGGCGTAGCCCTTTCTACGGAGCTCTATCGTCGTTTTATGCGCCAAGGAGGGTTGCAAGGTGAGATCGCTTCGATTCTCTCCACGATGCAACCCTCGGCGGTGCCGCATTTTCTGGCGGCCGAGTGGGCCATTCGCGAGGCTTTCCGCGTACGGCGCGTGCCGGACGAGGTATTAGAAGTGATTCGCGAGGCGAGAGCTACGTTGGGGAGTCCTTCCATCGTCGTGCGCTCCTCGGCTACCCACGAACATGGCCCCCGGCACACTTTTGTCGGCCAGCACGAGTCTTATCTTGGCGTGACTGGCGAGGAAGCTACGATCGAGGCCGTGGTCGGCTGCTGGACTTCTCTTTTTAGCGCTAAGGCCCTCGCCTATGCCTATCGCTTCGGAATCGACCTGCTCGGTTCAGCAATGGCCGTTTTGTTCCAACCCATGATCATTCCAGCCACTAAAGGGATGCTTTTCACTGTGGATCCAATCACCGGCAATCCGGATACGTTTGTTCTGGAGATCCAGGAGGGAGCACACAAAGGCACTTTTTACCTTGATCCCTATGGAGAAGGCCCAGACGAACCCGTTTTGGGGACGGAGCTGAAGCGCCTGGGCCTTTTGTTGGATGAGCATACCTTGCTTTTTCAGGCCATTGAGTGGGCAGTGGTTGATGATCGTCTTTACTTGCTGCGCGTTTTCCCCGTAACTAAGGCTCCCCCTTACTTGCCCGCCTCTGCGCGCGACGTTGGCACCATTCGTGGACCGTTGGAGTTGGTCCGCTCGCCGGGTTCCTCGCCGCGAGCTATGCGGCCCTATTCTGGGTATCATCGGAGTCGGAGTCAGCGTCTAAATGCAGCCTACATGCGTAAGGCTCATCGCCTCTTTCTGCCTTACTTGGAGCGGGATGAGTTTTTCCTTTGCGGCTACTTGTATGCCCGTTGGCGCCGTTTGACTTCAGCTGAAATGGGCGAAATCGCGGGTCTTGGCCGTCTCTTACTTAACTTGCGGCGGCTTGTTGCTGCGCGTACCTTGGATCGGGAGTTCCGTGCGTTGTGGAGGGAAAAGCGTCCCCGACTTGATGTCCTCAATGAGGGAGTCGACCTTTCGGTACTGTCCAAGCAGGAACTTGCCCGCTACTTGGAAGAGGTTATGGCCATTGGCGAGGCTTTTTACTCCCAGAGCGGACGGTTGGGGGATAGCTACGAGTTAATCCCCAGGATATTGCTGGATCTGCATCGCCACTGGCTGGGCAGCGACGACGATTTCTGGGCTTTGCTTGGCGCTGAGCACGATCAACTATACCGGCGGGATGAGGAGCTTTGCCAACTTGCTCAAACTGATTATCCCAATGAGTCCGAGAGTGAGGCCGCTTTTCGCCGTTTCTTCCGTCGTTATCGCCATCTTTATCTTCAGGGCAATCCCTTGGTTGAGAAGCAAGATATCTGTCTGTGGCGAGAGGATGACCTCGCAGCACGAGGGGCTTTTTGCACCTGCCGACAAGATAAGGGGCGCGCCTTGCAAGACCAGATGACCAAGCGCAGGGTCTATCTACAAGAAGCTGAACGTCGTGTTTGGAGGCGGTTAGGAAGAGGGCGTCGCTTTGTCTATCGTTACGTGTTGGGCCTCGCGCGAAGGTATGCCTCGTTGCGCGCGGACCGCGACGAGCCGGTGTTGCTCAGTTTGCTCCTTGAGCGCGATGTTGTGCGTGAAGTGGGAAGGCGGCTATGTGCGCAGGGAGTCGCCGAGATACCGGAGGACGCGAGTTTGCTGGGGTGTCGCGAATTGCTGGATTATCTGGAAGATAAGATGGCTCCGGAAAGGGTGATGCATCTCTTACAAGAGCGCAGAGAACTTTATCGGAGATGGTGGCGATATGCACCGCCCGAAATCCTGAGTGAGGAGCCTTTGCCTTCCGATTTCGGGAGAGATTTGTCGGAAGAGGATGAGGATCTGTTTCGGGGGTTAGCCGTTTCCCCCGGGTCTGCCGAGGGACGCGTGAGAGTGGTTAATGCCCTGAGTGAGGCAACCAGCCTTTTGCCCGGCGAGGTCTTGGTCTGTCACGAGCCGTTGTTCGAGCTAAGCCCCCTCTTCGGCGTAGCCGCAGCAGTAGTTGCTGAAACCGGCACTCTCTTGAGCCATTCCGCCATCCTGGTGCGAGAATATGGCGTGCCGGCGGTCTTTGGCGTGAAAGGCGCTACGGAGTTGCTCAGAAACGGCGAGGAGGTATTGGTAGATGGCAGCAAAGGGTTCGTCGCTCGTCGCCTCATTGAACCCGAGCTGGAGCTCCTTTGAGTTCGAAAGGGAGGGAGTCTATGAACGGCATGATCGTTGCCCCGCAACCTCAAGCCGTTGAGGAGGGCGCCAAGGTCTTGATGGCCGGCGGCAACGCCATAGATGCAGCAGTGACTTGTGCCTTTGTGCAGGCTGTGATTAGCCCACAGATGTGCGGGATCGGCGGGTACTGTCTGGCGAACGTGTATCTGGCTGGAGAGCGATCGGGTGGAAGAAGCCCATCCGTCATGTTAGATGCGCCAGCTCTAGCGGGGTCGCTGGTCAGGCCTGAGATGTGGCAAGATATCGTCATAGGTCCCAATCCCGATGGCTGGGGATATTTCTTGCAAGGAAAGGTGAACGACCTTGGGTATCAGTCCATCTGCACTCCTGGGGCAGTGAAGGGACTGGCGGCCCTGTTGGCCCGCTGGGGAACCATCTCTTGGGAGGCTGCATTGGCCCCTGCGGCGCGTATTGCCCGCGAGGGCTTTGTAGTAGATGAACACTTGGCCAACAGCTGGAAGGCTAAAGCAAGCCATGTGAATGCCTGTTCGCTTCTAGACTATATCCGGGGCAATGCCGAGGCAAGCCGTATTTACCTGCACGCCGATGGTTCGCCATACGAGGCTGGGGAGATCTTGCGTAACCCCGATTACGGGCGCACTTTGGAGCAGCTCGCCGAGAGGGGACCGGAGGACTTTTATTGTGGCGAATTAGCCCAGCGAATGGCGGACGATTTAGCTAGAGGGGGCAGCTTTGTTACCCAGGGAGACCTGGCTAACTACCGATTGCGAGAAGTCCAACCCCTCGTTGGTACCTATCGTGGCTACACTATAGCAACCTCGCCGGCACCACATGGTGGCCCAACATTGCTGGCCATCCTCAATATCTTGGAGGGCTACGACTTGACGGCTTTGGGCCATAACACGCCGGAGTATATCTATCGCGTTTCCATGGCCATGAAGGCGGCTTTTGCCGACCGTAACCCCTATCTGGGTGACCCAGAGTTTGTGGCCGTGCCGCTAGGGTGGATGACCTCCAAGGCACGGGCCGCCGAATGGCGCAAGCGCATTGACGGGGGGGCGGCCATGTCCGTTGCGTTCACGCCTACCGAGCCACCTGATACGACGCACGTGAGCGTCGTGGATCGTTGGGGAAATTGCGTGGCCTTGACGCATTCGCTGGGTTCCTCTTCGGGGGTGATCACGCCGGGGCTGGGCTTCATGTACAATAACTCCATGGTGAATTTCCATCCTTTCGCGGGGCATCCGAACTCCATAGCCCCGGGAAAGGGGCGCACAACAGGGATGTCCCCGACGATCGTCTACCGAGATGGGAAGCCTTTGTTGGTCATAGGCGCGCCGGGGGCAACCCGCATCATCACCTCACTGGCTCAGGTGATCCTCAACGTGCTTGATTTTGGGATGAGTATCACCGATGCCGTGCTTGCGCCGCGTTTTGACTGCGAGGGTGAGGTGATCAAATGTCAGGCGCGCATACCCGAATACGTGTGTGCCGAAGTGCGCAAGAGACACCCCATCGTGCGCCTGCCCGCAAGCCACGGCGGACTGGCGCTCGTCCACGCCATATGCTTTAACCCCGACACGGGCCAACCGACTGGCGCTGCAGATGCGGGCGCCGGTGGGATGGCTCTTTGCGTCTAAAAGTCATCCCGACCGGCTTATCCTTTACCTTTTGCGTAAGAGCGGCAGATAGAGCCTGGAGCCGCCGGTCACTGTGACCCGTGTCGCCGGCCAGCCGGTTAGGACGGGTTGGCCGTGATAGCTCGCTGTCGTTGCCTCTGGAGGCCACACGCTGAAGCGCAACCAGCTTGGGCTGAGGGTGGACGCGATCGCCCTGAAACGTATGGTAGCTACGGTGATATCCCCTGTCAGCGAGCCGCCGGGCATGGTGGCTGCGAAGCGTATCTTGCCTGCGCCGTTGTCAACGCTATTTGCCAGCACCGAAGCGAAAGCCCCCGGCTGAACGGTGTTCGTTGGGTTGCCCGTTGCATCTATCACCTGTAGGCTTCCCTGGGGGAAGCGGATATGAAGGTCGGCGGTGTCAACCGGCTGGGTGCCCGCGCGAAGCATGACGGTTACCGTGAAGACGTCACCTACAGAGGCGTTGATGGGACTGGGGACGAAAGTGATCGTCACCGGTTGGGAAGCGGCGAGTGGCGCGAGCGGTGATGGTAACTCTGGCGCTCCTCTTAGGGCGGCGCGCCACCGGGAGGAGGCCGCAGAGCCAACCTCTATATCCCCTCGCTGACCAAATGTGGCCGCCAAGAGGGCCATGTCCACGCCATTTACAACGCCGTCCTCATTGAGGTCCGCCCTGGGGTCCCAGTTGGTGGAGCTAGGGGTGCTACCGAAGGCCAAGTTGAGGAGCGAAGCGTCGGTGGCGTCCACGTCGTTGTCGTTATCTACGTCGCCCTCGCGCAAGGTTCCCAGATTTAGGGTATGAACGCCGCTAGTCAGGCTGAGACCGGACCAACGGTTGGCCAAGGTGTGCATCCCTTTGACCCGCAAATCGTAGGTGCCGGGGGCGATTCCTGCGATGGCAAAACGTCCCCTGTTGTCGGTGCGCGGGGAAAAGACTTGGAGCAGGGCATCGGTGGTTGGGTCGCGCAACTCTACGGTGAGGGGGATCTCCCAGCGCGCATGGGGCGCGGCCGGACGCCCTTGTAAGACGACCGTGCCGGAGATGCTCCCTGAGGCGCCGATGGTGACCGCCGACTCCTCGATCCTTCCGAGGATGGAATCTAAGCCGAGGAGGATCTCGGTGCGGCGCGGCGTAGTCCAGTTGAACTCCAGGGGGATGCCTCCCACCGGGGTGGTGGCCAGGGCGCGGAAGTACATGGTGGCCACGCGCACCCGCCCGGTGAGTGGAGGATTACCAAAGGGCACCCGAGCGGCATAGTTCACTTGGCCGGCTGCGTTGTCCACGGCGTTCTGCAGGATAAACGTCGGCTCGCCAGGGGTGATGGACGTGGCCGGGTTGCCCGCCGCATCCACGCAGCGCAGGTAGGCGGGATCAAAGTTCACGTAAGCCTGGATGGTCTCGTAGGATTGCGCGGCGCTCTCAGCGATGATCTCCACAGCAAAGACTTCGTCCACCGCGGCGGTCACCGAACGAGGCGCCAGCTCAAGGGCGACCGCCTCGCGGACTGGGGCGACCAGGATCATGTATTCCACACTGACCTCAATCGGTCCGCCCTGATAGTCGCTGGCCTGGGACGCTGCCCATTGGGTGGGAGTATTGGCGCCCCAGAAGGCGTTGATGTCCGGGTAGAGCCCGGAGCCGTCGGGGTCGGGGCGGAAGTAGCCCACCAGGCCCCAGACTCCGCGCTCGTTCGGGCCGGGGCGCTCCCAGACGTCGTAGATATCGTGAGAGAGGAAGGCGGCATCATCGTGGACGGAGGGCGCGTGGCCGCGGGTATGGCCGGAGGCCGGGGCGAAGACGCCGGGGTAGCCTTCCTCGGCGCTATTGAGGGCGGGATCGCTGATAGCGATGCGCTTTCCCTCCAGGCAATCCACGCCGGCAGCGGTAACCCAATGCCCGCCCAAACGGCGCCAGCCATCGGGCTGTTGTTCCCAGAAGCCGAGGAGCAGAAGCACGTCATCGCTACGAAGCACCTTATCGTAGACGCGATCGAAGGTTGGAGCCTGCTCCAGGGTGACGGAGTAGTCGTTGTGCAGCCACTTGGCCTGGAGATAACTACGGAGGCCGTTGGCCAAGTCATCGGGTCGGGTGCCGATCCACTGCCAGGGGCTACCCGGCTGGCCATCGGTGTGTGCGCGGGCAGCGAGGTCTAGGGTCAGGGGCGAGACGTTGCGCGCGTCGTGGTCGTCCCAGGCTCCATAGGCTTCCACCAGGGGGTAGCCGTCGGAGATGGTCGGCGGGGGCGTGGAACCGGACTCGAACTTGGAATCAAACCACCACAGGGAGTTAGCTGCGGCGGCGGGGCCATCGGCACGGGCGCGGGGGTCGGCGAAGCGGCCAACTTGGTCAAAGTCGGGCACGCCGTTGGGAGCATAGTCGGGGTAGCCCCCCTTCCAGCAGAAGCTGGAAGGCTGCCCACCCGAGGGCGGCACGGCCGGGCCACACCGGGAGACGCAGATCTCCACATCGTCCACGTAGGCCCACACCGGGCCTACATTCGAGCCGTCGTTGTGGGCGACGAACAGGATCTGCACACGCGCGCCGGCAAGGCTGGACAAGTCCACCGCCGCCTGCCGCCAGCCGTCACTATCTACAGTGCGTACCAGTTCCCAGAAATGCGGAATTCCGTCGGCATCAAGCCACCCGACCATAGCCAAGAAACCGTTTTCATTGATATCGTCGTCGAGATTGTCCACATAGTACCAAAAGCGCAGCTCCGCACCGTGGGCGTCAGCGGGGATGTCCACAAGTTGCGAAACAACGTCCGAACGGTATGCGTCTGGCTCGTCGGGCAGGATGCCTAGGAGCAAGGAGCGAGAGCCAGAATGGGTCAACGTCCCGACTCGCGGGGTCCCTTCCACCGCTAACCAATCGGCCAGGCCGCTCTCGAAGCCGCCGTTGGCGACCAGGTTACCCTCGCAGGGGCCGGCAGCTTGGAGGATGGTCACCGCAGCCCTCGCTGTGCGCAGGGTGTCGGCGCGATCGTTGGCCGTGGCGCGGAACTCGTTCACCGTGGAGGTGGTGGGCGCTTTGGCCCGAAACAGCATGCCACCCCCTATCCACCCGCCCGGGGGCATCCCTGTGCCGGGGAAGCCGAACGCGTGGGTTAGCTCCCCATCATCCGGCCCGCCAAATGGTGGGTCCCCAAGGAACGATAGGTAGGCCGTGTTGTAGGTATCGGTCACTTGGATGGAGGAGACGGGCACCGTGCCCGTATTGGTGATCCTAACCTGGAACCAGAAGTCATCGCCGGCGCAGACGATGGGGTCGGGGGCCCACTTGGCTACCTCGATCTGGGGCGAGTCGGGATCGATGCCATAATCCTCGCACCATTCGTCGTGGAGCCGAAGCAGGGGGGCGTTGGCTACGACGCAATTCCATTCCAACGCGCAGGCGTTCACGGCGCGGAAGCGGACCCGGATCTCGACCGCCTCGCCGGGATCAAGGGGGCCAACGTGAGCGGTCAGATCCCAGACTAGGGAGCCGTGGGTCTCGTCTACAGCGTCGGGGGGAGGAGCAGCATCTAGGAAGTCCAGACATCCGGGGTTGTATGCATCGGTGAGTTGGATGGCCGTTATCGTCGCGTCACCGGTGTTGCGCACGGTGATGGTGAACTCCAACACATCGCCCACGGCGATGGGGCCGGCCGGCGCGACCAAGTGCTTCTCGACCTCCATGCCGGGATGGGGAGGCTGCGTCTCGGTGGGAGTTGCTGTCGGCGTCCTGGTGAGCGTAGGAGTGGGTGTGGCAGTCCTCGGCGTTTGGGTGCCCGTGGGAGTATTGCTAGGTGTGGGCGTGCGCGTGCGGGTTGCCGTCGTGGTGGATGTGGGCGTGCGCGTGCGGCTTGGCGTGGCCGATGGCGTTGGGAGAGAGTAGACCACGACAAGGTAAGGGCGAT
>DAOTVR010000275.1:0-3574 GCA_034436315.1 Anaerolineae bacterium
CTCGTGATCGCGAATGCTCGTGACCAACTTCTGCAAGTTCTCGTCTTCAATTTCGGGCAGCTGGCTGGTATAAGCCTGGGTCACCTCGCGTTCCACGGCGATATCGGCTTTGAGCATCTCCTCAGGATCGTCGGTCAGGACGAGCTCGGTATGGCTCATATCCGGCTCGGCCTCTATCTCTTCCACCGCCTCGGCAAGCCAGCCCATATGTTGCATCTCATTGATGGCGATATTTTGCATCTCCTCGGCCAGCTCTTTGCTTTGGGCCATGAAGGAGTGGAAAAGGTATTGCAACGTGACGGTGTACTCGTGGCGCACCCCTTGATTGAGGATCTCGGCCAGACGCTTGCGCTTTTCCGAAGGCGGCGCGGTGGGCTGGGTTACAGGGGTTGCCGGAGCAGCTTCGGCCTCGCGACGAGCCTCCTCAGCCAGGGCAGCAAACTTTTCCTGATGGGCCATCTCGTCGTGGACGATACGTGCCAAGAGGAGCCGCAGCTCCTCATCCTCAATGGCCTCCATGTGGCGGCGGTACTGGGCGATCGCCTCTTGTTCCAGTCCCACATCCTTAAGCATTTGCGCCTCCACGCTGCCCGGTGAGAAATCCACTGGGGCGCGCTCCATCGTCGGCTTGCCGCCCAGCTCGACGATGGCATCGGCCAGCCAATCCAGATGGCGCATCTCCTCTCGGGCGATGGCTTCGATCTCAAAGGCCATCGGCACCTCACCCATGGCATAGGCGTGCCTCAAGTACTGGATGATGGCTTGATGTTCGCCCTTCATGTCTTCCTGGAGCATCTGAATGATCTTTTCGTTCATGCTCGCCTCCTCACGCGCAGACTGTAAACCCCGATTTAGACCAGGCTGGCGAGGTTAAATCCCTCGTCGAGCAGCGTACCAACATAAGCTGACACATTCACCTTGCGCTCGATCAATTGGGTGATCGCCCGAACCCCAGAGCGATCTCCCAAGACGATGGCGCCCACTACGCGGCCATCGCGGATCACCAGTTTCTTGTAAATCCCCTTGGCTGCATCTATGCGGCGTTCCTCGACGAAGCCATCGCCCTGGGGATTCACTTCGCCCACAGAAGTCAAGTCAATCCCCGTCACTTTTAAGGTCGTGCTGGGCACGATATCCTTGTAGAGGATGTCCCTCTCCCCACAGATCTGTGCCGCTGCGACCTGAGCCTGAGCCAGCGCAGCGGGGATGATGCTCCAGATCCGGCCGTTGAATTCGGCGACATCGCCCACGGCGTACACGTCGGGCGCGCTGGTCAACAGGCGCTCGTTCACCACCAAACCCTTATTACAGCTCAATCCCGCCTCTTGGGCCAGCTCAAGACGAGGTTGCACACCGGCAGAGATGACCACCAGGCCGGCCTCAAGGGCGCGGCCGCTTTTCAGTTTCAGCCCCAAATGCCCGTTCCGGGGTTCGATCCATTCACAGGCATCTCCCGTGATTATATCCACGCCTCGCTCTTCGATCGCCCTTTGGAGCACGGCCGCGCCCTGGGCATCCAGTTGGCGTGGTAGGAGGTGTGGCGCAATCTCAACCACGGTGACACCGATGCCATGTACCCGAAGGGCCATAGCCGTATCCAGGCCAAGCAATCCGCCGCCGAGGATGACCGCTCGCTTGCCCTCTTTGGCCCGATCTCTTAAGGCCAGGGCGTCGTCCATAGAACGCAAGGTATACACGCCCTCGGCATCTGCTCCCTTGATGGGCGGGACCCAGGGGCGTGCGCCGGTGGCCAGGACGAGCTGATCATAGGCGATGCGCTCGCCATTAGCGAGGATGACCTCTCGCGATTGGAGCTTGAGCTGCACCACCCGGCAACCCAACACAACGCACAAGCCGCGCTTTCGGTACCACTCCTCAGGATAAAAGGCCATGTCCTCCGGGGCAACGCGCCCGGCGAGCAGCTCGATGAGGCGTGGCCGCGCATAGTAGGGATAAGGCTCTTCGGAATAGATCGTCACCTCCGCCGAGGGGTCTCGCTCGGCCACCAGACGAGCCGTTGTAACCCCGGCGACGCCATTTCCGATGACGACCAAACGCATCAAAGCTCCTCTTAGGCCTTCATCTCTTCAAACATATCCTTGCCCGCTCCACACTGAGGGCAAACCCAATCGTCAGGAAGTTTATCAAAGGGCGTACCCGGAGCAACCCCATTCTCCGGGTCACCTACCTCAGGATCATAGACATACCCGCACACAAGACACTCGTACTTGGCCATGTTTGTCTCCCTTGAAGTGAAGTAATGCGCCTCGGAGCGCGAGCACGGCCCACGATGAGGCGTAACTAGGACGTCTATATTGAGAGTTTGTCTGCTCGTTAGTTCTCCTTATAGACGAGCTCGTCGTAGATGCTCTCCACGCGGTGCTTGTGGGTCAGTTCTTCGTTGGCCAGGAACTCGAATAACCTCTTGGTGTCCGTGTCTTCCGCAACTCTGGCCAGCGCCGAGTAAAGCTCAAAGCTGGCCCTCTCGCGCTTGCCGGCCACGATGAGGACGTTTTGGAAATCAGAATCGGGAGCCAGTGGCTCTTCAACGAGATAGTCGGTGATCTTCAGGTCAACCACCTTCCTTTGCTGGGTCTTGGAGAGGACCCTGAACACTTTGCCCGCGAGCAACCCCTCCAGCTTTTTGCGGTGACCCTCCTCCTGGGTAGCCAGGTCTTGGAGTATCTCCTTGGTCTGGGCGTTCTGGGCCATCTTGGCCGCCGTGCTGTATAGCGTGTAGGCGTCGATCTCGCGTTGAATGGCGGTGCGGATGATGCTTTGAAGGGCGTTATCCGACGTACTCATGATCTGAATCTCTCCTCTCTAAATGGCGTTCTGTTAGTTCCATTCTAACAGGCTACGACGAGAGCCGTCAAGCGCCTGTTACGTTGGCCTTGCAGAGGGGGCAGAGGCCCACGAAATGTAGGGTATGCCCCTGTATGGCGAAGTTGGAGACGCGCGCTGCCCTTGCCTCCAGTTCTGTAGCCAAGCCCGGCAGCTCAACGTCCACGATCCTATGGCAGCGAAGACACACGACATGATAATGGGGGCTAGGACGGCCATCCCAGTGGCTTGGTTGCGTGCCCAGGACCAGCTCCCGGATCAGCCCGGCCTCGGCCAAGCGAACCAGGTTGCGGTAGACCGTGCCCAAGCTGATGCTGGGCAGCCTCTTGCGCACCTCTTGGTAGATCCAGCTCGCCTCGGGGTGCCTATCTGTACCTCGCAGTACCTCCAGAATAGCTCGGCGTTGTGGCGTCAAGCGCAAGCCGGAGGGCATAAGAGTCCGGCGCATGGCTTTTCTTGCAAATTCTGATAATGATAATTATTCCTATTATATTTGCTTTAGAACCCGTGTCAAGCGAGTCGCGTCTGGCGTCTGGGCTCCGAGATTTTCAACAGGGGGTATAGAGAATAGCCCCGTTCAGCAAAAACCACAACGCTAGGGGCGAGTCTGGGACCCGCCCCTAGCGCACACAGTGACATTCGTCGCTGTAGCTAAGATCCCTTTTCAGCGGATCACTTCCATCCCACCCATGTAAGGCCGCAGGACTTCGGGGATGACCACGCTGCCGTC
>DAOTVR010000276.1:0-13026 GCA_034436315.1 Anaerolineae bacterium
TGGAGCTCGTTGATCCCGGCCAATTTGGCCAAGGTGGCGATGGTGAGCAACAGCCACAGCGGATAGCGCAGCCCGCGGGCATCCCGCCGATCCTCCACCTCACGATAGCAGGCGATCAAGCGCGTCAAATCGATGAGCAGTGGCTCTTCCCCGATTTGCAGCGGGGCCAACCAGGTGTTATATTCCATGGGACACCTTCCTTGGTAGTTTGGATGTGTGGGCCGCTATACTACCTCAGGAAGGTGTCTCTTTTCAATTCCTTTTCCCTCTTCTCAGACTTTGCAAGCGCCGTGATCCCCAATTTCTGAATTCAGTTTCAGGCGCTACCGGTCGTGGTCTTGAGCTCTAAAACACCACAATCTGTAGGGCTGTTACTCAACAATAACGATGATTTTAGACTCATCTTAAAATGTCCGGCGATTAGCGCGCCAGGACCTCCATAATAGCGAAACGCACTAGCCCTGAAAGTCATACGGGTCATGGGGAGGTGCCACAAGCTCCCTCTCATCGGCCGCTCGGGGCCTCTCTACTTTGCGCCGCTGAGCCTCTTCGTACTCTCGGAGGGATTGCACCTTATCCCACTGGTTCACTGGCACGATCAGGGCCTCCGCAAAGAACTGGACCACATAGCCCTGATCATCGATCTCCATGGGTATCTCTTGGGTAATCGCCCCAAGCAACCCCCGCGCCCTCCCGGCCTTAGCGAGCGCAGCTTGGGGGTTCGCCGTCACCAAGTTTTGCTGAATCATCCCCACCAATGTCTTACGCAAAGAGGCCTCTGTATCCTCTTTGGTTCGCCGATAGTCCTCAATCCATTTGGCCACTTGAGGTATGATCCAGCTTTTTTGGACCATCCGCCCAGGGCAGGTCTTGGTCGAAAAGTCGCGGTGAAAATTGAGCTTTTGGATATCCAAGCCCAACCGCACATGCAGAATGCCCAAGGCAGCAATTGTATTCTCAAGAATGGCGCCACTAGGCAACTCCTCATCATAGTTCCCGACCATCTCAACATGTCGTGAGCGATAGTTCTGCCCATAAACGCCCACACCATCATACCTGAGATCGCTAAAAAGCCAGATCCCATCATCAGCGATAAAGAGGTGCGGCCCTGCATCCCAACCCTCATGGACACGACCTTGACTATCCGTCCAGAGCTGCCGCTCATAGTATCTTTTCATGGCCAAGATGGTATCGTACCCTCGCCAATCAGCCCGCGTGGGCTTCCAGGTATGGTGAAGGAAGATCCGTGTCGGGAGGGGTGCAGGGAACTCCAAGCCCTCCACATAGCGTACAAACTCCTGCGCCGTCATCACCCGCCCATCGATCTGAATGGGCGGCTCTTTGATAACCTCGGGCGCACTCTCTTCTCCCTTAGGCATAGGATCCCTCCGTTGGCGCGCGTGGCTTATGAATCCTCTCCAGAACTCCTTCCAAACTTCCATCTTGCTTCTCCACTTATCCATACCAACGGTAATCGTGCCGCAGCGCTGCACGAAAATCGTTGATCACCTCGGTCTTCTGGCGAATCTGCCACTGATCATAGGTCTCCCAACGGAAGAGTAGCATACAACGAATCTTCTGGTGGCTCGGATCGCTGTTCCAGCGGTTGATCTCTGCATAGGCCTCCTGAACCCAACCGCTATTTACGTTCGCCCAGGGCACATTCTGGTTCGTCTCGGTTATGTAGACCGGCAAATGGCGCAATGACTGAGGAATAGCCTCCATGAAATCTATGTATGTGCGAAACATCTTGCGCCGATGCTGGAAAGGCGGGTCCATGCGTAACTCGCTGGTGATATTCGCCGGATCTGGGTCGCGGGCGTACGTGTGAATGGCAATCCCCCCTAGCTCCTTCTCCAGGGCTTTCAGGATATCTTGGAAATAGATGATCCAGTCACCGCTTGGATTGGAGGGGTAACTGGTCTGAATATTCCACGGCCCCACGGCCCCCGAGACAATTTGATCCTGTTCGTGGCCGGGCCGCCGTTTGATCTCCCGATGACAAAGCTTGAAGGCTTTCGCATACTTCTCAGGAGTGATCCACTCGCCGTTCTCCGGCCCACCCGGCCTCTCCACGGCCAAGTTCATCTCATTGCCGATGATCCAAATGTGACAGCCGCTTGACCTCTCTACAAAATTACCGCAGCGGATAGCAAAGTCCTCATAACGATCCGAATAGGGCAATGTACCTGCTGGACAATAACCATGGTTCAGACGAACAATAACCCCATAGCCGGCATCCGCTAGGTCGCTATAGGACTTGCTACTCCAGTCGTTGCGATTTGCCCCCAATTCCTCCGTACAGAGCACCCACCCCTTGCGACCAGCCCAACCCATATACATCTCGCCCCCGCGATCATGTAAACCAAAGATGTAGGGCGATTCTCCCTTCGGCAAAGGGGCAACCGGACCCACCTCGGGCAGGTATAAAACCTGGCCCACGTGAATCAGATCGATATTCGCGATGTCATTGAAGGCAGCGATAACCGCAGCCTTGGAACGATCGCCGTAAAACTTGGCAGCAATCGCTCCCAACGTATCGCCGGGCTGAACGACATACCTCGAGAAACGCGTACCCCAATCGCCCAACCATCCCGCCATCTGTTGCCGGATGACGGTGGGCAGATCACGGCCCAAATCCGCTGCGCGAGCCGCCATCCGCCGGGCAAATTGTTCATCTACCGTGAATTCTATCTTGCGTTCGGGCATCTAAGATACCTCGCATTTCCCCGCAGTAAAGGATAAGAGACGACCTTTAACTCGGCAGGTTAAGCTCAGCGCAGAATGCGCACGTCCCCCAACCTTTTCGTGATATGGCGGCGATCAAGATCCTCCAAAAACCCTAACGCGTACTTGCGGCTCGTCCCAAAGAGATCGCGCACTTCGGCAACCGTAATACGCTGATGCTCCTTAAGGTAAGCCACTACGCGACGCTCCATCTCAGCATAGGTTTCGGCATCAAAAAGCACACTATCGCTCACTTTAATCAAAAGGCCTTCCTCAAGCAAGAACTGCAATAGCTCTGAGCCCAATTCCCCCTCAACCTGGGCCAAAGACGGAGGCATATAAGGATCGGCACGAAACATAGCGAACACTCTGTCCACAGCGCGGCGCTGATCGGGCGATAATACCACGCGATGGGCAGGTAGTCTTACAGCCAAAGGAGTGACCACGAGCTCCCCTTCTCTCGCCGCCCGCTCCAAGATCAGGTTAAAATGCTCCGCTCCCATTTGCAGGCGGCTTTTGAGCTCCTCGCGAGGCATCCCAGCGCGTAACGGAAAGCGTTCGTGATAAGCCTCAAGTATTTCCTTGATCTGCGTGAGTAGCCCCTCCCAGGTATTGCGCGCAAGCAAGGGGACCGCGCAATGGGCCAAGGCTTGTTCCTCAGGTATTTGCGCCGCTAGTATGATGATCTCTCCCTTTTCCACGAGGGCTCGTAGTGTCCTTGTGGCTTCCATAACGGAGAAGTTGCTCCGCTGTATCAATTCCCGCGCCTCAAGGATGGTTGTGCCGGCCAAAAGTTCCAGGAAAACCTCTGCACATGTGCCTCGCGACAACGCTTCTAGTCTGGCAATGATCTCCGAGCGAAAGCGCGGGTATCGCCGTGGCGCATGGGGTTGGACGATCTCCCCACCTCCCAGAGTCAAACTAGGAGAAGCCAAACGCACGATATAACGATCTCCGCGCACCACGGCGACCGGCTCAGCCAAGCGAAGCTGCACCCAGGCCATCTCTCCCGGAAGGAGCTGCTCCTTATCGAGAATACGTACATAGCCGACCACACGGGCTGAGCCGGCATAGAACTCCACTGCAGCATTATGCTTGAGGGGCCAGGGCACTCTATTTAAAAGCTTCAGGCGGGCGTCAAGAAGCATCGTAGGCTCCAGCCAACCTGGGCGAGTCACTACTTGCCCGCGCCGCAAATCCTCAACGGCCACACCGCTGAGATTGATCGCCACCCGAGAGCCGGGCAAGGCCTCCTGAACCTTGGTCTTGTGCATCTGCAATCCGCGAATGCGAGCTCGCAGGTCCCCCGGCAAGATTTGCACCTCTTCCCCCACCGTGAGGCGGCCATCTATGAGAGTTCCAGTGACGACTGTACCAAAACCGGCGATGCTGAATACCCGGTCAATAGACAACCTGGGCCGTCCTAAATCCTGCCTGGGCTGGGCGCCATCCAGTATCCGATCCAACTCCCTAAGTAGCTCCTGCAAGCCTCTGCCGGTGACCGCCGACACCGGGATAATGCTTGCCCCTTCCAACACCGTCCCCCGCAACTCCTCGCGGACCTCCTCACGGACCAGCTCTAGCCACTCCGGGTCCTGCACAAGGTCGCTCTTAGTTAACGCCACGACGCCATAAGGCACCTTCAGCAGATCAATGATAGCCAGGTGTTCGCGAGTCTGAGGCATTACAGATTCGTCGGCTGCGACCACAAACAATGCCACATCAATCCCCCCCACGCCAGCGAGCATGTTTTTGATGAAATCCTCGTGGCCCGGAACGTCGATGATGCTGACCTCGCGACCACTGGGCAAGGTAAGCCAAGCAAAGCCCAGGTCAATGGTCATCTGCCGTTCCTGCTCCTCACGCAGCCGGTCAGGATTAATACCAGTAAGAGCGTAGACCAAGGTGGATTTGCCATGATCCACATGCCCCGCTGTGCCGATCACAAACACAGCTCTTACGCCCCCTCCTCCACGAGACCCTGCAACTCTGTGAGCAAATCCTGCAAGGATTTCCCTTGCGCCTTAATAACTTGTAGCTGGGCCTCCTTGATCCGCCTTAATTCCACTAGAAATTCCTCGCGCCAAGCGCTCAGGCGCTCCTCCAAGGCGATCATCCTCGCCAAATCATCTTTCCGGAGCTGCTCAAGACGAGCCAACTGAGTATCCTGCACATCATCACGCACGTCTTGGGCGTTCTGCTCCTTCTGGAGCCGCTCCAACTCCTGAATCCAGCGGCGGTCGTTCTCGCTACGCCATTCCTTAAACTCGTTGCGTAACTGCTCGTTAGCTATACGTTGGGTCTGGCGCAGCTGATCCTGTTGTTGGCTCACCTGATGGGCCAACTCCTGAACCTCTCGCGAGACGCGGCGCATTTTCTCATGCTGATCGGCAAAGAAACGCAACTGCTCGGCCCAGACTTCCATCTGATGAGCATACTCCTCCAACTTGCGCCCCCAGTCGGCCATCGTCTGGGCACGATCGCGATCAGCCCGACGCTGGCTTTCTAGCAGTTGCTCTTGTTGCTCGATCAACTGCTGACGCACAGTCTGTAGCTCGCCGATCTGTTGTTCCAACTTGGACGAAGCCACTTCTAAAGCTAATAAACGCGAGAGGTGATCCTGTTGCGCTTTCTGCACTGAAGTTAGTGCTTCTTCCGCTTTCCCTATCCTGACCATGCTATGCTCAATGCGGTCAGCCAGTTGGCGGCTCGTCTCATCGCGTTGAGGAAGGCGCTTGGCGAGATCCGCGAGGCCCTGCTCAAGACGCAAAAGCGCCTCATTTAGACGGCGCTCCTCTACCTGGCGTGTTTCCAATCTCTCATCTAGAGAATCAAAGCGCTTGAGCTGAGTTTCAATGGCCTGAATCGCCCGTACATCCCGTTCGCGTTCCGCGTTACGATTGCGCAGGAACTCGGCCTCGCGTTTTTGCTGCTCCTGGCGCAGCTCGGAGACCATCAAGACGAGCTCATCTCGCGTGTGACGCAAGGCCTCCTCTACATCCGGAATCCGCAGAAGCTGCCCCTGCAGCTTTGCCAGCCGATCCTCTAAGGCGAGGATACGCTGAGCCTGATCTGTCAAAAGAACTTGCTGTTTTTCCACTTGGTCCCGCAAACTGGCAACGAGAGCTTTCTCCTTGCGCAACTCCTCATCCAGCCAGGTTATGGATAGACCAGCGGGTGAAACTGAGCTCATATACCTTGCCTCGGAGCGGATTATGGATTTACGAACACTACGGTGCCCACTTCTGCCCAGTTGTACAACCATATGGCGTCTGGGGTATCCAGGACAATACAGCCAAAGGAACAACCTTTACCTAGATAACCAGCCCACAGGATTTGTCCGTTACGCAAGAGAGGCAAAGCGTGAATGCCGTTTTCCGAACCGCCTGCCCAGTAGATCCCCAGCCACCAGGGCATCTGCAAATCCCACTTAGAGGCATAAGCCATGGGCAACTTATCCAGCACTTGGTACCGCCCGGGAATGGTAGGTGCGGAAGGACGCCCAATGCAGACCTTGAATACCTTGATGGGCTTGTTATCCTCATAAACGGTCATCAGATAGTCCGAGAGGTCCACTTCTATCCGTTTAGGTGGCGTGATAATGGCCAATACCTCGTTCAGGCGATTGCGTGCGTCAACCAAGTCGGGCAACATCTGTAGCGCGGCCTGATAGGCGTCGCGGGCTTCATCCCAAACCTGTGCCTCCTGACGTTCTATGCCCAGCTTATAGTAAGCTTGCCCCAACATCGCCTGTGTGTCGCGAAAATTGGGATCGACCGCATACACCTTTCTTAACCTGTCCACTACGCGCTGCCAATCCTGCTTCCAATAGGCATCCAAGCCATCAAGGTACATCTTGAGCAATCGCCGCACCTGTTGGAGCTCCTGACTGCCGGCATCCAAACGGATCGCTGCATCAATGTGTGCTTGGGCCTCCTCTAAGCGATTAGCCTGGATCAACTTCATAGCTTGTTCATAACAGGCTTCTGCCAGGCGCTTGCGCGCATCCTCATTTTGAGGATCTATCGCCCGGATCCGCTCTAGAGCTTCCATGGCTGCTGCCCAATCCCCCCTCGTCCACGCCACATCTACTTGCACCCAGAGAGAACGTGTTCTCTGATTGATCGTGGGCGTCGAGGTAGCATCAGCCACTGGCGTAGGGAGCTCCATGGCCTGTACCACACGCGACTTCTTGGCGTTGGAGATACCGGTTATGACGAGCAAAAGCACAGCAATGGTCGCCAACACAGAGGCTGCCGGCACAGCTAGAGCGCCCAAACGCTGAAATGTGGGCTTCCAGCGCGCCAGTTTGGGCGCATTGTTCTTGAGGCTCTCAAATGCTTGGGCCGCACTCCGTTGAGCGGCCTGCTGCGCTTTCTGCTTAGCGCCGGTCGCGGCCCGTGTGGCTGTGGAGGCCTTTTCCTCTTCATCAGAAATGGGTCTCGCTTCAACCCTCGGCGCCGAGGCGTCGTCAGTCGGCACAGCAGCTTTACTGAGTTCTTCCTGTGCCCAGCGTAGAGCCTCCGCAATACGAGCGCTCTCCGGCAAAAGTGCCTGGGCTTCTTGCAGATAGCGCAAACTCTCCTCCCTAGTCTCTGCCACCCAAGCTAGCCAGAGCCAAGGCTCCTCAGCATAAGGGTTATGGTGAATGATGCGCCGGAAGATGGCCCGAGCACCTCCCAAATCACCCCGGCGCACAAGCGCAATCCCGTCCTCCAATTGCGCAGTCAACCTATATTGCGTTGCGGCATCCAGGCTGTCAGGGCCCTCCATCGCGAACGTCCCTCCACCCAAACTTCAATAGGCCAAATCGCAATCACAAACCAACACCCTGGGCTTTTAAGCACTCTTTCGCAATCCGTCTGGCCCTATATCCGAGGATTATAGCAGTAAAAGCCCAATAAGACAATGGCAACACGTCCTTCGCTTATGGGAAAGCAAAAGTGACTTCTGGCCTGCGATCCTTATCCTCAAAACGAAAGGCAAGAGCCGCATCGGGCGTGGTCGGCTCCCAAAATAACACCACAAAGTTAGAGCCGGCCTCAAGGTCGATATCGGCTATATAGATTGAGCTTCCGGGGGGGAGGTCGTATTCTCCCCAAAGGGCACCGTTCACCCAAGCGCGAACTTGGCCGCTCCCCGAAAGATGAAGCGAGGTTTGCAAGTTGGGATTGGGCAAACCACCCACGGTTGGCATAAGCTTGCGCGGCTCCGGGCTGAACACTTCAATGCCGACGATGATCATGCCCTCCCCCTCTACACCTGCCGCTCCGAGTCGGCCCTCCGGCGTGTCGATCAACTTCCAGCCAGGCCATTCACGGAAGGCAGCATTATCGGAGCAGTATTCTACGCGGCGCTTGCTCAAAGCCAAGAGTTCCTCCAGAGCATGCTGCTCTAGGCCACGAGCCACACGCACCTTTAGAGGATAGCCCTCACTGACGCATCCGCTGGTGGGGGTCTGTTCGCCGGACAGGATGTCACTGGCCATTGGCAGCCCCAGATTCCACAAGAGAAGCCCCAGAAAACGCCGGAAACGCCACAAATCCGGTCGCCAGCGGATCTGGCAGAACAAGACCCGCCCTGCCCCCACACCGGTCTCGACTAAAGCGCCACCTACACACGGCAAAGGGCCATCGAAGAGGGCACTCAAAGCGGGCATGCGCTTCCACTCTGTGGCTTGCTCGTCACCGTAAAGGACGTCCAATCCGGAGCGAGGCGCATTCTCTAGATGGACCGTGGATCCATCAATCCTCAACAGCGCATCCACGATGGGCTCTTTTTCCTGAGTTGAGCGGTAAGTGTAATTGTCCAGCCAACACGTATCCTCGTTACTAATCCCCGCGAGCAGAGCCCCTTTGCTTGGAGCAACCAGATGATACACGGCGTGCTCCGGAATCCAAAGCTCTATCTTACGCCCAATGACCGCCTCCCAATACGACTTGGCCGCCTCGGTCAGCCCCCAAACGAGTACCGTATTTCCCAGGGCCAGATACGCCCGAAAGACAGAGGGATCTAGCCTTGGCACCTTTGCTCCAGAGACCAAACTGACCCGCGTCCCAGCACTCGTAGGAGGGCGAACGGCTAACGATTCAAGTGCCGGTAGAGTAAGGCCAGTGGCTAACTCCGCATCAATCCCGATCTCCTGGGCTTGTAGCGGCTCTGCGTTCACCAGATATCGCAAGGCGTTACGCATCAATCGGTCCGCCACGGGCAGCTCCATGAGCCGGTCAGCAAGCCGCAATTGGGTTGCAATAGCTATCCCTGCCCCAATTTGGGTCTCAATGACCGGCGCCCAGGTAAGCCCTCCCGTAGCAAAGTCACCTCCACTGGAATCCACCAGTGGCCTCACAAGGTGCTGATCTGTCGGTTTGACATAGGGGTATACTGTCACCCAGCTATCGGACGAAGGGAGGCCAAAAGGATCGTCCCCAAAGAAACAGAGATCTTCACGGACCACCCCGGCTAACACAGGATGGGATGGAGCACGAATGTGGGCCATCTCGCTAGGCTGGCGAGCTATAGCTAGACCTGGGAAGGGAGAATGAGTCTGTTCCAAAATCAATGCGCGCCCCCCAGCTTGCAGATACTCCCTCAGGCGCTGGTTCTGCGTGCTACCGGGGGTTATAACGTGCTCCCCAACCACAAGCAAAGGGATCCGGGCCGGGTCAAGCGAGGCACCTTCCTCAAGGCGCACAACGGCCACCCCATGCTGCTCCAGCCAGGGAATCAGTGTGCTCTCTCCCCATACCCCTACAATAGGCAAAGCCAGCTTCTCGCTTCGTACCTCAGCAGACGTCAGGCGCAACCTACGCCAGACCTCGTCCTCGCCTTGTGACGAGTGGAAAGAGCTCACGAGATCGGCTCGACCCGCCTCAGCTCCATCAAGGGGCACAGACCAAGATACAATGCCCGTACAGCCACTACCTATTGCAAGCTGCTGAGCTGCCCGCCAGATAACTCGTCCCCCCTGCTCCAAGCGTACCTCAAGCTCTCCCTCTACCTCCACAGGGAGATCATTCACAACATACACAGTGTGAGGCACCACGCGATCCAAGTAGAACTGGCTGCGCTCCTCTCGCACTACCACCGCCAGGGGCCGAAAAGCGTGGCGCAATAATCCGAAGCTAAAGCCCGGGCGGTAACCTTTCCCCCGCTCCCACCAAGCATATTCGGATTCATAAGGTCGATGAGCCAAAGGCTTGGCATAGGGGCTGTGAGGATCATCCCAAGAAAAGGTCCTGGCTTCAGCCGGACGGAAGTTATCCAGCCCCGATGTGTTCCAGACGAACAGACAACTCACCTCATTGGCTCGGCCGAGCTCGATGATTCGTGCGGCATCTTGGCCCAAGGAACGGGAGAGCAGAGCATAATCGGTGTAGACCTCATCACCAGCCCACTGGAGAGCTACATGGGGTGAGGCATAGTGCCAGCGCCCCATCTCTCCGGCATGGAGAGGCACCTTCTTGTCCCACCATCCCAGTCCGTGACAGGCTGGACCATAGTGGCGTGAGATGATCGCTTGCTCATCCTCGTTCCACAGGGCGCTATCTCCCTCGTGATAGGCGGGGCGCGTGGGATCCAACTCGTTGAACAGCTTGCGCAGTTTGGGCAATTCCTCCTTAGCTGAGGGCACGATATTGAGCGACCAGCGCATCTCGTTTTCTACGCTCCAGAGCACCAAAGAGGGATGATTTTTATCCCGACGCACCATACGTCGCACATGCTCACGTGCTCGTTCCCAAAGCTGAGGCGTGTCAATGCCCGCCTGCCCCGAGCCATATAAGGCCGTCTCCTGGCAAACGAGGATGCCCATCTCATCGGCGATATCCAGAAAATACTCCGGATGAGGAAAAGTGTGCATGCGCACATAGTTCATGTTAAGGTCCTTCAATTGGCGGTACCACTGACGCACGTACTCGGGCCTCAACCAGTGGCTATGCGACTTGTGACACCACTCGCCCCGCCAACGCTGCGGTCGCCCGTTGAGCAAAATGCGATGGCCTTCAATCCACACTTCGCGAAAACCAAATCGGGTGCGCAGCGCGTCGACGATCCCCGAGGCCCCATATAAACTGGTATCTAGATAGTACAAGAACGGATCCTCCGGGCTCCAGGGATGATAATCGCTCCAGCGCATCACCTGACTTAGCTCGCAAGACTCGCCGGAACCCAAGGACACTCTAAGAGGTGCTAGAGAAAAGAGGGGAACATTCCCATCTCTCACCACGTTTTCTAGAGATCCCTCAAAAGGCTCCCGGCCGGAATTCTGCACGCGGGATATCACCGTCAGCGTGCCCTCGCGCACCGAAGTACGTATAGTGATGTCGCTAATATATACTGCCGGGCGCCACTCCAGGCTCACATCTTGCCAAATCCCTGCCTGTTCAGCCGCAATACAGCACCCCCAAGGCACATCGATCAGGCTGACCCGCCCTGTCTGGGGATGAGGAAAAGTGCGAAACTCAGTGAGCAGAATAGCCAGCTCATTTTCCCCCTCATGGAGGAATCGCGTAATGTCCTCTGCCTCGCCTAGAAACATATCCTCTTGGGTGTAAGCTTTCTGGCCGTTAATGAAAATATGTGCCCGAGGAATGGCTGCACGTACATGAAGCAGAAGGCGTTGATCGGCATCCAAGGGCGGGAGCGTAAAGCGTGTGCGTGCCCAGCCACTGCGCCCTTCCCGCCAAGATGCAGGATAAGGATGATCGGTAAAGAAACCGGGAACGAGATAAGCCTCGGGTTCCCAACCTGAGCTGGGCACCTCGCTTGGCTCTAAAGGGATGGTCAGATCCACATGGGACACGGGCTGGAAATCCCACCAGCCGTTGAGCAGCATCCTGCGACGCTCGCCCGGAAAACCAGCGCTCATATTTGCAAACACCTCCCAAAATAAGCTCGTTCAAAAGGCAAGTTCAATCTCCCCTTCCCAAAACAACCCAACTAGACTAAATAATATCCTTGAGAGCACCCGTCAGCAACTAGAGACATCGCCTGCCTACGCAGCCGTATGAGCGTTGACACGTGCCTTTCGTTAGCCTTATAATGAAATCAGGAGACTTGTTTGAAGAGGTGCCTTATGAGAGTGTTGATTACCGGTGGAGCAGGATTTCTCGGTTCCGCTCTAGCCAACAGATTGGTAGCAGAAGGCAACCACGTGCGCGTTTTAGATGACCTGAGCGCCGGAGACAAAGCGCGCCTTGACCCCCGCGTAGCCTTCACCAGCGGCGATATCCGCGATGTGCCTAAACTGTGGTCCCTTTTGAACGGCGTAGAGTGCGTCTATCACCTCGCCGCGCGAGTGAGTGTGCCAGAGTCCATACTCTATCCGGTGGAGTATAACGAAGTAAACGTCGGCGGCACTGTGAGCCTGTTAACTGCTATGCGCGATGCGGAAGTCAAAAAGCTGATCTTTACCTCTTCGGGAGCTGTGTACGGCGAGCAGGCCCAACAACCTGTGCGCGAGGATGCGGTCCTTCGGCCAGCCTCACCCTATGCCGTCAGCAAGATGGCCTCAGAGCAATACATCTTGGCTCTCGGCGAGCTTTACGGCATTGAAACGGTGATCCTACGCGTCTTTAACGTCTACGGACCCGGACAACCCCTACCCCCATCGCATGCGCCCGTCATCCCGCGCTTTTTGAAACAGGCGGTCAGCGGAGGATCCGTGGTCATCTTCGGGCACGGCCACCAAACCCGAGACTTTGTCTATATCAGCGACGTTGTTGACGCCCTCGTGAGCGCAGGGAAAATAAAAGGCCTCTCACGCTCCATCTTCAACATTGGAAGCGGAACCGAAACCAGCATTTTAGGCCTGGTAGACACCATTGAACGCGTCCTAGGTCTAGACACCCATCGTCTCTCTAATGGCGAGGGCGAGACAGGGGTCTCGCGCCTGTGCGCCGATATCACCTTGGCCCGCCAGAAACTGGGATTTCACCCCAAGATAAGCTTGGAAGAGGGTCTCCGCCTCATGATTTCTCAAGACCCTCGCTTCCAACGCTCTGCGCGCCAATAAGTTCCTCGCTTCCCAAATACCTCCAATCTAGTTTAGAGGCTGGCATCCAAATGAGCGTGCATCTTCATTCGCATCTCCGCTATCTGCCCCGCATTCTGGGCCCTCTTCCTCTGTTACAACATCTTCGGTCGTTTGCTCTAACCAGGCCACCTTGCGAGCAAAGATCAGAAAGCCGGTATGCGCTACCATGCGATCCTGGGGACGTAGGCGCGCAGGCACAGGTTTGTATTCCCGAAGTAGGACTTCCATCACCTCAACGGATATAAAGGGGTAACGCTCCATCT
>DAOTVR010000277.1:0-3187 GCA_034436315.1 Anaerolineae bacterium
TGCGCAACCTCCGCCGCAATGTGCTCGTCAGCACCCAGACCGAAGCGCAAGACATGGGCACATTGCTTGAAGGGGACGCCAACCTGGATAACCGCGTGGATATCTTTGACTTTGCCATCCTGGCCAGCGCTTACGGCACACAGAGAGGGGAGAGCGGCTTCAGGGCCGAGGCCGACTTCAACGAGAACGGCCAGGTGGATATCTTTGACTTCTCGCTTCTAGCTTCTAATTACGGCGCTGTAGGAGATGCCCTATTAGCAGCGGCAAGACCAGAATACCGAGCATCAAGCACAGGGACGGTCATCGTCGAAGTGCGTCCTTCTACGCAGAGTGTGAGTTTTGGACAGACTTTTTCAATGGAAGTCTGGGCTGTTGCTGGCTCCCAGTATCTGGATACCCTTGAGTGTACGGTCACCTTTAATGCCTCCTTATTAGACCTGATAAGCATCACGGCAGACCAGACAACGTTAGATTTGGCGATTACCTCGAGTGGGAGCGGTTGGGTATACTACGCTGGGGCGAAGAGTCGTGGTCAGAACGTTAACGGCACGTTCCGTTTGTTCACAATATCTTTCCGGGCCAGGCAAACGGCAGGTACAACGACGCTACACTCTTCGGATTTGCGAGTTTTGCTGGACCTTCAGACAATCTCAAGTCAATGGCGCGACGGCACAGTAACAGTTCTCGCCGCCTCGCCCACGCCGACGCCATCTAACACCGCGGTGATGAAACGAATCTACGGCAAAGTGACCGACAACTACGGCGTAGGGCTGGCCGGCGTGACGGTTCGCCTTCATCGCGGAGACCTCGTCAACACGACGACGACCACAACGGGGGGCTTCTTCCAGTTCTTCGTTAGCCCGATTGCGGCCGCCCATCGGTTGGTGGAGGAGGATCCACCGGGGTACACCTCCGTCACGGCGACGATCCCCTCGGGCATCAGCGGCTCGGTGATCGACGCCAACACCATTGAGTTCACCTTGCCCACGGGGAGCGAGGTGGGGCAGTTTATCTTCGTGGATCAGCTCTCCGGCACGGTGACGCCTACAGGCACCCCAGAGGGCACTCCTACGATCACGCCGGCGGTCACAGAGACCCCTACGCCCACTGTTGTGCCCCATTCGGGGGTCGTGGATGGCCACGTGTTTAGGGACCAGAACGGTAACGGACGCTACGACGAGGGCGAGGGCGTCAGCGGGGCCACGATAGAGCTGCGCAGCATGGACGGCAGCTTCTCGGCCACGCGCCAGAGCGATGGAGAGGGTTACTATAGCTTTGTTTCTGTGGCGCCGGGGTTTTATCGCTTACAAGTCACGGCGTTGCCGCCGCAATATGAGCTGGTGGATTCGGCGGCCTGGGCTTTCCCGCTTGAGGCCGGGCAAACGCTCACCCTTGATTTCGAGGTGCAGCCCAAGTCCAGCTACCCTGTCTTCTTGCCGGTGCTCCTCAAGCGTGGGCCGTAAGGGCACCTTTCCGTCGGGGCTTGTCCCGTGATGAAATGATCTGCAAGCCGGGGCTGACCGATAAATAGGGCCCCGGTTTGTGGGGTCTTGCCGCTTGGCTCTCATGAGGTGGCAGAGGGGCTCGGGTTTTAGATGGATGATCATCGTGGGCCTCATCGGCCTTGGAGCGCTTTGGGTGTCGCGTTGGTCGCGCTGGCCGCGCTATCGTGGGGGATCGCGCGGGCGGCGGGTTCGCCGCCGCCCCCTGCTGATCCCGGCCCTCTTGCCTTGGTGAGGCCGATCAGCGGCGGCGCGGCCGGGGACGCCGGCGATGGACAGGCCACAACCTATTGCTTTGCCGCGACGAATGAGATCCGTCCGCTGGTGCGCAGGGACGGCTCGGCCATCGGGAGGGGGGAGATCGGCGCCTTATACGGCTCTCGCGATGGGATGAGGATCTACGATGGCGGCGTTGATGTGGTCTCTAGCGCCTACCAGGGCCCGGCCGGCCCCAAGACGCCCGTGGGCATGGACCTTTCCGACGCCGCTGGCTGGCCCAACGTCGCCGTGCCGAGTGGGCAGGTGGCCATCGACCCTCTCCTAGGCCGTTTCAAGTTCCACGATGGCGGCAGCGCCTATAGGGTAGGCAGTTGGGACCCCGAGGGCACGCACGGACATGGGGGCGTGGCTGTGCAGGGCCATTACGCTTACGTAGCCGATTGGGTGCGCGGCCTGGATGTGGTGGATGTCAGCAATCCGGCCAGCCCGGTCTTCAAGGGCAACTGGTCGCCCACACCCACGGGTTGGGCCTATGGCCTGGACGTGGTGGTAGACGGCAACTATGCTTACGCGACGATGAAATTTAAAGGGCTGTTCATCCTGGATATCACGAATCCCTCCAACCCTCGCGCCGTCGGCTCGATCAAGTCGAGCCCCACGGAGGACGATGCCGCCTTACATCTTTTCAAGGCGGGAAACTTGGTCTATGTAGCCGCCGAGAAGTTCGGCGTAGTTATCTACGACGTATCCTCGCCCAGCAGGCCCACGGAGGTGGGCGTCTGCCCGATCGGCTTCGCCGAGTCGGTCTGGGTTGAGGGCAACTTGGCCTACGTGACCGGCGGCAACCTGGGCCTCTACATCTATGATGTCTCTAACCCCGGTCGCCCGGTGCTGAAGGGCACGCTTCCCCGCCTGGGCTACAGTTACGATGTGCAGGTATGGGGGAATTACGCCTATGTGACCGAGGGACTGGCGGGCCTCAGGGTGGTGAACATCTCCGACCCCACGCGCCCCGCGCATGTGACGGCCGTGAGCACCTCCGGCGAGGCCTATGACATCCGTATCGCCAATCGCTGCGCGTATATCGCCGAGAGGCCCAGGTTGGGAAGCAGCAATGGCTACCTGGAAGTCTTTGACCTGAATGTCCCCACGTCGCCGACCCTTTTGAGCCGCTACACGACGGTCAGGGTCAACGGTGTCTTCCCCCGTGGGCCACTGGCTTATTTGGCCAACCAATCGTTAGGGCTGGTGGTGGTCAACCCCAACTTATCCGAGGCGCCCTCGGGGCCGGTGACGGTGGATTACAACTGGGATGACTCTTCGGAGACGGCCACGCCGACGGTGGTGCCCACCCCCACGATGACGCCCGATCCCAGTTCCACCATGACGCTCACCCTGCAAGTTGTTTTGCAAGGCCGCGGCAACGCCCCTTCAGCGCGTTGGGCCGTGCCCATCACCGTAGTACT
>DAOTVR010000278.1:0-25840 GCA_034436315.1 Anaerolineae bacterium
CTGAGAAGTCTTCATAAAATCGCCGATCGGGTTTGAGGATGTAATAAGCGACGTTCTCTATACCCCGGAAACAGATCGTCGGCCCCGTCTCGTTGAATTCACCGGTGTGGTTGAAAACGACATCTAGGATCACCTCAATCCCTGCCCGGTGGAGGGCCTTGACCATGTCGCGGAACTCGTCCACGGCACGGCGAGCATCGCGGCTAAAGGTGTATCCCAGGTGAGGCGCAAAATAGGCCAGAGGGGCATAGCCCCAATAGTTTTTGAGCAATTCCCCCGTCAATGGGTTGCGACGCGAGACCTCCTGCTCATCGAACTGGTGAACGGGCAGTAACTCAACTGCTGTGATGCCCAGGGAGTGCAAATAGGGGATCTTCTCAATGACGCCAGCATAGGTGCCTGGACAGGATACCCCTGACGATGGGTGTGCCGTTAGGCCGCGCACATGCATCTCGTAAATGATCGTCTCATTCATGGGCCGCTGCAAGGGGCGATCGCCTTGCCAATCGTAACCGCGGAGATCCACCACAACCGACTTGAGCGCGGAGGCAGTATTATCGCCAAAGCCGCAAGCTTCCGCGCGCGACCAATTCTCGCCATAAGCCACTGCACGAGCGTAGGGATCCAGGAGCACTTTATTGCCGTTAAAGCGCAGTCCCTCTTCTGGCCGATAAGGACCATGCACACGATAGGCATAAATCTGCCCATCGCCTATACCGCGCACGAAAACGTGCCAATAGTAGTAGGTCTTGTTCTTCTTGGGGTCCAGACGAATGACCCAGCTAGGTTGAGCCTGATCATAGCGCTCAAATAAGAGCAGCTCCACAGCGCTCGCATTGGCCGAGAAGAGGGAGAAGTTTACCCCATCTCCCTCGACAGTGGCTCCGATAGGATAGGGCCTGCCAGGCAGAACCTCAATAGGTTGACATCCTCTGGCCTTCCCGCTCATAAACAGCTCCTAGAGCAGAAATTCGCGAGCGAAAGTATACACGAGAAGGGTGCTTGAGCAAACCAAGCCGAGGGCCTATTTTGCCTATCGTGAATTCAATGTTATAATCGGCCTGGTCTGAGTGGTGTCAAGTTCGGCCATTTGGGCGCGGTAGCCCCCATCCGATGCCCGGCGTAATGCCCACTTAACCTTTCTGCTCCTGACCTAGCCGCCAGCTTGCCTCTGGTGGCCTGTGTTGGGCAGGGGCAATCCCAAAGAAAGGAGGCAGAACACCTTGCGCACATACGAGTTGGTCTTTATCGCTCAGCCTGAGCTCGACGAAGAGCGACTGAATGCTCTGGTCGAGCGCGTTCAGCAAACCATTACCGCGAACGGTGGCCAGCTGGTGAAGACGGAGCCGATGGGCCGGCGAAAGCTCGCATACCCCATCAAAAAGCGCCGAGAGGGACACTATTTCCTGATCCACGCTGGCCTGGAGCCGACCACCATTGCCGAGCTTGAGCGCAACTTGAAGCTATCTGAGGATGTGCTGCGCTATTTACTGGTGCGGCTAGACGAAGTCCAGTAAATCAGGGATGCCGCTGCGGCATGATTTCGCCTGGGCGAAATGCGAGCCACTGGGGGCGCGGCGATAAGAGCAAGTTTCACTTCAGGAGGTAACCTTGGGCGAGTATCCAGAGGATCGGGAGACAGAGCTCACTCCAGCCAGCGACGAAGAGCAGCGGCCTGCGGCGGGAGGAAGGGCTGTAGCCCCCCAACGACGCGAGGCCCGTCGCACGACCAAGCTTTGTCCGTTCTGTCTCGACAAAGTAAAGACAATTGATTACAAAGATGCCAACTTGCTTCGGCAGTACATCAGCGAGCGAGGGCGCATCCTTGCACGACGCAGGACGGGCACATGCGCAAAACATCAGCGAAAGTTGGCGAGGGCCATTAAGCGCGCCCGCCATATCGCCCTGTTGCCCTACACTGCCGCACACGTTCGCGAGCAAACCACATAGCCCCTTTGTTGGGGCTGGAATGGGTTTGGGCTATGAAGCTAGGGCCGAGATAGCGAATGGGTATCGGGGGTATGGGATGGTCTGTCCTATGCCCCCTCATTTTTACGACCTGCCAACCCGGTCATTACCAAGGAAACGCTGATGTCAAAAAACCGATTCGCCACACGAGAAAAGCAGCTCACCCGTAAGCAGCTTTCCCGCCGCGAGAAAGAGCAGCGCCTCAACAAATTGTTGATCTTGGGCACCGCGAGCCTCTTGGGGATCGTTGTCCTGATCTTTGCCTGGGGCTTGTACGATCAATACGTGCGTCGGCCACGCACGCCGGTGGCCATCGTTTCCGGTGTGCCCATTCGCTTGGATACTTATCAACGCCTCGTCAGATACAGGCGATGGGACTATCGCAACTACCTAGCCCAACTTGAGGCAGAGAAACAGCAATTTGACGCGAGCAAAGAGGAAGAAGCTTTTCTGGTGCAATACCTCGACCAACAGATCAGCCAGATCCAGCGTTGGTTGATGAATGTGCCTAGTGACGTGTTAGAGGAGCTTATTGACGGCCAACTTGCCCGCGAGGAGTGTGCGAAGCGCGGGATCACGGTCTCCCCAGAGGAGGTTCAGTTAAGGTTAGAAGCACAATTCGGATACGACCGCAATCCCCCTACGCCCGTTCCGGTGAGCGCCACTTTGCCCATAACGATTACACCAACGCCCACTACCGCTCCGATGACTCGGGAACAATTCTTAGAGCGTTCGGCTGCATGGTTCCGGGCTATGGAAGCGCAGAGTGGCTTCACCGAGCAGGACTTTCGCCGCCTATTGGAAACCTCCCTTTACCGCGAAAAGTTGGCAGAGGTGATCGGGGCCACCGTGCCTACCATGACAGAGCAGATTCACGCCCGACACATCCTCTTGGCCACGCGCGAAGAAGCCGAGAAAGCCCTAGCCCGATTACAGAACGGCGAGGATTTCGCCACGCTGGCTCAAGAGCTCTCTACGGATACGGCAACCAAGGACAAAGGTGGCGACTTGGGTTGGTTCCCTCGGGGGAAGATGGTCGCCGAATTCGATGAAGCCGCTTTCGCCCTACAGCCCGGCCAGATCAGCGGGATAGTGGAGACTCAATTTGGTTTCCACATCATCCGGGTAGAGGAGCGCGAGGCTAACCGCCCCCTCGAGCCCTCCGATCTAGAGGCCGCAAAGAGCAAAGCGGTTGAGGAGTGGTATCGGACGCGGCGCACCTCGCCCGACGTGGTGCGTAAATGGGATTCCACTATGGTTCCAAAGGACATCACCCCTCAAGCGCGACGGTGATGCATAAGAGCAACCATGCTTGAAACGCAGATAAGGACTCTGCCCTCAAACCGTCTCGCGCCGCGCATCCAAAACATCGCGCACGCTTTGAAGCTTATTCAGCAGTGCTGAGAGCTGGCTGATGCTCTTGATGCCCATGGTGGCGATGATTGTGGCCGTCTGATCCTTGCTCGTAGATACGTTGACCGAGCTCATGCTGATGCCCAAATCCGCCACGGCAGCAGCGATATCGCGCAAGAGGCCACTGCGGTCAAAGGCCTCAATACGAATCACCACCGGATAGGCCTCCTGTGGGCGGCCCCAGGTAACCGCTATCAACCTCTCCGTATCGGTGAGGTTAGCCACGTTTGGACAGTCAGCCCGATGCACGGTAATCCCTTTCCCGCGCGTGATGTAGCCGATGATCGGATCACCGGGGACGGGCTTGCAACAATTGGCCATGCGCGTAAGGAGATCGCCCACCCCTGTCACTTGAACGTCGGAGATGGTTGCCTCAGGGATCGCCTTGAGTTTGAGTTCCTCGCCCTTAGACCGGGCATCGTCGATCTTGTTGGCGATCTGCGCAGGGCTTATATCTCCATAGCCTACAGCGGCCAGGAAATCCTCAACTTTGCTATATTTGAACAGGTTGGCGATCTCGGCATAGGATTCCTGATCAAAGCCGAGGCGACGCATCTCCCGGTCCAAGATTTCACGTCCAGCAGCAATGCTTTCCTCGCGCTGCTGGCGCCGGAACCACTGGCGAATCTTTTGACGTGCATGCTGAGTGGCGACGTAATTCAGATGGGGATTGAGCCAATCGCGGCTCGGCCCGCCTTGTTTGGCCGTGAGGATCTCCACTTGTTCGCCGGTGCGCAATTTATAGTCAAGAGGAACAAGCCGTCCGTCCACCTTGGCCCCCCGGCAACGGTGGCCGATCTCGCTGTGGATCAAATAAGCAAAATCCACCGGCGTGGCCCCTTGTGGCAGCTCCACGATATCTCCCTTAGGCGTAAAGACATAGATCCGTTCGGTGAAGACGTCGCTGCGCATGGAATCCACAAACTGGCGCGCATCCTGCACTTCCTCGCGCCAATCCGTGGCCCGACGCAGCCAAGCCACCTTAGCCTCTAGATCGTCTCGTTTGCCCCCCTCTTTGTACCGCCAATGCGCGGCAATACCATACTCGGCGACCTGATGCATCTCCTCGGTGCGGATTTGCACTTCCAGGGGTTTGCCATCCAAACAAACTACGGCGGTGTGTAGGGACTGATAGAGGTTATCTTTAGGCATCGCGATATAGTCATCGAACTCGCCGGGAATGGGGCGCCAGAGGCTATGCACGATCCCCAGAACGTGATAGCACTCTCGCACCTCTTTGACGATGATGCGCACACCGCGCACATCATAGATCTGATCAAAGTCACGCCCTTTAGCTTGCATCTTGGTGTAGATGCTATAGATGTGCTTAGGGCGCCCGGTGATATGGGCATTGATGCCTTCGCGATTGAGGCGCTCCTTCAGAATAGAGATGACACGTTCCAGGTATGCCGCGCGTTCTGCCCGGCGCTCGGCGAGAAGCCTGGCGATCTCGTAATATTTCTCCGGTTCCAGATAGCGGAAGGCCAGGTCCTCAAGCTGCCACTTGAGCTGCCAGATTCCCAGACGATTAGCCAGAGGGGCGAAAATATCCAACGTTTCCCGAGCAATGCGGCGTTGGGTTTCCGGCGGAAGGTACTGCAAGGTGCGCATGTTGTGGAGTCGGTCGGCCAGTTTGATGATGATCACCCGGATATCTTCAACCATGGCCAGGAACATCTTGCGCAGGTTCTCAGCTTGTTCCTCTCCTAAATCCTCCCGCTCGACTTTGCTCTTGCGCCTCGCGTGTTGAAGCTTGCTCACCCCGTCGACGAGCCTGGCCACCGTATCGCCAAAATCACGTCGCAAGTCCTCAATGGTGACACTCGTGTCCTCGACGACATCGTGCAGCAGGCCAGCGATGATCGTGGGGACATCCATGCGCAAGTCCATGAGGATGGCGGCCACCTCAAGCGGATGAACGACGTAAGGCTCCCCTGAAGCGCGCTGTTGCTCCCGGTGCGCGCTCGTAGCCAGCTCGATGGCGCGAACGATCTCCTCCCGCGCTTCCGGATAGAGCACCTCGGCGCGCTTGAGCAGTTCTTCACGATCCACAAGATCAATCTGGGTAGCCATAACATTAGTATATGCCAAATGACAGCTGGCGGCAATTGATTTGTAGCAACAGTTTGTTGAAAGCGGCCACAACTCCCAATTGACAACCCCCCTACCCACCATTACAATGCCTGCACTTGGCACATCACCTTCCAGATGGTGCCGCTTCTCTATAGCCTGCAAAGCTTGCCTGCTCGGAGGGCTGCTATCATGACCGTTTTGCGCTTCCTGGGGAACGTGATCCTAGCCATCATCCTGATCTTGCTCATCATCCTCATCTTCTTCGCTGCCTACGCCCTTGTAGTCTCTAGAGTTTGGGAAAATGTGAGTTTGGAGCAGGATGTGGAGGGCGGCGCATGGATCTGGATTGATGGCCAGCCCATTTACTACCAGACATGGGGCGCAGAGCAAGGCCCTACCGTAGTCCTAGTGCACGGCTTCAGCATTGAGGGATCACAGACCTGGAATGCTAACGCACAAGCCCTGGCCAAAGTGGGATTACGAGTCATCGCGGTGGACCTCAAAGGCTTCGGTCATTCAGCTCGCGACACCTCGCCCACGTATAGCCTTCGTGAGCAGGCGAACATTTTGGCCCAGGTGCTGAACCAACTTAAGGTGCGCCAGGCCACCCTCGTCGGGCATGGATGGGGCAGTGCCGTGGCCCTGCAAATGGCCAGCGAGCAGCCTCAGCTGGTCGGGCGACTCGTCCTGATCGCCCCTCTGGTTTACAGAGATATTACCCCTCTGTGGCAATACGTGGTCCGTGTGCCCCGCATAGGGCCCTACCTGAAGCGCGCTGCCGTCTGGGCCACAGATGGAGGCGGGCCAATTTGGACCCTGATGCGTCGACGAGGCTTCTATCGGCCATTCAACGTGAGCAGCGCTTACTTCCGCGAGATGGTCAAACCCTCGCACATCTTGGGCACAACCGACGCTCTGCTGGCCATGGCCGCCTCGCCGAAGGATAGCGACCTGCCGCAGGCTATCTCAAACATTCAAGTCCCCGCGCTCATTCTCATAGGTAGTAACGACCTGGACGTGCCCCGTGCGGATGCTGAGCGTCTGGCTAAGCAGCTGCCCGATGCTGAACTGGTTGTTATCCCCGAGGCCGGCCACTATGTACACGTTGAACAAAGCGCCATGGTGAACAAGCAAATCGCCGAGTTCTGCTTGCGTGGCATACGCTAGGTGCTCAAATAGCACGTATGATGATATAATAGGGGCGCCATGCTTAAAGCCGAGCTTTGTTTGGTTACGGGTGCAGCGGGTTTCATCGGCTCGCATCTCTGCGAACGTCTATTGCGCGACGGGTACCGGGTTATCGGAGTGGACGCTTTCACCGACTATTACTCCCCCGATCTCAAGCGCAACAACTTGCGCGCACTACTAAAGGCGCCCGGCTTTCAGCTTGTAGAGGGAGACCTTTGCCAGATGGATCTAGCCCCACTCGTGGAGGGAGCCCAGTACATCTTCCATCAGGCGGGGCAGGCCGGCGTGCGCAAGAGCTTTGGGCGAGACTTTGAGCTTTATGTGCAGCGCAACATCATGGCCACACAGCGGCTCCTAGAGGCGGCGCGCGGGGCGCGGGGCCTCAAGAGGTTCATCTACGCCTCCTCTTCCTCCATCTATGGCGATAGCCGAGAGCTCCCTTTACGCGAGTCTACCTTGCCCCAACCCGTCTCGCCCTACGGTGTGACCAAGCTTGCCGGGGAGCAGTTAGTGTGCCTTTACGCAGCCAACTTCCAAATGCCCACCATATCGCTGCGCTATTTCACCGTCTATGGTCCGCGCCAGCGCCCCGATATGGCTTTCCACATCTTCCTGCGCGCCGCCTATAGCGGTCAGCCGATAGTGATCTACGGTGATGGCGAACAGACCCGCGACTTTACGTACATTTCCGACGTTGTCCAAGCCAATATCTTGGCGATGACTCGCGGCGAGGTGGGAGCAGTCTATAATATCGCTGGCGGCTCACGCGTGACGGTGAACCGCTGCCTTGAGGTCCTACGGGAAGTAACTCGCCAAGCTCTGCACGTCATTTATCAAGAGCCACAGCCCGGCGAGATGCGCCACACCTATGCCGACATCAGCGCGGCACAGCGGGCGTTAGGCTACGGGCCAAAAGTTGCCCTTGAAGAAGGTCTGGCCGCAGAGGATGCCTGGTTTCGTGAGGTGATCTGGGCCGGCTGCCCGTCCTGATCGGGCTTTGGTGCGGGATAGGAGAGGATGGACAAATCGCCTTCGTTTTCTCCCATAGCGCTTTCTGTGGTCATCCCGGTTTACAACGAGGCCGAGAACCTCCTAGCGCTAGGCGACGCTCTATGGGAAGCGCTCAGCACGCTGAACGATACTTGGGAGGTTATCCTGGTTGACGACGGCAGCCAGGACGATAGCTTCGTCCATCTGCGCAGGCTTCATGAGCGCGATGCGCGCTTCAGGGTTGTGCGCTTCCGGCGCAATTTCGGGCAGTCGGCAGCCTTTGCGGCCGGCTTCGCCTACGCGCGAGGCGAGGTAGTCATCACCATGGATGCCGACCTGCAGAACGACCCTCGCGATATCCCCCTGCTCTTGAGCACGCTTCGCGAGGGAGATTATGACGTGGTGAGCGGCTGGCGCGTGCATCGCCAGGATCCTTGGATCAGGCGCTTCCCCTCGCGGGTGGCCAACTGGCTGATCTCCAGGGCGACGGGAGTTCACTTGCACGATTACGGTTGCTCGCTCAAGGCGTACCGGGCTGAGGTGGTGAAAAACGTTCACCTCTATGGCGAGTTGCATCGCTTCATTCCCGCACTGGCCAGTTGGATGGGCATCCGCCTCAAGGAGGTGCCTGTGCAACACCACCCGCGGCTGCACGGCAAATCCAAATATAATCTGACGCGGGTGACGCGTGTCCTACTGGACCTGCTCACGGTAACCTTCCTCCTGAGCTACAGCGCCAGGCCCATGCAGATCTTTGGCCGGGTTGGCCTCTACTCCGGCTTGATCGGCTTCTTGATAGCCCTCTATCTGACGACCCTGAAGCTCTTCACCGGCGCTTCCCTCATGCGCCGCCCCCTGCTTTTCCTGGCCATCCTCTTGATCATCGTCGGGATGCAGTTCATCACAATTGGCTTGCTCGGGGAAATGATCGTGCGCACTTACTACGAGGCACAAGGGAAGCCGATCTATGTCGTGCGCGAGACCCTGGATTAAGGCCTACACAAGGAAGGCGACGGATGAAGCCAAGCCGTGGCGAGGCGGATGCCTCGGCGCGTCCAAAGGCAAGGACTAGGCTCCTCAACCTCTTGAAAGCCCTCGTTACCCTCGTGCTCCTGGGGGTTGTGGCGACGACAGTGGACCTACGCCGCGTAGGGCAAGCGCTTTTCAACGTGCGCTGGAGCGATTTGTTGTTGGCTTTCTTCCTCTACCAACTCGGTATCCTGGTGCGCGCCTATCGCTGGCAAGCGCTCCTAAGAGGACAGGGAGTAAAGGCGAGTTTATCCCGGCTGGTGGATCTGTATTATGTGGGCACATTCTTTAACAGCTTCCTTCCCTCCGGCTTTGGCGGGGATGTCGTGCGCGTGCTTGAGGTCCTTCAGGATGGTACCCAAGGCGGGACGGCGGTAAGCACGGTCTTGGTAGACCGACTCATGGGGCTAGAGGTGCTTCTGGTGATGGCCCTTTGCGCCCTTCCCTTCTGCTGGCATATCGTGCCATGGTCAGCAGCTACCACAGTGCTCGCCTTGTTGGGCGGGACGACGCTGGCGCTCTGCGCGCTGTTGAGCCGGCGCCTGGCAGAGAGCCTGATGCAGCGTTCGAAGTGGGTGCGTAAGGCGCTCGGGCAAAAGCTGGGCAATGCCCCCACTTCGTGGGCTCATTACGAACAAAGGGCACTTCTCAGGGCCGCGGGGGCCTCATTGGTGTTCAACCTCCTGCTGATCCTCGCGCAAGCCCTCCTCGGGCGCGCCGTAGGCGTGCGCATCGCCCTAGGATATTTTTTCGTCTTTGTGCCCATTATCAGCGCTCTTTTGACTCTGCCGATCTCCATTAGTGGCTTCGGCGTACGCGAGGGCGGTTATGTGCTCCTCTTCGGGCAAGCGGGAGTCGGTGCAGGAGAGGCTACGGCGATGTCACTTTTGTTTTACGGCCTCAACTTGGCAACGGGGCTGGTTGGGGCCGGATTGTATCTCTGGCAGGCGCTCACCGGACGGCGCCCGCGCCCTCACTCTAGACAATCACCCCATGGCATGGTAAAATAAGATGTGTCCAACGGCGGCCACAGATCCTTGTTGGTCGCCGTTGCCTTTGGTCTAGCGCGGGATGACGAAACGAAAGGAGGTATACCAGCAGAGATAAACTCTCGTTTGCGAGCCGGAATGATCTTAATCTTTCTTTCATGAGGAGGGACAAGAAGCACATGCTTACCAGAAGGAGATTCTCGGTTCTCGGGATCGTGTTAACCCTTACCGCCATGCTTATAACGGCCTGTGGCGGCGCAGGGGGAAAGGGCGAGTTCATTTTCGGCGTGATCTTGGTGGGCCCATACAACGACCACGGTTGGAGCGAGGCGCACTATAGCGCCGGGAAATATGCCGAGGCCCAGCTTCCAGGCACCAAGATGATCTACTTGGATAAGCTCAACCCCGCAGATCGTAAGGGCACCACCCTTGAGCAAGTAGTTGAAGACATGGTCTCCCAGGGGGCCAAGATCATCTTCACCACCTCCGATGACTTTGCTGCCGACACCGATGTGGTTGCGGCCAAGTACCCCGATATTCCCTTCGTGCATATCTCCGGCGACCACGTGCTCACCGGCAAGGCACCCAAGAACGTGGCCAATTACATGGCCAAGATGGAGTACATGAAGGCTGTCGCCGGCTGTGCGGCCGCCCTCAAGACCCAGACCAAGACCATCGCCTATTTGGGGCCATTGATCAACGACGAGACCCGTCGTTTGGCCGCGGCTGCCTACCTGGGCTGCCGAGAGTGCTACAAGAGGTATCGCGGCGGCAACCCCGATGAGTTGCGCTTCATCGTGAACTGGATCGGCTTTTGGTTTAACATCCCCGGCGTCACCCTGGATCCCACTCAGGTGGCCAATGACCTCTTTAACGCCGGAGCCGATGTCATCCTCTCGGGCATTGATACCACGGAGGCCATCGTCGTCGCCGGGCAGCGTTATGATAAAGGCGAGAAGGTCTGGGCGATCCCCTATGACTTTGAGGGAGCCTGTGAGATCAAGCCCGAGGTCTGTCTGGGGGTTCCTTACTTCAACTGGGGGCCGGCCTATGTGCGTTACATCAAGGCGGCCCGCGAGGGCAAGTTCAAACAAGGCTGGGAGTGGGAAGGCCCCTATTGGAAAGACATCAATGACCGCGATAAATCCCCCGTGGGCTTTGCGATGGGCAGCGGCTTGACCGCCGAAGAGAAGAAGAACCTGGAAGACTATATCAAACAGCTAGCCACGGGCAAGATCAAGCTCTTCGTCGGTCCGCTCAATCTCCAAGACGGCACACCCTACCTCAAGGCCGGCGAAGAAGCCACCGACGCCAAGATATGGTATCTGCCTCAGCTCTTACAGGGCATGGAAGGGGCCAGCAAATAGTCACAAAACTTTGGAGGGGATAGGGTTTTTAGCCTATCCCCTCCGACTTGCCGGGCATAAACCATGAGGGTAGAGCTTCGCGACATCCGAAAATACTTTGGCCCCGTGCGCGCCAATGATGGCATTTCCCTCCGGGTAGAAAGCGGCACGATCCACGGCCTGCTTGGAGAAAACGGCGCCGGAAAAACCACGTTGATGAAGATCCTCTCCGGTTACCAGCCCTATGATGCCGGCGAGATCCTTTTGGATGGCTCCCCAATGCGTTTCACCTCTCCGGCAGAGGCCATCCAAGCGGGTATCGGCATGTTGCACCAAGACCCCATGGACTTTCCCCCTTTGAGCGTGCTAGATAATTTCCTGCTCGGACGTGGCAAAGGCTTAGGACAAAGGAGGCGCGAGGGCCGCAAGAAGCTAGAGGAACTATGCCAACGCTTCGGCTTTGGCCTGGATCCCGATGCCCCGGTCAGTAGTCTCACGGTGGGCGAACGCCAACAGCTTGAGCTGGTGCGCTTGCTTTCCTTGGGAGTGCGAGTCATCATCCTGGACGAGCCGACCACAGGGATCTCGGCTCCACAGAAGGAATTGCTCTTCGGCACGTTGCGTGCCCTGGCCCAAGAGGGACTAGCGGTCATCTTTGTCTCCCATAAGCTTGACGAAGTAGAGGCGTTATGTTCCCGAGTCACCGTGCTTCGCCAAGGGAAGGTGGCCGGCGAAGTGGCAGCCCCCTTTTCCTCTGATCAGCTCGTGCAAATGATGTTCAACCAACGCCTCAAGCCCTCCAGGCGGACCGATGTGCCCCTCGGCGAAGTAGTGCTTGATCTGCAAGACGCTTCCGTGCGCACCTATCGCCTCAATGTAGAACACATGAGCCTGCAGGTACGAAGCGGCGAAGTGATCGGCCTCGCCGGGCTTGAGGGGAGTGGGCAACGTTTGATGATGCTCGCTTGCGCAGGCTTGGAACGCCTTGCTGCTGGCCGCCTGTTGATCGCCGGGCAGGATATGACTCACGAGCCTTATAGGCGCTTCTTGGAGGCGGGCGTGGCCTTCGTCCCCGCCGCACGCTTAGAGGAAGGGCTGATACCCGGCCTGAACCTTAGCGAACATGTGGCTCTCGTATCCGGAACAGGGGGCTTTTTCGTGCATTGGAAAGATGCCGAGGCACGTGCCCAAAAGATGATCGCCGATTTCAATATCGTCGGTCACCCCGGCATGCTGGTCCAGGAGCTTTCCGGAGGCAACCAACAGCGCGCCCTGTTGGCTCTATTGCCTGAGGGCTTGCGCTTACTCATCCTGGAGCATCCCACGCGCGGTTTGGACTTGGAATCAACGCGTTGGATCTGGAACAAGCTCCTGCAACGTCGAGAGCGAGGGACAGCGATCCTCTTCACCTCCACCGACCTGGAGGAGTTGATAGAGTACAGCGATCGCATCATCGTCTTTTCCGGCGGCGTAATGTCGGCTCCTGTTGATGCCAAGAGGATTACCGTGGAAGAATTAGGCTTTATGATCGGAGGTCAACGGCTATGAATGCCAGCAGGTCCTCACTTAACAAGGTGACCCTCGCTCTGCTGCCGGTCTTCATAGCCTTGCTATTCACCTTCCTTGTGCTTCTCATTGCCGGAGCCAATCCCTTGGCGGCTTATGGGAATATCCTGGCCGGGGCCTTTGAAAGCCCACGTAAGCTGGCCGACGTAGCTGTGGCCTGTGTACCCCTTCTGCTTTGTTCGGCGGGAGGTTTGATCACCTACGCCGCTGGGTTATGGAATATCGGTATTGAGGGGCAGATGATCGCCGGCGCGCTCGCCACGACCTGGCTCATCAATGCCTTGCCCCTACCCTCTTATGGGTTGCTCCCGCTTTCGGTAGTCGCTGGTTTGGTAGGGGGGGCCTTGTGGGGGCTTTTGGCTGGCGTGCTGCGCACCTTCGGCCAGGTGAACGAGATCTTTGCTGGGCTGGGGCTGAACTTTGTCGCCGCGGCGCTCACCAATTACCTCATCTTCGGCCCCTGGAAGCCCCCCGACGGGGCCACTATGAGTGGCACCGATCCATTCCCTCAAGCAGCCTGGATGCCCACCCTGCCTCAGGCACGCCTGAGCCCGGTCGCCTTGATCCTTGCCTTGGCAGCCATCGGGGCCGTTTATGTCCTATTGCGAGGCACACATTGGGGATTGAAACTCAAGGCCATCGGACTCAACCCGCAAGCGGCCCGACGCCTGGGAGCCGATACCACGCGCAACATGCTTTTGGCTTTCGCCGTCTGTGGGGCGTTGGCGGGCTTGGCCGGCTCGCTTCAGGCTACGGCGGTCTACCGCCGCCTCATCCCGCAAATCTCGGGGGGATACGGTTATCTTTCCCTGTTGGTCATCTTGCTTTCCGGCTCTAGGGCAGAGTGGGTGCCGGTGGTGGTTTTCTTCTTCTCTGTCATCCAGGTAGGCAGCCCTCGTCTGGAGCTCAGGCTCCAACTGGATTCCTCGCTGGGCGGCATCTTGCAAGCCAGCGTGGCCCTGTTCTTCCTCTTGACCCGTGGCCTGCGCGAGCGTTTTGGGGAGAAGAAAGGGTAGTGCCATGACAGACTCGCTCGCTATGGTAACGATCGGCTCGGTCATCGCCGCCTCGGCACCACTGGTGTTTGCCAGCATCGGCGAGACCCTCACGGAGAGGGCCGGCGTGGTCAATCTTTCGCTGGATGGCACGATCCTGCTTACGGCGATGACCGGCTTCGCTGTGGCTTTTTCTAGCGGGAGCCTTGCCCTGGGCTTTCTGGCAGCGATGGCCGTGGGCGCGGTGGTTGCCTTCATCGTCGCTTATGGGAGCATCGCTCTAGGGCAAAACCAAACAGCCCTCGGCTTTGTGCTCACCTTGTTGTGCGCCGATATGAGCTCCTTCATCGGCAATCCCTACGTGCGCAAGCCAGGCCCCAGCGTGCCCCATATGCCCATCCCCGGCCTGGTCAGCATCCCCTTTCTGGGGCCAGTTCTCTTTAACCAAGATGCTGTAGTTTACCTGAGCTATCTCGTGATCATCGTTTCCTGGTTGTGGGTCTCTAGGACGCAGCCGGGGCTCAGGCTGCGCGGTGTGGGCGAACGTCCTGAGGCAGCCCACGCTCGTGGGGTGGCAGTGCAGAGGACGCGTTATCTCTATACCGTGCTGGGCGGCGCATTGGTGGGATTGGCAGGAGCTACCTACTCCCTCAGTGTCAAGCTCGGTTGGAGCCACGGGCACACTACGGGGATCGGGTGGATCGCCCTGGCCATCGTCATCTTTGGCGGCTGGCATCCGTTACGGGTAGCCTTTGGGGCCTACCTTTTCGGGGCACTCAAGTCATTAGGAAGCCTCATGCAGCCGGCCTTCCCCGATGTGCCCACCCAGGTCTTTCAGGCCGCTCCCTTTGCGCTGATGATTCTAGCTTTGCTTTTGGTCAGCGGGGATTTCACCGAGCGGTTACTCTTTTACCTCCCGCCCAGGGGAAGACGACTCTTCAATGCCCTCCTGCGCGGCACCCCGCCAGCAGCGCTCGGAAAACCGTTTCGGCCCGATTAAGCAAGAGGCAAGAGCACGACTCGTTCATAAGTGCTATAGCTCTGACAAACACAAGCGGGAAGCGATAAACCATCCCGCAAAAGGAAACTCACATGTCGGCTCCTATCAATGCGGAGAAGCTTCATCACAAGGCCATCAACGCTTGGTGCATGTATGATTGGGCCAATTCGGCTTTTGCCACTACGATCGTGGCCGCGATGCTGCCGCCCTACTTCAGCAAGGTAGTAGCTGCAGACCTCCCCAACCGAGCCCAGGCAAGCAGCATCTGGGGTTACGCGACCTCCCTCTCCATGCTGGCCACGGCGCTCCTTGGCCCCATCCTGGGGGCCATTGCCGATTACTCCGGCTCCAAGAAGCGCTTTATGGGCGGCTTCTTAACGATCGCCATACTTTTCACCGGGCTATTGTTCTTTATCGGACAGGGCGATTGGATCAGCGCAGTGGTTTTCTACGTCCTGGCCAGCATCGGCAACGCGGGAGCGAACATCTTTTACGACTCGCTCTTGCCCCATGTGGCCCGTCCAGAAGAGATCAACCAGGTCTCGGCCAGGGGCTTCGCTTACGGCTACGTGGGTGGGGGACTCTTGCTGTTGATCAACTTGATCTGGTACATGAAGCCCCAATGGTTCGGTTTCCCCGACGCCAACACCGCCGTGCGTGCCGCGTTCCTCAGCGTGGCCGTGTGGTGGGCGATCTTCTCCATCCCCCTTTTTCGCTGGGTGCCCGAACCGCCGGCGACGGCCGGTCCGGAACGCATCAACCCTGTGCGCGCGGGCTTTCAGCGTCTGGCCGAAACCTTCCGTGAGCTGCGCCGCTATCGGGAGCTGTTCAAATTCCTTCTAGCCTTCTGGCTCTATGCCGACGGCATCGGCACGATCATCCACATGGCCTCTATCTATGGCGCGGAGATCGGCATCGGCAGTGCAGACTTGGCCGGGGCCTTGCTCTTGACGCAGATCATCGCCGCACCCTTCTCCATCCTCTTTGGCGTCCTGCCCAAGCGGCTGGGCACCAAGCGCTCCATCTATCTGGCCCTGGGAGTTTATACGCTGATCTCCATCGCCGGCTACTTCATGACCCGAGCCTGGCACTTTTGGGTGCTGGCCGGGCTGGTGGGCACAGTTCAAGGAGGCAGCCAGGCCCTCAGCCGTTCCCTTTTCGGCTCCATGACCCCCAAGACGCGCTCGGCCGAGTTTTTTGGCTTCTACGACATCTCCAGTAAGTTTGCCGGTATCCTCGGCCCTTTCATCTTCGGCCTGGTGGGTGCGCTGGCGGGCTCTAGCCGATTAAGCATCATCTCGCTGGTGCTTTTCTTCGTCCTAGGCGCGTTTTTCCTGAGCAAGGTAAACGAAAAGGAAGGCATCGCCCTGGCCCAGGCCGAGGACGCAGGGCGTTCGTAAGGTGCAAACATTTGCATTGCGCCCGTCAGGGCATGAATTAACACCTGACGGCGCCACCACGAACGCCCACTCCGTCTTTCTCTGCGCTAAATCCTCTTACTATTGCGGGGGCGCAATGCGCGCCTCGGATGGCTCGTCAAAGAGGTAAAGGGCTTCCTCCGGGATCAACACATTCACCGGCCAGCCAGCGTTAACTCGTAGATCCAGCGGCGCCCGGACACCAAAGATCAGTTTGCCCGCCTGAACGTTCACCAACTGGTAATGGTGGGCGAAATCAGGCTCAAGGTTGATCACCTCGGCCTTGATGTGCGGCATACTTTCAGGCAGCGCCTCGCCCTCGGGCACGATGCGCCCAGCCTCGCTACGAAAGCCGACGATGACCTTTTGGCCGGGTGTGACCTGGCCCAGCAAAGCCCTGGGTACAGATAGGCGCCCCATCTCGCTGATAAGCTCCCTTTCCGGAGTCACCTCCCAGCCGCGCAACAGGTTCATCGGCGGCAACCCCAGAAAGCCGGCCACGAAGGCGTTGACTGGGTTCGCGATGATCTCGTTATACGTGCCCAGTTGCTCGATCTTCCCCGCACGCATCACCGCGATGCGGTCGCCGAGGGTGATGGCCTCGGTCTGGTCATGGGTCACATAGATGGCGGTTATATTGAAGCGGTGCAAAAGGCGCTTGATCTCCACCCTTGTAGCCACGCGTAGCTTGGCATCCAAGTTGGAGAGCGGCTCGTCAAAGAGGAAGAGCTTGGGATCGCGGACGATACAGCGGCCAATGGCCAGCCTCTGTTGCTGCCCGCCGGAAAGGGTCCCCGGCTTGCGCGAGAGGAGCTGATCAAAGCCAAAGCCCATGATCTCCGAGGTGATGCGGATGCGCTCCATCATCTCTTCTGTGGGGCGCTTGCGCACCTTGAAGAAAAAGGCCAGGTTACCTTCGCCCTCCATATGCGGATAAAGGGCATAGCTCTGAAAGACCATGCCGATGCCCCGATCTTTGGGGGGAACGTCGTTCATCAATCTGTCGTCATAATAAACCAGGCCCTCATCGGGAGTTTCCAGCCCGGCGATGACGCGCAACAGGGTACTCTTCCCACAGCCCGAAGGGCCCACGACGGCCATCGTCTCGCCGTTCAAGATGGTCAAACTCAAGTTATCCAATGCGCGCACCGGCCCTTCGGCTCGCCCTACACTCACCTCCTGAGCGGCCACTCGCTCGACAAAAGCTTTATCCTGGTAATCTTGCAATACCCGGCGCACGCCCCCTCCAGAGGGCAGCCATTTCGGTAAGCTTGAGCCGCTGAAGATCTTGGTGACTCCCTCCAGACGGATCTCCGCCACGTTATGCCTCCTTATGATCTGAACCGCAGCAGTTACCAGGGATCAGCTCATGAGGACTGACAACCCGGTAACTGCGAACTCAAAACAAGCCTTGGTCATCATTATAAAAGGTTGAGGGAATGGCGCAAACGGTGAGGTTCGCCTTGCATGGAAAGCTCGGTGGATGTATCCTGCTAAGGGAAAGCGTTGGAGCGAAAGCAAAAGGCTTCTCATGCATCCAAGGACTAGGTGAGATGACCAAACATACCGTCCTCATTGCCGTTCCCCGGCCCTTACGGGATATGATTCTGACGAAGGAAGCTCTGGCGAAGCTGTGCGGCTTTGCTGAAGTGACCCTGAACGAGGATGGGCGCAACTGGACGGCGGAAGAAATCCGCGACCGTCTCCCCAGCGTGGAGGCTTTGATCACTGGCTGGGGCATCGCCAAGCTGGACGAGGCGACCTTAAGCAAAGCGGATCGCTTGCGCATCATCGCCCACGCAGCAGGCAGCGTCAAGTTTTTCGTTACCGAGGCCGTCTTCAAACGAGGGATCGTGGTCACCCACGCGGCAGCGCGCATCGCCGACTCGGTAGCCGAGTTTACCTTGCTCATGGCCCTCATGGGCTTGCGTCGGCCCCATGAGTTGGATCGCGAGATGAAGGCGGGCCTTTGGCCTCGCAGCCAGGAAAGAGCGCTCTACGAGATCGCGGGCAAGCGGGTTGGGCTGCTCGGCCTGGGTTATGTGGGGCGCAGGGTCGCCAAACTCTTTCAGGCCGTAGGCGCGAAGGTCTGGGCCTATGACCCCTACATTTCGCCCCAGCGTGCGGCGGAGTTGGGTGTGCACCTAACAGGATTGGATGAGCTGTTGCAAGGATGTCAAATCATCTCCGTGCACCTGCCCATCACCGAGGAGACGCACCATTTGCTTGGAGCGCGCGAGTTGGCTCTGATTCCTGATGGGGCCATCTTTATCAACACCGCACGAAGTTGGGTGGTAGATCAGGAAGCGATGATCGCCGAGCTCGCTAAGGGACGCTTCTGGGCCGCGCTGGACGTGTTTGACGTCGAACCCTTGCCGGCCGAACATCCCCTGCGACGCATGGATAACGTCTTCCTGACTCCGCACACCGCCGGTTATACCCGCGATTGTTACTCTAGCCTGATGGCCCTGGTGATCGATGAGTTGGAGCGCTATTTTAAGGGAGAACCACTCCGATACCAGGTAACACAAGAAATGCTGGCCACGATGGCCTAAGAACACACATTATTCCAAACGAAGGGGTGAAGCGAGAATGCGCGAGATGACCATGCGTGAGCGGATCCTGGCCGTCGTCCAAGGGCGGGAAATGGATCGGGTGCCCTTTGTGATGTACGACGGCATCCTGCCTGTAGCGGAGGTCCAACAGCACTTGGGGCGTAAGCGCATCGGTTTGATGCGCTGGAGCAACGTGCATCGCGTGGAGACTCCCCATTGCTGCTTTGAAACCCAAGAGTACTACCGCGGTGAGACCAAATGGCAACGGATCACCTTGCATACCCCCGCTGGCTCCATCTACGAGGAGCGCGCCTTTGAACCGGTCTACGGTAGTAGCTCTATTCGCAAGCACTATGTGCAGGAGCCGGAAGATTACGAGGTGTTGTGGGCTTATCTGAACGACGGTATAGTGGTAGAGGATTATGACCATTACTACCGCGATGCGGCCGAGCTAGGCGACGATGGCGTGCCTTTGGTGGCCGTGGAGCGCTCACCCTACCAGCAACTCTGGGTACAGTGGGTGGGATTGGATCAGCTCGGCTTCCACTTTGTGGATTGCCCTGATCGCGTAGAGAAGACCATAGACCTCCTCCGAGCTCGTGCGCGCAAGATCTTTGAGATTGCCCGGCGTTCTCCTGCGCCCTTCATTGACTTCCCCGATAACATCACCGCGCCGGCTATCGGCCCGAAGCGTTTCAAGGAATACTGTGTGCCCCTCTATAACGAGCTGGCCGATATGCTTTCCGAGCGTGGGGCCTTGGTTTTTGTGCATATGGATGGCGACCTCAAGCCCCTTTGGCAGGCGATCGCCGAATCCAAGGTGGGCGGACTGGATTCCTTTGCCCCTGCGCCGGATAACGACACCACCGTCGCCGAGGCGGTGGCCCTGTGGCCGGAGAAGCGCCTCTTCGTCAACTTCCCCTCGTCGGTGCATTTGCGCCCGGCAGACCAGGTGCGCGCCGAGGCGGAGACGATCCTTGCCGCGGCAGGGCATACGGGTAGATTACAAATTCAGCTCTCGGAGAACGTGCCTTACGGCGTCTGGCGCACCAGCCTGCCGGCCATCGCCGAAGCCATAGAGGCCTTTGGCAAGCCATGAGACACAAAGAAGATGGAGCTACGTTTTCTTGCTGACGCTATGCTGGGGCGCTTAGCGAAATGGCTGCGCATCCTAGGATACGACACGCTATACAATCCTTCCTGGGATGACCTTTACCTTGTGCGTCTAGCCCGTGCCCAGGATCGTATCCTTCTCACCCGTGACACCGAACTTGCGCGCCGCCGAGGCGTCCGCGTACTCGTCCTGAAAAGCGAGCGATTGGAGGAACAAGTCCGACAGCTCCACCGCGACCTGGGCCTGGGCGCTGTGGCCCCGTTTTCGCGCTGTCCCGTCTGTAATACCCCGCTGGAGGAGATCAGCAAGGACCAGGCTTGGGGACAGGTGCCGCCGTATGTGTTTGTCACCCAGAAAGAGTTTCGTCTGTGCCCCTCCTGTGACCGCTTCTACTGGCGCGGAAGCCATTGGGAACACATGCTGGAGCTTGTAGCCGGCTGGAAAGGGGTTTAGGCTTGCCTCTATCTCAGCCCACGAGTATAATAGGGATAAGCTGAGGAGGGTCGTTATCCGCACTTAAAGGCCAAGGAGGAAGCTCTGGAGCTTTTAGACATCGCACAGTTCATCGTAGATACCATCGCGGCGAAAATGGGTTCTGACATCTTATTGTTGGACCTTTCCCACGTCACGTTAATCGCCGACTATTTCGTTATCGCTACAGCGGATAGTGAAAGACAGATCGGGGCGATTACAGAGGATTTAGTGGAGCAGCTCAGAACCAAGCAGGGCTTGAATCCCCTTTCTATCGAAGGCACACCATCTTCGGGCTGGGTGTTGCTTGACTATGGTAGCATCGTTGTGCATCTCTTCTCCGAGGCCCAACGTAACAAATACCAATTAGAGAATTTCTGGAGCAATGCCCGTACCGTCGTGCGCATCGCTTAAAAAAAGTTGGACAGGCCTTTCAAAGCCTGTCCAACTTTGATTTAATCACAATTCAAATATCCAGCGGTCGGTCTCCCTCTCCCAACTGATCAGCTCATCCGCCCCGAAAAACAGGTCCAGCTCCCTAGCGGCTGTCTCTGCGCCATCGGAGCCGTGTACGAGATTACGCCCGATCTCCAGAGAGTAGTCAGCGCGGATGGTGCCGGGAGCAGCATTGACCGGGTTCGTTGCGCCCATCGTGCTGCGCACAACCTCAATCGCCTTGGGCCCTTCCAACGCCATGACGACCACCGGCGCAGAAGTAATGTAACGGATGAGGCCAGGGAAAAAAGGCTTGCCCTCGTGTATGCTATAGTGCCGGCGCGCTAGGGCCTCGTCGATTCGCATAAGCTTCATACCCACGATTTTGAGTCCTCGCCGCTCAAAACGAGAGATGATCTCGCCGACAAGCCCGCGCTGTACGGCATCCGGCTTAATGATGACCAATGTTCTTTCCATTTGCAGCGGGAATCCTCCTTTACGTATGAGCTGATGGCCAAGTCCCGCGGGGGAAGGCGGGTGACCTTAACGCGAGGGTGACCTCAGGGAAGCTTTCTCCCGGGCAGCCCTTAGTAACTCCCCAAGGCCTGGCAAATCCGGATGGCGCCGGTTGAGTAGATCCAAATCGTGGATGACCTCATTCAAAGTTGTATAGTCTTCTTGGACCAAGAAACTATACTCCGCTAACGCCTGATCCAAGATGCCGTCTTTGCAGAGCAAGCGGGCTAGGTCCAGGTGGGCCAGATAGTCATCGGGATGCTCCTGCACGTATTCACGCTGCAGGTCGGTCAGAGAGAGCTCCAAGCTCGCCTCATCCGCCGATGTTTGAACCACAAGTTCCTGAACCTGGGGAGATCGGCCAAGACTTGCATCGCCAGGTTCGCCCTCTTCCAACGGAGATTCCTCAGAAGGCGCCGAGGGCCTTGCGTCCCCTCGCGGTTCTCGCGTTTCCTCATCCCCTTCTGTGACTTGGCCGAGCTGGCCCTCGATGACGATGCTTTCTACTACTCCCTCCTCATCGTCCACCAAGTAAGGCAGAGCTAGCTCGGGAACATCCTCGGCCCTCAAGGGGAGCCGAGCTGTGCGTGGGGGCAGCACAGAGCGAGAGCCAAAGATAGCTTGCGCAACGGCATTGTCTGGGTCGAGGGACTGGGCTTTCTGGAGATATGCCCGTGCCCAACCGTCTTGATCGGTGTTCAACCAAACCTGGCCTAGGATAAGGTTGGCCTTCAAGCAATTGGGCAGCTCGGCCAGGATGCCCTGGCAGACGACAGCGGCATCTTCATATTGCTTATCGTGCCAGAGAGCTTCGGCGAGAGCGACGCGCAAGTCCAGGCGCCGAGGATCCGCCGCAACGAGCTCGCGCAATTCCTGGATCGCTTTAGCATAGAGCTGGCCTCGCAGATAGGTGCGCGCCAAAGCTGCGCGCGTCATCTTGAGGCGCCCGATCGGGAGATCGCGTTGGGCGTAAGACTGGCGCAGCCGGTGACGTAGCTCTTGGTCTCCAGGGGAAAGCTCAAAAGCCCTTTCCAATGACTGGCGGGCTTCCTCCGACCGCCCTTGCCGCTCATAAATCGTGGCCAGCCCGATATAAGCGGAAAGGTTCTCTGGATCGGCGCTCAACACTCGACGGAATAGATCCATGGCTTGTTGGTCGTTCCCAATGGCAAGGGCCACCTGACCCAGGACACGATAAGCGCCAATGTATTTAGGAAAGGTTTGCAAAATGCGGCGGCATATGGCTACCGCCTCGTGAGGCTTGCCAGCCTGCACCAGTCGCAAAGCCTCTTCATATTGTCCTCTCAGGGTAAGGTCGGCCATGCCCCCTCTTCTCTCCTCCGCGGCCCCTTGGGCACCGTCCAGTGGCGAAACCATTATGCGCGGAGGGGGACTTCATGTCAACAGGAACGGCCCTTGCATCTACCCGTACCTAAAACCGACGCGCATAGCCCACTCCGCGATAGATGAACCCTTCCGGCGGGGTAAAGGCGTTGCGGCCATCCACGATGATGGGCCTGCGCATCCAAGATTTCACCTGCGAGAGATCCAACGCCAGATATTGATCGTGGCGCACCATGAGCGCCAGACAATCCGCATCCCTCAGAACCTCCTCCAGAGAGGTATTAAGACCGCGCACGTAAGGGTCATGAATGACCGGACGAACGCCCCAATCTCTCAAACGCTGCACAAAAGGCTCCGTGGGTGTGTTGCGCGTGTCATCCGAGTTCTCCAGGTAGGCATAGCCCAGGACGGCAACCTTAGCCCCTTCCAAGGGCACACCGGCCTCGCCGAGAGCTTCGGCCACCAGGTCGGCCATATGATAGGGCATCCCGTCGTTCACCGCCCGGGCCGTGGGCATGAGCCTGGCGTTCAACCTCTCACTGCCCCAGGCGATGAGCAACCACGAGTCTTTGGGAATACAATGCCCGCCGACGCCCGCGCCGGGCAAATGCACGTTGCGATAGGGTGACTTGTTGACCAGCTCACGCACCTGCCATACATTGGCTCCAAGGTCCTCGCAGATCAAGGCCAATTCGTTAGCGAAGGCAATCTGCACATCCCGATAGGCGTTCTCCGCCGTCTTGACAACCTCCGCCGTGATGCAATCTACCGGATCCAATTCCCCTTCCACGATGTGGCGATAGAGCTTGACGGCCAACTCCGCCGCCTCAGGAGACATCCCCCCCACCACACGATTGAGCTTGCGGATGTTGTAAAGCAGCTTCCCGGGCATCACCCGCTCAGGGCAATGTACTAGATAAAAATCCTGGTTTGCTCGCTTACCCGAGGCCTGCTCCAGCTCGGGTTTGACGATCAGCTCCATCGTCCGCGGGGCAATCGTGGATTCAATGATAACCAGAGCACCCCGGGCCAGATGCGGCCCCAGCCCGCGCAAGGCGGCGCGCAAGGCACTATAGACGGGCTTGTGGGTATCCGGCTCCACAGGGGTCTCGGTGGCGATAAGAATGACCTGGGCCTCCTCGCAAGCACGATAGTCGGTTGTCGCTCGCAGCTTTCCCTGGGCTACGACTTTGGCCACCAACTCGGCCAGCCCCGGCTCCTTGCCCTCAATCGGACACAACCCGCGATTGATCATCTCCGCCTTCTCGCGGTCGCGCCGTATCCCGATAACTTGGAATCCCGCCTCGGCAAACATACAAGCCACAGGCAACCCCACGTAACCAAGGCCGATCACACAGATAACCGCTTGCTTCTGCTCGATCTTTTCAGCCAGTTCAACAAACGTCATACATCTTCCCTTCATTCGTATCAGATGAAAACGACCCGATGCTCTAGCCCTGAGGTCACCAGAGCCTGGGCCAGTTCAATCGCCTTGAGGCCATCCAAGCCGGTCACGGGCACGGGGATGCGCCCTTCTATGGCGGCGATGAAGCTCTCCAACTCACTACGCAGCGGCTCTTTTTTAACGACAGCGTAACGGATCATGCGCCCCTCACTGACACCGCGAAGCACCTGGATCGTCGTCCAGTCGCTGCCATTGGCCACAGCGTTCTCATAAAAATAGAGGTCTTGCGTCAGATAATCCACACGGAACATGCCCCGCTCACCGGTAACATAAACCTCGCGGATCTTGGTCGGTGTTAGCCAGTTGGTGCTCAGAGTGCCCACCGTCCCATCGGCGAAGCGCACCATGCCGCTGAGCAGGTCTTCGCGATCCGTGTGGATACGCCGCTGCGTCTCAGCGTAAACACGCACGATCTCGCTGCCGGTCACATAACGCATGATATCCAGGTCGTGCACGGCCAGGTCAATCACCACCCCCACATCGCGCACGCGAGCGGGGAAAGGCCCTTGACGGTGGGCATCGATCTGAAAAACTCGCCCCAATTCGCCACTTGATAAGTGTTCTCTCAGGGCGATGACCGCCGGGTTAAAGCGCTCAATGTGCCCCACCATCAATTTCACGCCCCTTCGCTCGGCAGCCTCAATGATCTCCTGACCCTCCTGGACGGTGAAAGCTAAGGGCTTTTCAATCAACAGGTGAATCCCCTGCTGGATGACCTGAAGAGCTATCCTGTGGTGATCGGCCGTAGGCACTGCAAGGCTCACGGCCTCGGGCCTCTGTTCATCCAACATGCGCTGGTAATCGGTATAAGCCAGGCCCCCATAGCGCCTACTCGCCTCGGCCGCGGCTTGCCCGTTAATATCCGCCACACCCACGATCTCCACACCAGGGATCTCCGAGTAAACGCGGGCATGGTTGCGGCCCATAGCCCCCACACCGATAACGGCCACCTTCATCACGAGCGTCCTCTCTCTAACTGGGCGAAAACATCTCCAGGAATGGTGACGCTGGTCCGACACTTGGGGCAGATCAGCTCCACAGGCGACGATTTATCGGGCAGCTCATCAGACTTGGTTTGAAGCTTTTCCCCACAAGGGCAAACAAAGCCCCGCAGCCTTGCCGGGTTGCCGTAAACCAGGCCATAATCGGGCACGTCATGAGTAACGACCGAGCCCGCGCCAACCATCGCCCAACGGCCAATGGTGATCCCACAGACGATAGTAGCATGAGCGCCAATTGCCGCCCCATAGCGCACCAAGGTCTCGCTGACTTGCCAATCTTCAACTGTCTTGAGCGTCCCATCGGGGTTGATGGCCCGCGGCCTGAGGTCATTGGTGAACACGCAATGCGGCCCACAAAAGACGCCATCTTCCAACGTCACCCCACGATAGAGCGAGACACCGTTCTGGATCTTGACGTTGTTCCCAATGCGTACGCCCGAATCCACATAGACTCCCTTGCCGAGAATACAATGGCGGCCGATCACACTACCCTCGCGGATCTGACATTGCTGCCAGATCTTGGTGCCTTCTCCAATCTCTGCCTGGGGCGAAACGTCGGCGGAAGGGTGGGCGAAAAAGTTGCGCTCCATGCACTTCTCCTCAATGAACTGGAACAAGGGCGGCCTAGTAAGCGGCCCATACACGAAATCATACTACGCTTACTCCCTCTCTGCAAGCGATGGGGCCAAGGCCAGTCCTCTCTCGTAGCCGAAAACAGCGGTTACATGGCCAGAGGGCTTCGCCAAGGTTACGGCATGCCGGACTTGGCGAGCTAAAGGCTTCTAGATAGTAGAAATGGGCGTATGAGATGGGTAAAATGTTGAAAGATGGGCATACCCTATAAAAAGCCTGCGGACAAGGAGAGCAACCATGAAAGAGCTTCGCTTCTCGGCCAACATCAACACCTTCAACGCCTGTGCGGATCGCTATGTTCTCTCCGGCTACGGCCAACGCCTGACGACAG
>DAOTVR010000279.1:0-9784 GCA_034436315.1 Anaerolineae bacterium
CTCTCTGGTTTGGCTCCTAGAAAGGTTTTGAGCTCCATCGGCTCGCGTAAGGGATCAATAGAGGGGTTCGTCACCTGCGAGGCGTTTAGGACGATATGATCCCAGTAAATGCGCAAGGGCTGATCACACCCCATGCCGGTTAGGAGCATTCCCCCTGTTTCGGCTTGCTTGTAGATATTCGTCAGTGTGTAGGCAGTCCAGTTGGCGTGAGGGCGAAACTCTAGAGGGTTCAAGCGCACATTGAGCGCCCGCGTCGGGCATAAGGTGACACAACGGTGACATCCCACGCACTGCGTGGCATCGCTGAGCACACGATCGTCGCCGCTGTCATAATAGTGCACATCATTAGCACATTGGCGCACGCACACTTGACAGGCAATGCAACGCCTTTCGTCGCGTTCAACGATGAAACTAGATGAGACTAATGAAAGAGCCATATCATACCCCAACCCCAGAAAAGCAAAAGGCCGCTTGCTCATTGTGCGAGCGGCCTCCATGCCCGTATGTGCTCAACTCTGCGCTAGGTATACAGCGCTGTATGATCAGCTTTCAGTTTAGCACAAGGGACTATCAAGGTCATCCTCCATTCGGGGGATTGAGAAGCAGCCAAACGGAGTAAATGCTATAGCGAGATCCGACAATACGCTGATGGCTGCATGTGCAGGTGTGCTCCAGAGCCTGTTACGCATCTTGTACCATGAAGGTCACGAAATAGATAACTCGGTCTACTTCTTTCAAGGAAAACTGTCGGGTGATCACAGTAAGGCCCATTGCTGCGACGAGAGTGATAATTCATGCGAAAAAGCGCGGCAAACGGTTGACAGCAGGGCTTGAGCGTGCTATACTTGCCTACAAATACCACGAGGCAGAAACTGCATTGAGCCTGTCGTGTTGGGAGTTCTCGGATGAGTTCTGTGCTGGTCCTTAACGCCACCTACGAGCCCTTGAGTATTGTGAGCGTCCGTCGCGCCTTAATCCTCCTATTGAAAGACAAAGCCGAGATCATTGAGGCTGCTGAGGAACAGATACGTTCGGCACATCTCTCGCTGCCCGTGCCCTTGGTGATCCGTCTGGTTTACTACGTCCGGGTGCCTCACAAGCTGAGCATCCCCCTGACGCGTCGCACGGTCATGATGCGCGATAACTATACCTGCCAGTACTGTGGCGACCAGCCGCCCAAGTCCAACCTGACGATCGATCACGTCTTGCCCAAAGTGCGTGGCGGGACCACGACCTGGGAAAACGTCGTCTGCGCCTGTAAGCCGTGTAACCTGCGCAAAGGATCCCGAACCCCGGAGGAAGCCAACATGCGCTTGCGGGCCAAACCCAGCCGCCCCACGTATGTCGCCATGGTCCTCCTCTCCCACGCGCCCATCCATCAAGCCTGGAACAAGTACCTGCCGGTCCCTAGCAGCGCCGGAAGCTGAAAGCTCATCCACACAGCTGGCGGGCATATAGGGGCAAAGGATTTGCACCCGGCTGTCTTATCCGATGCTTATCTTGCTGGCAAACCTCTCGCACTAGCGCCTTTACTCGCGTATGAGGATCTTGCCCAGCACGATGCGCCGATCGGGATCGGGCTTGCCATCCAAGCTGACGGGCAGGCGCTCCAGGCTGACGGGATCGTACATACCGACCTCGATCAGGTACTCGCCATCGGGAATATCGGGCTTGATGGGTACCTCGTAAGGATCGCTGATCACCTCTCCCGCGATCCAGCCACTCGTTGGGCTATCTCCGTTGTTCGGGGGATTATCTTTCTGCCCTACGATAGAGTTATCGGGGGCTAGGACATGGACGAACACAGTATAGCTCGTGCTCATCGCCTGACGAGCTTGCCAGTAAAGGGTGAGGCCCAAAGTGCCACCCGGGGAGACTGACTGGCTAACGAGGGAGTACCCCAAGAAGGACACCACATCACCCAACTCGGCCCGTAGAGGGTACTGGATATCCTTGGGGATCGTCATGACCCGTGCACGCCCTTTGATTTTGAGCTTGCCCACCGTCTTGGCGCCGTTCTCCGCGGCCAGCTCTCGGCCCTGCTCATCGACGAGACCGATCTGAATCAACAGCTCCTCCGATGGCAGGGTGGCCGGCAAGGCGATCTCGTGGTAACTGCGCACGAACCCTCCGGGATACCATTGGCTGCTTGGATAGGTTCCGGGCCATATCCCCTCCGTCTTCTCACACTGGAGCTGGCCCTTGCCGTCTATGAACCGAATGGATACGCGATAGTCACTGCGTGGCTTTGTGAGCGCCTGCCAGAACAAGGCGAGCGTTAGGCGTTCACCAGGTCTAGCTTCGGTGGGCAGAGAGTAACCCCTCAAAGCCACCTCCCCCTCAAAGTTCACCGAGGCGCGCATGCCGATGGGGAGTGAACTCTCTGCAACGAGCAGCGGCTTACGGGTAAGCCGCGTCGGTTGCTGTAGCCGCAGGTCATATCCCAGGGCCCTTCCATCCTCGCCAATTACAGGAAGCTTCCTCCCCGCGCTGGTCATGCCTACGTGTACCCAATAAGATTGAGGAGGAAAGTCCCCTGTGGTGGCCAGCTCAAACCAATTCACGGCTAGGTCGCCATCTTCCCAATCCCATGCGGCATAGCCAATGCGATCGCTTTGCGCCCAAAGATGCCCTTGGTCATCGCGCAAGTGCAGGAAGAAGATGGGAGCCTCAGAAAAGTCACGGGAGAACCTCCGAGGTCGCCAATAGACGGTCACCCGGATCGTTTCGCCTTGGGCAATTCCTTCGGGGAGGTCATACCCCATCAGATCCACATCCCCTCCCAAGCAAGCGGCCAAGGGCTGGGGCGGAGGCATGCTCCGGCGCTCGGCCAGGTCTTGAGGAGACAAACGATATACGGTGATGATCGGCACGCCTTGCGGATCAAGCGGCTGATAGACCGGCAGCAGGCCAGCGAAGTAACGCTCGGCCATCTGAGGCGACAAAGGAGCCGACGCCGTGAAGATATACACGACCGACGTATCGCCTGAGGGCGCAGGAAGCATAAAGGCTTGCCGGCCATCAAACCACTTGATGTGATAGTCCTTATGAAGTTGGGTGATGAGCGCATAGCGATCCAAATCAAGGGCGAAATCGCTGGATATACAGACCAGCGGCCGATCGGCCAGGGCGTTGAGGTAGCGAGCCGCCTCGGCGATATCCGCCTCATAGATCGCACGTGGCTCAGGGGCGCGCGCCCAAACGAGAAAGTAGTTACGATACGTGATAGCCCCCAGAATCATCCATCCGCCGACCAGGATGGGTAACATGGCGAGCTCAACCCTCCGCCATCCCTTTCGGCGCAAGCCATCCCATAGGGCGACGAGGCCCACCGCAGGCATGGCCAGGATGGGGGGCAAAGCCCCTACGGACCTCAGGAAGGACGGCGCGCTATCGGTGAGCGCGCTGGGAAGCAACATGATGACCATCCAAAGCACGAGGAGCATCCCCCGCGGGTCTCGCCAGCGACGCAGACAAAGGAACAAGCCCCCATAGAAGAAAAGTCCCGTGACCGGATCAAAGACGGGCAAACCAGCCAGGTTGTAACGCCACTTCATATCGCCTTTGAAGGTAAACATCCCCAGTGTCGCCAGAAGAGACCGGAGCATGACGTCCAAGTTGCCCGATAGGATCTGACCAAGGGTCCCGCTGAGCACCCGCAGGCGGGCGTTGGCCGCCTCTGGATGTAGGAGCATGTAGGCCCCAAATGGGGCGAATACCATCAGCGCCACGACGAAAGACAATCCGACGGATACCCACTGTCCCTTGAGGCTTGCTTGCCTCACCATCGCCAGGTAGAGGACGAAAGCGAAAGGCACCAAGGGGGCAACGCGCGCCGAAAGGTAGGTATAGAGCGTGAGCCCCAGAGCAGCGCCCGAGAGTATCCAGTAGATGCGCCTCCGCCTCGCCAGCCCAAGCCACAAGAGGTACAGCGACAGGGTCTGGATCATCGGCAAACTGATGGCTCGCAGGCCGAGTCGGCTATCAAAAAGGTGCCAGAAGGAGATCGTAGAGAGAGCCAGGGTCAACAAAGCAACTCTGCGCCCGAACATTTGGCGCATCAGCAGATAGATCAATACTTGCCCAACCAAGCCACAGCTCACCCCGGTCAGGCGCACAGCCAGCGTGCTCCGACCCAAGACGCGGATGAAACCGGCCATCAAGTAGATGAAAAAGGCCTCCCGGCCGTAATTGGCCTCAAAGAAGATCGGCCGCGCACCGCCCAGGACGAGTTCAGCGTCGTGCGCGTTAAAGGCTTCGTCGTGCTGCAAGCCGGGAGGGGCATATTCCAAGCGGTAAACGCGAAACGCCAGGGAGATGAGCAGCAAAAGCACAACCAGGGCCGGCTCCCAGCGGCGCAACGTGCCCCAGAGGATGCTTTCAGGGGTCGCGGAAGAAGACCGATCTCCTCGCTTTTGGCTATGGAGCTCAACCGGCGGCGACGACTTCATCGAGAACCTGACGTAACTCGGTTTGCCGAGCGGTGCTCAGCGTGGGTTGGCCTTTCAACCCTTGCTTCATATAGGTGGCGAGTTCCGCAGCGGTCACGCAAGGGACCGGCGCACCGGAGACCTTCAGCACCACTTTGGGATGGGTGAAGAGCACCAAACCGTTAACGGGGATGTCCTTTTCCACCATAACTTTGTCAATCCACTCTTTGACGTAGCGCATCTCTTGCAGCAAGTCCTGATCGGGCTTGCCCAAGCTCGGCTCGCCAAAGAATTGCAAGAGCTTGCGAAGCCCGGCCTTGTGGTGCCAACGGCCGTTGGCGTAACGGATCTCCCCTTCCTGGGTGCGGGGCACGATCACCGTCAGCCCATAATGCGAAGCAACGACATAATCGCTGGGCAGATAGTAACTGTACAGCGTATAACGCTTATCCAGGCCGCTCAACACATCCTCCAGGACCTGGTCGACGCGAGGTTCGCGCACATAGCGGTTGCTCATATACGAGCCGAAGGTGGCCCCTAACAGGCCCACCAGGAGGAAGATGTAAGATAGAATGGGGCTACGAGTGACGGCCACCAACCCGACAAAAAGGGCTCCAAAGCCAACGTAAATGCCCCAGCGGGCGTACTTGCTGCGCTTCTCCAGGAAAGGGCGATTGACAAAGCTCTGCATTCAGCACCTCAATCATGTGGTCTCGTCTACTCCAGGATCCTCCCTCAAGAACTCGGCTCCGGCGGGCGAGATGCTGCTCAGCACGGTGAGAGCCTCCTCAATATCTCGGCGGATCTTGTCCACCAGGTGGCCGTTGACGGCCTCAATGGCCACGCGAATGGCGTTCTCTATGGCCAGGGCATCGGAGCGCCCATGAGCGATGATCACCACGCCGTTAACCCCCAATAGAGGGGCGCCGCCGTATTCGCGATAGTCCAATCTCTTGGCCACAGCCTGTAGCGCGGGCTTGGCCAACAGCGCCCCCAACATGGCCAAAGGCCTGGCCTTGATCTCAGAGCGCAACAAGGAAAAGAGCATGGAGGCAACCCCTTCGGCCGTCTTGATGGCCACATTGCCCGCGAAGCCATCGGAGACGATCACGTCGGCGATGCCCTTGGTCAGGTCCTTGCCCTCCACGTTGCCCACAAAGTTAAGGCTGAGCTGGCGGAGGATCCGATGAGCTTGCTGCACGGCGGCGCTGCCCTTGGTCTCCTCCTCGCCATTGGACAACAAGGCCACCCGGGGTCGCTCAATGCCCAAGACCTGTCGCGCATACACGGAGCCCATCAGGGCAAATTGCACCAGCCATTCGGGTTTGCAATCCGTATTGGCTCCGATATCCAACATGAAGGAGAACCCTCGCAGCGTGGGCACGATGGAGGAGATGGCCGGCCGCAGGATGCCCTTGATCCGCCCCAGCCGCCCGGCGCTGGCCAGGGCGGCGGCCAGCACCCCGCCGGAATTGCCCGCCGAGACGAAGGCATCGGCCCGGCCCTCGCGGACCAACTTCATGCCCACGACCATGGAGGAATCGGGCTTGTTGCGGACCGCTTGGCTGGGATGCTCGGCCATCTCAATAACCTGGCTGGCGTGCACGATGGAAATCGGCAGCCCGCTCGTATCGTGCTTTGCCAGCTCGCGGCGGATCGCCTCCTCCTGCCCCACCAAGATGATCTCCTGCCCGAAACGCCGCGCCGCGCGAACCCCGCCCTCCACATCCACACCGGGCGCATGGTCGCTGCCCATCGCATCCAGCACAATACGCATCATCCCCCCTTTGCCCCCACTAAAGCCACTCCAAAAGCGCCGGATAGCAGCGATTGTACCATGAACGAGGGCTAACATGTCAAATCGGTCGGCCCGTGGCAGCGACTTTTCCCTCGCTAGACGAAAAACCCGCCCAGTAAACTGGGCGGGCAATACAAAACTGTTAGCCACCGTATTTGGTCCAAGACTCTAGCCCTGAGGCTAGAACACGGCCAGCACCCTCTATGCCTCTGCTCAGTAGTTCTCGGCCATCACCTCATAATAGGCCTGAGGATGCTTACAGGCCGGGCAGACCTTGGGGGCGGACTTGCCCTCATGGATGTAGCCGCAATTACGGCAGCGCCATTTGACAACGGTATCCTTGGTGAATACCTTGCCCGTGCGCACGTTCTCCAAGAGCTTGCGGTAGCGGGCCTCATGCCCTTCCTCCACCTCGGCGATCTCGGTGAAGACGGCGGCTATCTCCTTGAAGCCCTCCTTGCGCGCCGTCTCGGCAAAGTCCGCGTAAAGAGTGGTCCACTCAAAGCGCTCACCATCGGCTGCGGCCTCCAGGTTGGCCGCCGTATCGCCGATGACGCCGGCGGGGTAGGCCGCCGTGATCTCCACATTCCCGCCCTCCAAGAGATTGAAGAACACCTTGGCGTGTTCCTTCTCGTTATCGGCCGTGTCCAGGAAGATCGCTGCGATCTGCTCATAGCCCTCCTGTTTGGCCACCGAGGCGAAATACGTGTAGCGATTCCTAGCCTGGGATTCCCCGGCGAAAGCGGCCAACACGTTCTTTTCCGTCTGCGTACCCTTGATGCTCGCCATGATTCAATCTCCTTTCCACAATTAAACTATAGCACCCAAACTCCGAACGCCCAACAGTATAGCTTTTTAATGCAAGGTGATCCAGCCCCGCAAGATATCTCTTGTAAGAGCTGCCAGGGATTGCGCCCCGCCCCACACATAGCTTGCATAACCTATCCCAAGCATTCTCCAAGTGCGCCTTGAAGGTGCTCTAGGACCTGCTCTGCAGTTACAATCGCCTTTTGGGCCTCCTGTAACGAAGGCTGACCGAATTCGGGATAACGGGTTTCTACAGCAAGCGGTGATAGTGCCTGTAGATCGACACGCCATCGCTCCAGAGAGGTATCCCTAGGAGCGATGAGATCCAACAGATCCTCCAATACATGTGTCTTGGGAAAATCGATGCCCAGCCAGACGAGATACCCCTTCAGAGCCTTTTCTGCCGCTTGCTGAGCATGAAAGCAGACAATATCCGTGTAATCGGAGCCCAGTCGGGACATTTGGCGGGCAGTCTCCAGGTCTTTGCGGGCTTTCATAAGCCATGCGCGAACTGCATCGGCCCTAGTTCTTCTCATAGAGAACTCTCCCTTTGCGCACGGCAGTGGTGACGAAAGCCTGAGGTACATCGGCCCATTCATCAACTTCTTCGGGCGTATACACAACGAGGTCCTTAGGCAATAAAAGCCCTCTCAGGGCCTCATAGACGGGTATGGCCCGCTGCCAACGAGGCTTGTCCGAAGGCATGATCACCAGAATGTCCAGGTCGCTATCTCGGTGAGGCTGCCCGTAGGCATAAGAGCCGAACAAGATGATCTTGTCGGGATCCACCGCCCGCACGATCCGCCGGACGACCTCCCGCAACAAGCCGGGAGTGACGCGCCTGATCCGCCTCGGCTTTACGTAAGAGCTCTTCATACTAGCCAGCCTCAACCGATCAAAAGCCACAACCACTATCACTGCCTTGGCCTATAAGCCCAGGCGGCCGCGAATAGAATCCCGAAGCGCCGCAGCGATCTGCACACAGTGCTCGGCATCGGCTTTTCCCGCATTCACACCAGGATAGCGCACCTCCACTGCAAAGGTCGTAAGCCATAGGAGCGCATCACGGTGTGCCTCCAATTGAGGCATCACCGGCAAACAAAGTCGCATCAGCGCCTCCAGATCATGCGTCTTGGGAAAGGGGATCTCATATTCCTGCAGAAGCGCTTTAAGGTACTTTTCCGCACACTGCTGAGCGTGAAAGCAAACCGCGTTATAAGCGGGCGGCCAGGCCCCTTGCTCCCGCTCGGCCACCCGATAATCCTCTTCAGCTCGTTCCACCCATTCACTCGCGATGGGCTTCATAGAGCACCTTGCCCCGACTGACGATCTCCCTGATGAAGCAATCGCCCATCCTAAGGCGCTCTTCCATCTGCTCTGGCGTCCTCACAAGGAGGTCCACCGGGAAAGGAAACTCCACCGTCCGACGAATGGCATAGGCCTGCTCTACCGGGCGTTGCTTCGTCCTCATGATGACCAGCAAATCCACATCACTACTCTCATGAGGCTGCCCGTAGGCATAAGAGCCGAACAAGATGATCTTGTCGGGATCCACCGCCCGCACGATCCGCCGAACGACCTCCCGCAACAAGCCGGGAGTGACGCGCCTGACCCGCCTCGGCTTTATGTGAGAGCCCCCGTCATGCTGCACCACTGCCTCAGCCCCTCATAGGCCCGCCGTACTGCCTGGCCCCGTGCACCAGGAACTCCATGGCCAGGAGCGTCTTGCCGCACCCGGCCGCGCCACAGACCAACGTGGGCCGACCCTTCGGCAGCCCTCCGAACAGGATCTCATCCAAGCCTTGGATACCGGTGGGCGATTTGAGTAAAGTGGACTCCTCGGGCATACTCATGCGCAATTGATCCTTTCTGATGCCTGGAGTGGCGAGGGAAAAGGCTGCCACTTTCGCGGATAGGCTATAACAAAAGCCACCCTCCAGACTTGAACTGGAAACCGGGCGCTTACGAAGCGTCTGCTCTGCCGATTGAGCTAGGGTGGCAAGCAAAAACAGTATATCACGCACGATGACATTCGTCAAGCTACGCGCATCGCCCTCGGCCCGATGGTGTTGTGGTCTTTTGGGTGCCTGGGTTTCATCTATCAAGGAGGAAAGATGGGTGCTTCTGAGGTGCGCATTGAACCGGTTACTAGCCACAAGGACCTTCGTGCTTTCATCATGTTTCCTTTCGAGCTTTACCGCTCGGACAAGTACTGGGTGCCCCCCTTGATCAGCGAACGCTTCAAGCATTTCGATCCGCATCACAACCCCTTTTACGAACACGCCCAAGTCCAACTCTTTCGCGCCGTTCGTGGCAACAAGACCGTAGGTACCATCGCCGCCATAGACGATCAAATGCATCCCAAGATCTGGAACGAGCCGGTGGGCTTCTTCGGGGAGTTCGATGTGGTTGAGGATTATGAGGTAGCCGCCGCATTGTTCACCGCCGCCCGCGACTGGCTGGCCTCCCGAGGCCGAGAGATCATGCGCGGCCCGATGAACATGAACATCAACGAGGAGATCGGCCTGCTTATTGAAGGCTTTGATGGCCCTCCGGTGATCATGATGACCTATAATCCCCCTTATTACCAAACTTTCATGGAACGCTACGGCTTCGTCAAGGCCAAGGATCTCTACGCCTACAAAACGGAAATCCGCCGGGATGCCTCTAACACGGTGATCCTCCCCGAACGCGTGATGCGGGCTGCGCGCATCGCTCAGGAACGCCATCATGTGCAAATGCGCCGCCT
>DAOTVR010000280.1:0-2904 GCA_034436315.1 Anaerolineae bacterium
AGCGCAAAGGCCTCATCCAAACTGCGTTTGGCTTGCTCTGAATCCCCCTTTAGCCGATAGGTATTACTCATAGCATCCAACAGATAGACGGCCAACTGAGTAAGCTGCGCCTCCAAAGCGATGGTCATGGCTTGTTGATAAGCGAGCAACGCCTCATCATAACGAGCCGTATCCCGATATAGATCCCCCTGGCTGGCCAGGGCGTGAACTTGAACGCGCACATCCGCTGCCTCGCGAGCTTTCGCCAGACCCTCCTGCAGATAAGTCTCGGCTTCTGCATACTGCCCTAAATAGTGATGCAAAACCCCCAGATTTTGCAGAGTCACTGCCGACGCGCTAGCATGGCCGATCTTGCGCCAATAGGCTAAGGCCTGATGATAGTTCTGCCGCGCCTTGGTCAGTTGTCCGCGCATCGTTTCAGCAGAACCCATGTCGTTGGCAATATAGGCCGCATTGATCTCATCGCCGTTATCTTGTGCCAGTCGAGAAGCCAACTCCAGTTCGCCTATCCCCTCGGTGAATTCGCCTTGCAGGATATGACAGATACCTAAATTATGGTGCGCCTGAGTGGCTGTGAGATTATCACGCTCTCCGACCATATCTAGGGCCGCGCGGCAATCCCGCATGGCATCGCGCAAATTTCCCCGGAAACGGTGTACGATAGCGCTCTGTACGAGAGCTCGCGCCGCTCCTACATCATCTTGACGCTCAAGATAAGCCTGATAGGAACGCTTCAATAAGACAACAGCCTGGTTCAGATTGCCCGTTTCGGCATGTATTTTAGCCCGAAACAGGAGAAGCCGAGGATGCTTAGCTCGCTCGGCCTCGGGCAGCGCGTCAATCCAGGTCTTTAGCGTCTCCCAGCGGCCCGCATCAAAAGCGTCTTTGACGACCACTTCAAGAGCGTCGGCGGCGCGGTCGAAAGCTTGAGCAGCCATGTAGCCATCGATGGCCCGCTCCCAATGACCGTGATGAGCCATGATCTCGGCTTGTTTCAAACGTAGCCGGCGATGTTCCTCAGGAGCTTCTCTCTCCAACTTGGCTACCAGGAACTCGCGGAAGAGCTGGTGATACTGATACCAGTTCCCCTCAGCGTCTAGGGCATAAGTGAAAAGGCTTTGCGCTGCAAGACCTCTGAGGATCTGAGCCGAATTACTTATGTCAAGCAAAGCATCGCACAACGGAGGGGTCATTTCACTAAACAGAGCGCTGCCCAATAGGAAACGTTGCGTTTCAGCGGATTGGCATGCCAAAACCTCCGTTGCCATATAGTCGAACACAGCTCCTGTGGCGCCCGAGAGGCGTAGAACGTCTCCCGCCGTCCCCGTCCAATTCGTGCGCGCTGCGAGCAGAATCCCGGTAATCCAGCCCTCAGAACGTTCCGCGAGCACCTGAATCTGCGCGGGAGTTAGATCCACCTTGCCCAAGTTGTGTAAAAGCTGACTGATCTCATTTGCATCAAACCGCAGATGCTCCACTCCTAGGCCTACGATCTCCTGCCTCGCCGCCAAGCGTGTCAACGTTAACCCACGCGGAATGCCACGCGAAGCCAAGATCACATGACAATGCTCAGGGAGATAGCGCAGCAGGCCATCAATCAGCGCCGTTACGGGCCCAACATCAAGGGTGTGGTAATCGTCCAGGATAATGACAAAGTAGCGATCTATGGCCGTTTCGATCTCGTGAATGCACAAGCGAACGAGAGGCTCCACTGCCTCTAGCGGATTGGCTCGAACCGCTTGTAGGACCGACTCGCCGAACTGGGGAAAACGCTGTCGGATCGAGGCCACAAGGTACTCAAGAAAGGTCGGCAAATAGGAGTCTTGGGCATCAAGGCTATACCAGCAGACCGGCAAATCCGTATCATGGGCGTAATCAATCAAGAGAGAGGTCTTGCCATACCCGGCTCCTGCTGCAATCAGGATCACTTTCTGCTGGATATTACTATGGATAAAATCCACAAGCCTTTGCCGCCGAAGCAAAGACTGGCTCCGACGTGGTATCCGTATCTTGGTGCTGATCAGAGGCAAGGTATAGCTCATTTATAATACATATTCCCTGAGGAAAAACCCCTCGCCCAGCGCATTGCTATGTTTGATGGGCCTCACTCTTGTTTATTGTAACACGACCGACTCCATGTAGCAACGGATATACCCATTTAAACCCACACTACAGCCCAAAACGCTTTCCCTCAACGCTTAGGCTGGTTTGTACAAGACGACGCTCTTGCGTCCTAGAGCGGTCGCTAGAGGGCGGATTTCCCGCATCAAGAGACGGTATTGCCCATCGTAAAATGCGACATTCTCGGCTTGAGGATGGATACGGTGTGTCGCAATGCCGATCCGCTTTTGGGCATCCTTCTCATCACGATAAATACCGCTCCCCATCCCCGCGAGAATGGCAGCACCGAGAGTGACTGCCTCTACGTGCTCAGGGACCTCTAAATCGCGTCCCGTGACGTCGGCCTTAACCTGATTCCAAAAGGTGTTGCGTGCGCCGCCACCTATTGAGATCACCTTCACGATGTGTTGTCCTGTGAACCGCTCCAACGCCTCCCATAATAACCGCAGCTCGTAAGCCAAGCCCTCTATTGCCGCCCGAGCTATGTCCGCCCGCGTGTGAGCCAGGCTAAGCCCCACAAACAGTCCCCGAGCTGTAGGATCTCGCTCAGGAGAACCAGCTCCAGCCAAATAGGGAAGGATATACAAGCCATGGGCACCGGGCACACTCTGTCCCGCAGCTTGGGTGAGAGCCTGAAGGGCCGCCTCGCGTTCAAACCCTTCGGCAGACCACAAGAGGGTCGCCAACCAGTGCAACATGCTGCCCGCCCCAAGGATACTGCCGATGGCGTAATAGCGTCCCCTCACGACATGACAACCTAAGCAAAAGCTAAGATCAGCGCGA
>DAOTVR010000281.1:0-19275 GCA_034436315.1 Anaerolineae bacterium
CGGTGATGTTTCGCAATATCCAGGGGATGCGCTTTGAGCTCACCCCCGGCCTGAGCCTCTCGGGGCAGGAGTCGCAGCTGATCCATAACTACAGCGGCCGCGGGGCCATAGGTATCGGGCAGACGGAGCGCTGGTTGCGCGCCGGGGAAAGGCTTGAGGTGCGCCTATGGGCCAGGGCACAGCATCACCCCGTGACCTTGCGCGCGGGGATTCGCCCCATGGCTTTGCATGCCCCTATCTACGATGCTGCCTCTATTCCCATCACCGCCACCTACTGGAAGGCATATCGGGCCACCCTCACCTCGCCCCGCGATGACGAGCACGCCCTCTTCTTCCTCTTCTTGGAGGAGCCGGGGCTGGTTTGGCTGGATCAGGTGCACCTACAACCAGAAGGGGTGGGGGCGTTGCGCTCGGACTTGCTTGCCGCCATCCGCACCCTGGATATCCCCGTGCTGCGCTTCCCCGGTGGTTGCATCTCCACCAACTATCACTGGCGGCACGGAACCGGCCCCGCTCACCTGCGGCCAAACCTTCAGGATCCGGTCTTTAAGTGGGAGGTTTCCTACGAGTTCGGCACGGACGAGTACCTGGGGCTTTGCCGCGAGCTGGGCATCCAGCCGCACATCACCATCAATATCGGCTCGGGCACGCCGGAGGAGGCCGGCGACTGGGCGGCTTACTGCGCTGCCTGGTTCAGGGATCGCGGCTTGGAGCCCCCGGCGATCTATTGGCAGATGGGCAACGAACATTATGGAGCCTGGGAGTTGGGCAACATGTCCGGCGAGCTCTATGCCGCGGCCCTGAGGGAGTTCGTCCCCGCCGTGCGCCGCGCCTACCCCAAGGCACGGATCATTGCCCTGGGGCCGGAGACGGGCGAGGGTTTGATGGCCGGGGAGCGCTTTCCCTGGCGCGAGCCGGTGTTGGAGAAGGCCGGCGATCTGGTGGACCTCCTGGCCCTCCAGTGGTACGCCTCCGGCTGGAACGAGGATCCGGCTGTCCAGCAGGCCAACGCCCTCAAAGGCGCGCGCGACTTGGCCCACGCCATCCAGCGCACTGCGGCCGATTGCCGGCGCCACAGGTTGCCGATCAAGGTGGCCGTCACCGAGTGGAACTTTTGGCTGCGCGCCGCCCACTACGACGGGGGGATCTTCCTGGAGCCATATGATGTTCAGCACGGGCTATTCGTCTCCGCCGTGCTTCATCACTTTACGCGCCTGCTGCCCGACATGGAGCTGGGCAACTTTTATCACCTGGTGAACCCCATGGGCATCTTCATCAGCCGTGGCCCGGCCATCCAGGAGACGCCTCTGGCGGAGGTCTTTCGCCTTTATCGCCCGGCCTTCCCCGGCCAAGTGCTGCCCCTGGAGGTCAGCTCGCCACCCTTCGTTGAGGATATCCCCATGGTGGACGCCGCCTGCCTGCGCCATGCAAGCGCCGATTGGCTCTTCCTGGCCAATCGCTCCTTAGGCGAAGGGGCCGAGGTGGAGGTGGGAGATTTGGCCCCCTTTGACGAGGCACTCGTCCTGGCAGGGGAATCGCCGCAGGGGCCTTTTGAGCGCGGCCAAGTGACGGTAAAGGACGGCCGGGTGAGCCTCCCGCCGTTATCCATAGCCCGGCTGTGCAAACGCAAACCGAGCCACACGGGATAAAACTGCCTCAGCCCTAACAGGTTTGGAAGAACCCGTTGAGGCCTTGATCCTACAGGCGCTCCAGCTCGCGCAGTGCCTGCAATTGATCTTGCAAGGCCCCGGCGCTCGCGGTGGCTGCCTTGCGCAGCCGCCGTGTCACCTGGCGACGCAACGGCCCTCGCAGGGCTAGGGAGATGGCGACCTGCAGGAGGATAAAGCTCAATAACCAGACGATGAGGATGGCGATCAGTGCATGGCGGAAATAGTCGGTGGGGAGGTACTGGCCGCTGAAGAAGCGCCGGATCGTCTCGGCCCCTACCCAACCCACCAGGCCCAGCGTCGGCCCGTTCCACAAGAGCTGCACCAGCCAGAAGGAGAAGCTGCGGGCCATCTGCGCCAGGCTCTCCTCGTAGGCCTGTGCCCATTGCGCGCTAAGGGCCAGGCCGCGCTCCTCGGCCCAGCTGCGCCAAAGGGCCGCCCCGCGCACCGCCGGCTCAAACCCCGCGCGCACCAGGGCCTCGGCCACGGGGGGCCAGTCGCTGGCATAGCGCCCTTGAAGGATTTCTGCCCAGAGGGTCGGCGCGAGCGCCGGGGCCGGGCCGGCCGCTGACGGACGCAGGCGATGGCCCACCCACCTTCCCAGACGCAGGGAAAACGCCCATATCCCCACCAGCCAACCCACCGGACCCCACCAACGTTGCCCCAACAGGGCATGGAACGCGGCCTGTAGCTCCAGGGCCTGGGCGCTCTCCGCTTGGCGGAGCACCACGGCCAAAAGGTCGCTTTGCGCCCGGCGTTCCAGCTCCTGCAACGCCTTGAGGGCCTCAGCCCGCGCAGAGGAGCTATCGGCCAACGCGTCCTTGACCTGTTCTTTGACCAAAGCCACAAGGTGCTCGGCCCGAGCCAGGCGTCGGTCGCTGAGCTGGCTCTCGCGGTTCAACGTCTCGGCCAGCCAATTCTGTAGCTCGGCAAATTGGTTCAGCTCGTGCAAGGGAGCCTCATCTTGGGAGAAACTCGCCCCCGGCGCGGCCCGCTTGGCCGAGAGCAGATAGACGCGCTCGGGCCGAAAGTGCCACTCTTGCTCTATCGCCCGGACGAAATCGGGCAGCACCACATCCAGTAGCTCTCCCCGGGGAATGCGGTCCACCATGTTCAACACTGGCAACACCGCGTCAGGCGGCAACTGGGCCACATAGGGGCGCAAGAAGGCGATGTTATCCAGCATCTTGGGGTTCAGCGCCGGAAAGATGGCTAACAGGACGTCGGCCCGCTCCAAGACGCGGCTCAACAGGCGCTGGTTCTCGGGCAGGGTGTTGGTGTCGGGGGTATCTACCAGTACCAGGTACTCCAGGGCTGGCGCCTGATGATCCACCTGCACCCGCACCTGGTCGCGCCCGCAGTGTTCTATCAGCCCCTCGGCATCGGCCAGGGCCCGAGTATAAACGACTATCTCCCGCGTCGTGGGGCGCGTCAGACCCACCGCCGAGAGCTCCCGCCCCGCCAAGGCGTTAAGCAGGGTGGATTTGCCTGCGCCCGAAGGCCCCACCAGGGCTACCACTAATTTCTCCCCCCAGGAGGCTTGCAGGCCCTTGAGCTTATCGCGGCACCAGGCGATCTGGGCAAGTAACTCCTGGCCCGGCTGCCAGAGGGGCGCGGCCTTCAGGGCCGCCTCCAAACGATCCAACTCGGCCTGGTGCGCCGCCAGGCGCCCTAGGCTGCGCAAGGTGGCTGCATCCGCCGAGGGCCACAACGAGCTTACTCTCATAGCGCCTCCCCAATGGTACGTAAGGCCCCCTCAACCTGTTTGAGCCGTTCATCATCCACGGCCGGGACCTTCTCCAGGCTCTTGAGGATGGGGGCGCAGACCGTACGCTCATAGACGGCGACGACCGACTTGAGCCGCTCGGCGAACCAAAGCTCAAAGACCGGCTTGATCATCGTCTCCAACTGGTGGCGGTCGCGTTCGCTCAAGCCCGCAGCGGCGGGGATGGAGATGAGCGCCCAGAGGTCGTTTAGGCCGAAAAGGCTTTGCAGCTTGACCCAGATGCCCCCGCCCGAGACCGGATCGGCGGTGAGCAGGGTATACGTGACTCCCAAAAGCGGCGGGAGCACGCTGAGGGAAGCGTAAAAGGCCTCGCGCAGGCGCTGCGGCCAGCGCATCTGGGCGCGAAACTCGGCGATTCGTGCACGCAGCTCGCCCTCAATGCTGCTGGGCAAACCGAGCAAGCCCTGGGCGGCACGCCGCAGAGCCTGGGTGACCTCGCCCCAGTCTTGGGCCAATAGGGCTGCCTCTTGCTGGCGCACCAGGCGCGGCACAGGCACATGCAGGTTATAGAGGCCGTTGCCCACCGGCTCCACGATCCCCTCCATGCCCCCATAGTGCTTGCGCAGGGCGTGGAGGAGCGGATCGTCGGCGCTCGTCTGGAGGATCAGGGCATCATCCAGCAGGCGATTGCGCAGCTCGTTGGCCGCCAGGAGCAGGTCCTGGGTCAGAGCAGCCAAGGGATCAGGCCCTTCGGCCGGCTTGGGTTCCCCACTGAAGCGGCGCTCCAGGGCCTGGCCCAGCTTACGCGCCAGCTGGAAGGGAAATCCAAAGACCCGTCCGGTTGTGCGCAGCCAACGGATATAGGCTGGACCGCTCTGCAAAAAGAGCTTGGTGGCCAAGCCGATCGCCTCGTGAGCGGGGAAAGAACGCAGGGCCTGGAGCGCCTCTTGGGCCGTCGCCTGACGCAGTGCCCGACGGTAGGTATCCACCTGCCACAGCGCACGGCGCACCTCGGCCAACTCGGCGCTGGCCCCGCGATGGATCTCGCGCAAGTCGGCAGAAAAGGCGTGGGCCTTGAGCTGGGCCACGTCCAGGCTGGCCAGCAGCGTCTCTAGGGAGCGGCCGGCGGTCAGCGCGCCTACGGGGATGAGCCGTGGGAAAGCCTTGCCCAGGGCCACCTCGTCCGACTCGGGCATACGGTAAATGCCCACTACCTCGCGAGGAAAGCCACCGGCCCTGGCCGAGCCGGCATAAAGCCGGTTGGCCACGACCCGGCAATGTTCCAAAACCTCCTCATCCGTAGCCGCCCGGGAGATGCGATAGACCAACACGACCGGCCGCCCACCGATGCCGCCCACGACCTCGGCCATGAACTGGGTGTTAGAGAGGTTATTGTAAACCGTGTTGGTGAACACATAGACGATGACTTCGGCGGTGCGCAGCACCGGTTCAGCTAAACGACGATGCACCAGCTCCCCGCCGATGCCGGTATCAAAGTCGGGGGTGTCAATCAGGAGCAGATTGGGCGGGAGGCGCTCCGAGGTAGCATAAAGGGGCGGCCCGGGGCGGACGGTATCCTGCGCCCGTTGCCAGGGCACAGGGGCCTCACCCAGGCGATAGAGCAGGGCCTGAGCCGCCGCCGGACCCGAAAGCACCTTGGGATGCCCGGCCAAGAGGACGCGTGCCGTCAGCCCCGCTTTGAAGCCCACCTCGGCCAGCGGCTTGCCCACCAGGAGATTGAACAGGGTAGATTTACCCGTGCTGCCCCCGCCGCAGATGGCCACCAGGAGCACCGGCAGGGGAAAATCCAAGGCCGGGAGCACGTTGCGCGTCAGGGTTGTCTGCCATTCGGGGGGTGCGCCCGGATCATCGGCGCCAACGCTTGCCCGCAGCGCTGGCAACAAATCACGCACCTGGCGCAAGCTATCCCGCAAGCGGAAAAATCCGTCTTGAGCCATCAGAGGGAACGGTTTTCTACCTCGCCGATCAAAAGGGCACTTTTCGATCCTTGAACCAACTAATGAAGGATCTTGCTCAGGAACTCGCGCGTGCGTTGCTCCCTGGGCGATTCAAAGAGCAGTTCCGGCGTGGTATCCTCAATGATCTGCCCGCCATCCATGAAGACGATGCGGTTGGCAGCGTTGCGTGCGAAACCCATCTCGTGCGAGACTACGACCATGGTCATCCCCTCGCGGGCCAGTTGCAACATGACGTCCAACACCTCTTTGATCATCTCCGGGTCCAGCGCCGAGGTCGGCTCGTCAAAAAGCATGATCTTGGGCTGCATGGCCAGGGCACGGGCAATGGCTACGCGCTGCTGTTGTCCGCCGGAGAGCTGCCCCGGATAGGCGTGGGCCTTTTCGGGGATGCCCACTTTGGCCAATAGCTGGCGCGCGATCTCCTCCGCTTCCGCACGGCTGCGCTTTCTAACGATCCGTTGAGCTAACGTGATGTTATCCAAGACAGAGAGGTGGGGAAAAAGGTTGAACTGCTGAAAGACCATGCCCACTTCGGCACGCACCTTATTGATGTTTTCCGCCCCTTCCAGGGGGATGCCGTCGATGATCACCGTCCCTGAATCAGGGACCTCTAGGCGATTGATGCAGCGCAGCAAGGTGGACTTGCCCGAGCCGCTGGGCCCGATGATGACCACCACCTGGCCTCGCGGCACGCTCATGGTGATCCCATTCAGGGCAACGACTTTGCCGCGCTGAAAGGTCTTGTGCAGGTCTTTGATCTGAATGATCTCCTGATCGTTACATCGGATCGGGTTTATCGTAGCCACCAGCCAACTCCTTCCGGCCCCTTAACGCTCAAACTTGCTTTTGGATTCAATGAACTCCACGATGCGCGAGGAGAACAAGGTAAGCACCAGATAACATAGTGCCACCATGATCCAGGTATCAAAGCTAAGGAAGGTGCTCGCCATATACTCGCGGCCACGACGGGTCAAGTCTGAGACGGCCAGGACCGAAACCAACGACGAATCCTTGAGCAAAGCGACGAACTCGTTGCCTAGCGGGGGCAGAATCACCCGCACGGCCTGGGGGAGGATGATATAGCGCATGGCCTGAAAGTAAGTCATCCCCAGAGAGCGCGCCGCCTCCATCTGGCCATGATGAATGGAAGAGATCCCCGCACGAAAGATCTCGGAGCCATAAGCCCCGTAGCAGATGGTCAGGCCCAAGACCGCGGCGGTAAAAGGGTCTAAGCGCAAGTCAATGAGCCACTGGCCATAGGCCTCCAGCCCGGGAGAGAAAGCCTTGAGCGCCTCGCCCAGAGCATCAAAAACTTGAGGAAGCGCAAACCAGATGAACAGGAGCTGCACCAATAAGGGGATGCCGCGAATAATCTCTACATAAAGCGAGGCCAGGCCATGGATCAGCCGCGCCCGAGCGATACGCCCTAATCCACCCAGCAAGCTCACCAGAAGGATGAAACCGAAAGAAATCACCGAGATGCGCAGGGTAACCCCGATGCCATCCAAGATAAAGCGCCAGATCTCCAGAAAGGGGAAGGGCTTGAAACGAATGAGCAACCAAATGCCCAGAGCGGCGACAAAGACTAATGCCCACCAGTTCACTACCGCCCGAGGCGTCTCGCGGCGCAGACTGAGGGCCGAGACAAGCATCAAGAGCATACCTACCAAGGCAACCCAGAAGCCCAGGCGTGGCATCAGGGCGGCCCGCGCCAGGGAGAAAAGCAGGGTGCTAAAGTCAAACTGGTGCTCCCAGGCCAAAAAGAGGCTCACCGGGGCCAAAACGGATAAGTTGATACTGGCGATGATCAACAGCTCGGCAAGTCCCTTCTCGCTGAACCAAGCTAGGCCCACCATGAGCAAAAAGATGAGCGCACATACCAGGGGCAAAGCTAGGCAAAGACCGTAACTGAGCACTTGCAGGTTCCCCTGCCGGCTAATCTGCAACAGCCAGCCCCAACCCGAGCCACGATGCCCCTCTACCGGGGCGACGGTGAGAAGCACCTCCTGGAGTGTCTCATCGGGGGGATGTTTGCTCTGAAGATAGTGCTGTTCAAAGATCAGCACAGGGAACTCGGCCTCTTTGACGGTGCCTCCAGAGAAAAGCGTCTTGGCCCGGATGATGCGCTGAGGGAACATGGGGAGAAAATAAGCCAGCAACACAACCAGCGCCCCGGCCAGCCCCAGCACGAGCCGCCAGTCATAACGCTCCGCTGGCACTAACCGACGCCCGGTCATCTCGCGGATATCGCTCGTCAACGTCTTCTCTCCCGTCGCCAATCTACAAAACCGGCCGCGCCATCCTAACACGCGGAGTCCACTACCGACAAGATGCCGCATCCACCCACTCTGCTCACAATCCGAAGCGGTGATTGCTCCCAAGCTCCAATAGCGTCGGCTCATCGGCCCAGGTAAGCTGCCCTGACCTGAGGATCCTCTAATAATTCCTGGGCCTTGCCCTCAAGGACGATCCTCCCGGTCTCTAACACATAGCCTCGATGGGCCACCGAGAGGGCCATAGCAGCATTCTGCTCTACCAACAAAATGCTCGTGCCCTCCGCATTGACCCTTTTGATGATGTTAAAGATCTCTTCAACCAAGATGGGAGAAAGGCCCATAGAAGGCTCATCCAAGAGAAGCAGCGTGGGTCGGGCCATCAGGCCGCGCCCCATGGCCAACATCTGTTGTTCGCCACCGGATAACGTTCCACCGAGCTGATTTATCCGCTCCTTGAGGCGTGGGAAGCTGGCGAACACCCGTTCCATGGATTCGGCGATCTGGCGCTTGTCCTTGCAAGTATAAGCGCCCATCTCCAAATTCTCGCGCACGGTGAGCCGGGAGAAAATGCGACGCCCCTCCGGCACCTGAGAAATGCCAAGCGTCACGATCCTTTCCGGGGGAAGTTTGGTGATGCTTTGTCCGTTGAAGCGGATATCACCCGCTATAGGGCGCAACAAGCCGGAGATCGTCCTCAGGGTGGTACTCTTTCCCGCCCCGTTGGCCCCGATCAAGGTCACGATCTCCCCTTTATCCAGGTGAAAGGAGATCCCCTGCAGGGCGCGGATCGCGCCGTAGGCTACGTGAAGGTTTTCCACTTCGAGCAACATAGCCTCAGATCCCCCTTCCCGTTCGCTTACCCAGATAGGCTTCAATGACCCGCTCATCGTTTTGGATATCGCGCGCCGTGCCCCTGGCGATGACCTGCCCGAAATCCATCACGGTGATCCACTCGCAGATGCCCATGACGACGCGCATCTGGTGCTCGATCAGCAGAATGGTCAGCTTGAAGCGGTCGCGAATGAAATGGATGAGCTCCATAAGGCTCTCCACTTCAGCCGGGTTCATGCCTGCAGCCGGCTCATCCAGCAAAAGCAGGCGTGGCTCAGTGGCTAGTGCGCGAGCGATCTCCAAACGACGCTGCTCGCCATAAGGCAGGTTCTTGGCGATCTCCAACTGACGATCCTGCAAGCCAAAGACGGCCAGGAAATCCTGGGCACGTTCGGTGAGTAACCTCTCTTGATGGCGAAAGCGCCCCAGGCGGGAGATCGCCTCGGCCAGGCTGTAGCCGACATGTGTGTGATAAGCGATACGTACGTTATCCAGCACCGTCAAGTTGGGGAAAAGGCGAATGTTCTGGAAGGTGCGCGCTACACCCATTTGGGTGATCGTGTGCGGCGGCAACCCCACCAGGCTACGCCCCATGAAGAGGATATCCCCCTCTGTGGGCTGATAGAGCCCGGTGATCATGTTAAAGACCGTGGTCTTGCCCGCGCCATTAGGGCCGATCAGCCCATAGAGGCCCCCTTCGGGTACGGTCAGGTCAAAATCGGAGACGGCGCGCAACCCGCCAAAGGCTATAGAGAGGCGTCGGATATCCAAGATGCGATTGCTATCATATTCGGCTACTGCCCTGAGATTTGCGGACATCTCACGCCTCCTGCTCCTCAACCCTCGCTTGGGCAGCTCGATCCGGCGTGGGGATGTCGCGTTCCGGGGGCAAGGGTGCACGTAGCCAGCCCCACTCGGTCGTTCCCAGAAGGCCCTGTTGCCGCAGGAGCATGATCAATAGCAGGATGATGGGATAGATGACGAAACGCCAATCCTCAAAACCTCGGGGCAAAAGCACCCTCAAGCCCTCGATCAAGAGAGCAAAGATCGCCGAGGCCAGGATGGTGCCCGTCATACTGCCAAGACCGCCAAAGACAACGATGATCAGGGGATCAAAACCCTTGATGAAGTTAAAGGTGCTGGGATGCAGGAAGCCGAAGAGGTGCGCATAAAGCCCCCCGGCGATCCCGGCGAAAAACCCGCCCATGGCGAAGGCGGTGGCCTTGAGCTGGGCGACATCAATGCCCATCGTCTTAGCAGCGATCTCGTCTTCGCGGACAGAGATGATCGCCCGGCCATAACTGGAGTGCACCAGTTGACGCATGATAAAGACCACGATGAACAACGCCCCAAAGACCCAAGTCCACGTGGTCCAAGTGGGAATGCCCACCATGCCCCGCGCCCCCTTCATGGTAGGGATAACCTGGTCCGAGTTTTGCAAAGCCGTATAGATCATCACCGAGAAACCGAGAGTAGCAATGCCGAAATAGTCCGAACTGAGGCGCAGCAGAGGCAAACCGATCAGATAGGCCACCAGCGCGGCCAGTGCGCCTCCGGTAAGTAGGGCGATGAGGAAAACCACGCTGCGGGCGATCCCCTGCGGTAGGCTGAGGAACACTTGGAATATCGCCGCCAAAACCTTTTGGAGCCCCCAAGCCGCAAATACCCCCGCGGCGAGGGCTATAGACACGAGGGCAAGGGTCACCAAAAGGACAAGGACTCCCGCTTCGTAGGGCTTGAGGTAGTTGGCCAACCCGCCAGCCAGACGCGCGCGCACCGTGCCCAGGCGTAGGGCCCTAGCCACAAAGAGCACCACCAATACACCCACCTGTCCGGCGATCATCCAAGCTAAGGGACCAATTCGCGTGCCGCTCCAATTCGCCGCCAGGTCCTTGGTGATGAGCGCGGAACTATAGGCCCCGATGGCATAGAAACCGATGTGTCCCAGGGAGAATTGCCCGTTGAAGCCGTAAATCAAGTTGAGCCCTAGCGAGGAGATGGCCGTTATCGCCGCCAATTGGATCACCTGATACCAGTAGGGAGTCATCAGTCCGAAGCGCTCGGCAAGGAAAACCAGCAAATACACGCCCAGCGCAAGGAAAAGAGTCGGGGCCCAGGGAGACAAATGCGCCTTCGTTCGCATAAGGGGTCCCCTCCTAAACCTTCTCGATCTCGGCCTTGCCAAAGATGCCGGCAGGCTTGATGAGGAACACGGCGATGAGCACCAAGAAAGCAATCAGATCGCGCAGGCGCGATCCGGTGGGGACGAAACTCACCACCAGAACGTCAATGCTGCCCATCAAGAGGGCACCCACAAATGCCCCAAAGAGATTCCCGATGCCCCCTAACACGGCGGCCACAAAGGCTTTCAGGCCGGGCATGATGCCCATAAAGGTCCAGATTTGGGGGTAAGCGATGGCGTAGAGGACGCCCGCTGCACCGGCCAAGGCCGCGCCAAGGGCAAAGGTCAGGGAGATGGTCGAGTCTACATTGATGCCCATAAGCCGTGCGGTGGGCTTATCTAAGGCTGTGGCGCGCATGGCTTTGCCGATCTTGGTGCGAAAGACCACATATTGCAAGCCCAGGAGAAGCAATGTAGCCACAACGGCGATGATAACGGTGATATTGCTGATGAGCACCCCGCCGATATCCCAGACGACGACCTCAAAGGGGCGGTTATAGGTAATAAAGTCCGGGCCGAAAACCCACTTCAGGGCCGTGAAATACTCCAGAAAGAAAGATACGCCCACAGCGGTAATCAGGGCGGCGATACGCGGAGCCTCGCGGAGCGGCTTGTAAGCCACGCGCTCAATGATAATATTAAGAAAGGAACAAACGGCCATAGAAAGAAGGATGGCAGGGACGAAACCCCATTGATAATGCGTGATGGCATAAAAACTGGTAAAGGCCCCAACCATAAATACGTCGCCATGGGCGAAATTGATCAAACGAACGATGCCATAGACCATCGTATACCCCAAGGCGACAAGGGCATAGACAAAGCCCAGGCGGATCCCGTCGACGATTGCCTGCACAAAGAAAACCGGCCCGTTTAGCCGCACAAGGGAGATGACCCCCCAGATGATCCCTACTCCCAGGGCAGCATAGATGACCCAGGCCAAAACGCGCAATAACCGCTTGGCAAAAGAGTTATTCATGAGTGCCCCTTGTGGATCAAACCAGGTACTCAGAACGTCAAAGAGGGGAGAGCAAAGAACTGCCCTCCCCTCTAAAGAGCGGGGCCTTATGGCGCCACGAACTTGTAGAAGGTGGGCTTGCCGCCCTGTATCTTGATGATAGCCGCCTTCTTAACAGGGTTGTGGTTCTGGTCAAAGGAGATCTCCCCCGAGACCCCGTTGAACTTGATGGCTGCCATCTTGTCCTTCACCACCGTGGGATCGTTCTTCCCCGCCTCCTTGATGGCTTGGATCAGGATATTGGCCGCATCGTAGGCCAGGGTCGCTAGGGCATCGGGGATCGTACCGTACTTCTCCTTGTAGGCCTTGACAAAGTTCTGCACCTCGGGACGCGGATCATCGGGCGAGTAATGGTTGGAGAAATAGCCGCCCTCCAGGAGGTCGAACCTCAGCTCGGGTGAATCCCAGCCATCTCCGCCGATCATCGTGGCCTTGATACCCTTCTCCTTGGCCTGGGCAGCGATCAGGTTCACCTTGGGATAATAGTCGGGCAGATACAAAACGTCCACGTTCGCTGCCGCTACCTTGCCCAAGATAGCCGAGAAGTCGGTATCATCCTTGGTGTAGGCCTCAAACACAGGCACTTGGCCACCCTTCTTCTCAAAGGCGGTCTTGAAGTACTCCGCCAAGCCCTTGACATAGTCGTTACCCACGTCGTAGAGCACGGCGGCCTTCTTGGCTCCCAACTCCATGGCCAGCGCGGCCCCCACCTCGCCCTGGAAGGGATCCAGGAAGCAAGCGCGGAAGGTATAGGGCTTGACCGTGCCATCCTCGTTCACCGTCACTGCCGGGTTGGTCGAGGTTGGGGAGATCTGTAATACTTTGTTCTGGTTGGCGACCAAGGAGACGGGAATGGAGGCGCTGGAGCAGACCTCGCCGATGATGTACTTGACCTTGTCCTGGGAGATGACCTTGTTAGCGGCATTGGCCGCCTCCTGAGCATCGCACTTGGAGTCGGCGACCACCACTTCAATTTTCATCCCCTTGGCTTTGGCCTCTTCAATGGCCATCATGGCCCCATTCAGGGTGCTCTCGCCAAAGGTCTTGACATCGCCGCTGAGGGGCACGAGGATGGCGATCTTGTACGCGCCGCCCACGCCGGCACAAGCGGAGAGGACCAAACTCATCCCAACCATGAGCGCAATAACAATCCACAACGGACGCCTCATCTTGCACTCCTCCTAAATAATTAAACTGAATATGCCAAACCCAATCCGTACAGCTCGGACAACCATTGTCCCTCAAGGGCAGCCAACCCTAACTTCCCCCTGCACTGGGGATTCAGCCTCATCGCGTTTCTGACCGTCTTATGGCCTATCTTCCCCTCCTTTTGCTCAATATGGCTTAGCTAGCAAGCGGATGCTTCACAACAAGATTCCCCAAACCGCCTAGGAGTCAAATGGGCACACCCGGGCCAGGCGTCTCCTCCGCTACTGGCTTGCACCTATCCATTTGGCATAGATCTTGTCGTACGTGCCGTCGGCCTTGATCTTCTTCAGGCCCTCGTTGAAGGCTTGCAGAAGCTCCTTCATCTGGCCCTTGCGCACCACGAGACCATAATACTCATCGGTGAAAGGCTTGCCCACGATCTTGAGCTTGCCCTTGAATTGGTCAGAGGCCAGGGCATAGTTGGCGGCCACAGGGGTGTCTACCACCACGGCATCCAGGTTTTTGTTGACCAAATCCAGAAGAGCCAGGTCAATGGTGTCGTACTCCTTGAGGACAGCCCCCGGGATATCTTTCACCGCAAACGCGCCCGTAGTGCCGATCTGGGCGCCAACGGTTTTGTTGGTGAGATCTTTTTCGCTTTTGATCGCCGTCTCATCGGCGCGGACGACGACGGCTTGACCGGCGTTGATATAGGGGTCAGAGAAGTCGTACTTGCCCTTGCGCTCGTCGGTGATGGTCACTGATGAGAGGATGGCATCATAGTCACCGCTTTCCAGACCGGCGAAGATGCCGTCCCAGGCCGTGTTCTTGTACTCAACCTGCAGGCCCTGGACTTTGGCGATGGCGTTCATCAAATCGATATCGAAACCGACGATCTCCTTATTCTCGTTGACGAACTCCATGGGCGGGAAGGAAGCGTCGGTGGCGATCACCACTTTCTTGGGCTTGGCTTTACAACCCGTTAACAGAGATCCCATGACCAACAGAATCAGAAAAAGAATCCCCAATGCGCGCTTCATCTTTACTCCTCCTGAGTTTGGATTGTGATGGTTAACGCCCTATAAGAGGCTTGGCTAAGACCGGAAGGGCTCGCGACACGCCAAACATCACCACCCTATCAGTTCGCTTCCCTCTTCGGGCTTAACACAACATATAATTTCATTATACCACAAGTGTCAATGCATCAAAACGCGCGCGGCAACTTTTTTTGTAGAGCCAAAGAACATAGTCTACGCTCAGCCCTCAAGGCATAAACTACCTCTGGATCGAACGATTCCAGAGGTATCAAGCGCACAAAAACGCATCTTATCGCGAGCACTACAAGGCCCCTCCCTCGGCCGCGTGAGCGCTCAAACCAGCGCAGTTCACACCTCGCTCTCCTCGCCCTCCTTGAGGCGCATCAGCTTGATCACCGCGCTGCGCCGCTTGGCCTGGCCCTTGATGTCGTATTCTCGTGCCACCTCGCGGAAGGAGACCAGCTTCTCCAGGGCAAGCATCCAGGCTGAGGATTGCACCAGCGTGTGCTCGAACCCTGTACGCGCAATGCGCACCGCCCCCGGCGCCGGGCAGACGTTCTCGCAGGCCCCACAGAAGAGGCAGAAACGGGCATCCAAGTTCACTTTTTGTCCATCATAGGTGATGCACTTGGTGGGACATACGTCGGCGCAGGCCTGGCAGCCAGAAGGGCAAAGGGCCACGTTGAGGTAAGCGCGTCCTTTGTAGGGCTTGGTCACGGTGAAACCGCCTTGGGGGCCTTCTTCCATGCAGCGCGTGCAAGAAATACAGAGGGCCTCATCTACCGAGACGCCCGTCACCGCCGTGACCTCCCCGCCGGCGTTGCGCTCTACGGTAACGCTGATCGCCCCAACGGGGCAACGCTCCACATAGGAGGTGTCCATCGTCGCTTGGCATGCCGCTAGGTTCACCCTGTTCGCCCGCACCAGGGTGGGAAAGGCCTCACCCTTAAGCACAGGGATCTCGGGCTGACCGTTGACCGTAAGCGCCAGGGCGTAAGTAGGGCAGATAACCACGCACTCGCCGCAGAAGTTACACAGTTTGGGGTCAATGTCCACCCGAGGCTTGGCCGCCAGGCGGCCTTCAACCAACTCGGCCTTAGAAAGGGTGATCGCTTGGCGGGGGCAAAGCAACATGCAAAGCTTGCAGCCACAGCACGTCTCATGGTCAACCGTCAACTCATAGCGACGGGTGATCATCGGGCGCAAGAGGGTAAGCTTGCGGCTGGTTTCCTGCTTGATCGTCGTCCCTCGTGTAGTCATCTTCTTATCCTTTACACGGCTGATCATCGCGAGAGTTTCATCAATAGCTCACCGCGATGGTCTATAATGGAAACCTCCAAATCCATTTCGCCCGGCAAGGCATGGGTCGCACAGCCGAAACAAGGGTCATAGGCGCGGAAGGCCATCTCTATGCGGTTGAGCAACCCCTGCGTAATGACTTGGCCACCTTTAATCAGCTCCTGAGCGGCCTTTTTGATGGACATGCAAATGGCCGCGTGATTGTTAGTTGTGCCCACGATGAGGTTAGCCTTCTTGATCAAGCCGCGCTCATCGGGGATATAATGGTGGGTGAGCGTGCCCCTCGGAGCCTCAACGATACCTACCCCTTCGCCTGGGGCCTCGGTGGGAAGCACGCGGATATTGGGATCGGTCAGCCCCGGGTCTTTGGCCAACTCCAGGACACGCTCGCCAGCATAGAGCATCTCAATCACCCGCGCCCAGTGGGTGGCCAAGGTAGCATGCACCGGCTTGCCGCCCATATAGTCGTAAAACTCCTCGTAGGCTTCCTGGGCGAGGGGTGTGGCCATACCCTCAGCGGCATTTAGCCGTCCAAGGGGCGTAGCACGATAAACGCCGCTATCTGGGCCATCCATAAAGCCCTTCCAGCCGATCTTTTTCAGGTAGGGGAACTTTAAATAGGTCCAGGGCTCTACGTGTTCACTGACGTGCTCCAGGTAGTCTGCCGGCCGATAGCGGGCCAACTCTTTGCCCTCCACATCCACCACCCGCACGTGCCCATCGTAGAAATTCACGCGATTGCGCTCGTCCACGAGCCCCATGTTATGTGTGCGATGATAGTAAACCGAGCCCAAGACCATATCCTTGAACTGCTGGCTACCCAAGACCGCCTCGCGCCAGAGCTGCAGGGAGAAGCGGCCGAACTCCACGAAATGCTCGCCGATCTCAATGAGCCGCTGCTGCATCTCAGGAGTCACCGCCTTGGACACCCCGCCAGGTAGGGCCATGGCCGGATGCACAAAACGCCCTCCTAGCATGGCCAACACTTCATGCGATTCCTGGAGGTGCTGGATGACACGCCGCCCCGTAGCCAGGCCCACTTTAGCCACGATACCCAGGATATTGCGCTGCGCCGCATCTACGTCGGGGCCGACGAGGAAATCGGGGCCGGCAAGGACATAAAAATGGGTGGCGTGGTCACCGGCGACAAAGGCATTATAAGCTAGCTCGCGGATCTTGAGCGCAGTGGGCGGAGGCGTGACCTTGAAGACGGCATCGGCAGCCTTGGCCGCGGCCATGTGATGGGCCATAGGGCATACGCCGCAGATGCGCTGGGTGATAAGAGGCATTTCCTCTACGGGGCGTCCCTCACAAAAAGCCTCAAAGCCGCGGAACTCGGGCACTTGGAAGTAGGCATTGGCCACATCTCCCTTATCATCCAGGAAGATGGTGATCTTACCGTGGCCCTCAAGCCTCGTGATCGGATCTATCGTGATGCGCTTCACCGGGAAGACTCCTTTCCGGTAGGTGTGCCGGTCCAACTCGTGCTAGCCTGGATAGAGGTGCCATCACCCCTATTGACGTGATTCAGGAGTGAAGCTGCGAGGCCGAAACAGTAAAAGGTGCCCACAGGATCTACAATGGTTGAGAGGATCTGGCGAATCTCGGCATCGGATTGTCCAGCAAAACCCGCTACTACAGCGCTGAGCAGCGCTGCCCCCTGGTCTAGGATACCATCGGGTGGGCCATAACAACCTCGACAGGGCATGTTCGCCCCGATGCAGAGGGCCCCACAGCCGGCGTGCGTGGCCGGGCCGGCGCAGATTAACCCCTGTTCCAGGAAACAACGTTTAGTATCGGGGATCATCTCGTGGAGGCGGTAAAAGCGCGTCACGCGGATCTTGCCCTCACGGACGCGCGGACACTGGTCGCAAACGGTGCGCGGGTCGACCCCCAAAAGGCTGCCGACGGGTGGCAGTTTATTCTCAATAACCGCGCTCATTGCCTTCCAGACCTGCGCATGGTTTGGCGGGCAACCGGGGATCTTGTATTCAATGGATACCACTTGCTCCAAAGTACGCACCCGCTCGCCCATCGTGGGCAAGGTGATCGTCCCCTCGGGCATCTCAAAGGAAGCGCAAGGCAGAACCCCCTGAGGGTTCTCGGTAGAGGGCACTTCGCGCCAAGCGCGATTCAAGGCGTAAAGGGGGCCTTTGATGTTGGTCAAGCTGGGGATACAGCCCTCGGTAGCACAGGAGCCAAAGGCTACCAGGACCTTGCTCTTCCGGCGCAAAAGGTGAGCGATCTCCTCATCCAACGAGGTGCGGATGGAGCCATTAAACAGGGTGATATCAATAGCTCCATCGGGCATGGCCTCAACGTCTTGATACTTGAAATCGGTAGCGGCGGGCCAAAAGACGATGTCCGCCACCTGAGCCAGCTCCAGGAGGTGTTCGCCCAACTCAACGATAGCGATATCACATCCCCCACAGCTTGAGGCCCAATAAGCGGCTAGTTTGAGTTTTTGCATCGTGACTCCTCACAGCGCAAGATGGCGCAAGGAAGCTTCAACAAAGGTCGCTCGGCTCTTAGACCTTGACCATCACCGAGGCCATGATCTCCTCGGAGATGGCGTTGATGAGCCGAGGCAAGGTGTAACGATCCAGAGAACTCAGCTCGGCAAAGCGCACCCGCGCGGCGGGGATATCCATTTGCTTCAAAGCCTCACTTAAGAGGGCCACCTTGCCTCGCCCCAAGTAGGTACCGCGCCGATAGTGACACTCGCCCTCTTTGCAGCCGACTACGAGCACGCCATCAACTCCCTTGGTTAAAGCCAGCAGGATCAAATCGGCGTCCACGCGCCCCGAGCAGGGCAAGTTCACCACGCGCACCCGGTCGCCAAAAGGCGCGAGCTTATCCCACTCTGAATCGGAGCGGATGGTCCATTGGCAAATAAAGGCCAAGATGCGCGGCTGGGGAGAGCCACCCTGCAAATAGCCCGGCTGCTCTAGCCAGCCTCCCGCACCCATGCGCGTCACCAACTCCTGATCGCTAAAAACCTCCAAGCTCATGGCTCCGGAAGGGCAGGCAGCGACACAAATGCCACAGTGGAGGCAAAGGGTCTTGTTTACCTGAGCTACAGCGCGCTCGCTGCCGTCCACGGCCTTGGTTACGCGATCAATAGCCTCATAAGGGCAGGCACGCGTGCAAACGGCACATCCGGAACAGATCGTCTCGTTGACCACAGCAAAGGGCCCGGGTGGCTCGTACCCCGCGCGGATGGCCAAGTTGCGGATGGCCTTCATCACCTCAGAGATGTGGATTTGCTTCGGACAGCGCGGGTAGCAGGCATCGCAGGCCGAGCATTGCCAGATCTCGGCGCTGGAAAGGACCTCGGCGCGCAAGCCTAAGCCGGCCTTGTGTAAGATGAGGCGGGGATTAAAGGCCGGATCATAGCGGCGCACTAAACAGGTTGCAGCGCAGGTGCCGCAGGACCAACAGGTGAGCAGGTGTTCTCCACCCGGCTCGGCCAAGATCTCCTCTACGAAGGTCCGGTCGAGCTTCTCCGATCTGATCATACCGGCACCTCCTGCTTTTCGGGTTCCTCTTCGGCCAAGAGCTCGGCCATATGGGGCAGAGCCTTCCAGCGGCGCAGGCGCTTTTCTATCTCGGGACGCGCCCTCTCGTTCTCGGCGCGCAGCTGGGCCTTATCCAAGCTGCTCAGCTTGGCATCCATCTCGGTGATGACCCGCGCGTACTTCTCGCCTTCAGCGGCAGAGATCCATTCTACGCGGAAGCGTTCGGGATTAATCCCGATCCGCTCTAGCGTCCTCGGCACACGGTCAAAGCGCTTGGCCGCTACGCGCTGGCCGGTGATATAGTGGCAGTCCTGCGGATGGCAACCGGAGACGAGCACCATCCCCGCGCCCCGGCGGAAAGCCTCCAGGATGAAATCCTGATCCATACGCGCCGAGCACATCACCCGGATGCCGCGCGAAGTGGGTGGATACTCAAAGTGGCTGGTGCCAGCGTTATCCGCTCCGCCGTAGGAGCACCAATGGCACATGAAGGCGATGATCTTTTCCTCGGGACGATCCCGCAACAGCTCGCGCAGTTGGGCCACGATCTGCGCATCGGTAAAGTGATCCTGCGTGATGGCATCATTGGGGCATTC
>DAOTVR010000282.1:0-7220 GCA_034436315.1 Anaerolineae bacterium
CGCAGACCAGGGCGAAGGGGTTGCGCTTGCGATGGATCTCCAACGCCTCGGCGTATTTGCCTTCCGAGACCAAGCTCACGTAGCTTGGGACGTCCACCCCGGCCGGGCAGGCGTTCACGCAGGGCGCGCGGACGAGGTCCTTACAGATGCCCGCCGGGCACCTTTTATCCAAGATGTGAGCTTCGTACTCATCGCGAAAATACTTGAGGGTGGTCAACACGGGATTGACAGATGTTTGGCCCAGACCGCATAGAGAGGCGTTCTTGATCGTATCGGCCAGCTCCAAGAGCAGCGCGATGTCTTCCTCTTGCCCCTGGCCTTTGGTGATACGCTCAAGGATCTCTAACATGCGTTTGGTGCCCAGGCGACAGGGCACGCACTTGCCACAGGATTCGCTCTGGGTAAAGCTAAGGAAGAAACGGGCCACGTCTACCATGCAGGTGTCTTCGTCCATAACCACCATGCCGCCCGAACCCATGATGGAACCGGCCTGGGCCAACGATTCGTAATCCACAGGCAAATTCAGCATACTGGCCGGGAGACAGCCGCCAGAAGGGCCACCGGTCTGCACGGCCTTGAAACGCTTGCCGTTGGGGATGCCGCCACCAATGCTGAAGAGAACCTTATGTAAAGGGGTACCTATGGGCACCTCAACCAGCCCGCTATTGGCGATCTTGCCCACGAGGGAGAAAACCTTGGTCCCCTTGCTCTTCTCCGTACCGATTTGGGCGAACCAATCAGCCCCCTTCAAGACAATGTCGGGGATTTCTGTCAGTGTGCCCACATTGTTGATCAGCGTGGGTTTGCCCCATAGTCCGGACTGAGCAGGAAAGGGTGGGCGAGGACGAGGCATACCCCGCCGGCCCTCAATGGAGGCGATCAGAGCCGTCTCTTCGCCACAGACAAACGCTCCTGCTCCCTCTTTGATTGTAATGTGGAAGGAAAAACCAGAACCAAGAATGTTATCGCCAAGGAATCCCCATTCCTCAGCCTGGGCAATGGCTTTACGTAAGCGCTGAATAGCTAACGGGTATTCAGCCCGACCGTAAATAAAGCCTTGATGGGCTCCAATAGCATAAGCGGCTATGGCCATCCCTTCCAATAGGCGATGAGGGTCACCTTCTACTTGGCTCCGGTTCATAAAGGCTCCTGGATCGCCTTCATCGAAGTTGCAGACGACGTACTTCACCTCGCTTTGAGCCTGCTGACAGAATTGCCATTTCATGCCTGTAGGGAAACCTGCGCCGCCCCGGCCTCGTAGCCCCGATTTTTTCACCTCCTCAATGATTTTCTCAGGGGTCATCCAAGCTAGCGCCTTTGCTAGGGCGAGGTAACCATCTCGGACAATGTAATCTTCAATCAGCTCTGGATCGATGATTCCACAGTTGCGCAGCACTCGCCGATGCTGATACTTAAAAAAGGGCAGGTCCTTCCAAGAAGGGATTCCAAAAGAAGGTTTATCGTCTATCACCGCAACAGCTAAGTCGGGCCGAGGGTTATCTCCGAGCAAATAATCATCAATCAACGCCGAAACTGTCCCCGGCGTGACATTGCCATAACTGATCCTTGGAAGACCAGGCTTAATGATATCCATCAAAGGCTCGCTAAAACACATGCCGATACAGCCAACTTGAACTATCTGGGCACCGAGGTCTTTTTGAATCAGCTTCTCTTGCAAAGCCGCTAGCACCTCTTTGCCGCCTGCGGCGATACCACAGGTTCCCAACCCGATCAGGATCTGAATTTTGTTCGCCGGACGCGCGATTGCTAGCCGAGTTTCTGCTAACTTTCTGATCTCTTGGTATGTATCAACTGCTCTTTGCATTTTCTCGGTAACCTTCTAATACGTGCAGAACTTTCTCTGGTGTAAGGCGTCCATATGTATTTTCATTAACCATCATGACTGGCGCTAGACTACAAGAACCAAGGCAGCGAACTTCTTCTAAGGTGAATTCCAAGTCGGAGGTTGTCTCCCCAGATTGGATATTCAGGTAGTTCTCCAACGTCTGTAGAATCCTTAATCCACCGCGCACATGGCAGGCTGTTCCCTGACAAACCTTCACTACGTTTCGGCCTTGCGGCGTGAGCCTGAACTGGGCGTAGAAGGTCAGCACGCCAAAGACCTCGCTAGCCGATACTCCTGTCCTCTCGCTGACCGCCAAGATGGCCGCCTCTGGGATGTAGCCAAAGGCCTTTTGCACCTCTTGCAAGAGGGGAATAAGAGCCTGTCTGTCCACGCGGCCCTCGGGCAGTATGGCCTCCAGCTTTTGCTTTAGGGCCTCATTGTCCCCTTGTGCATTGTTGGTTTCCACCGCACCTCCCATTCTTTTGGCCTGTCTGAAACAAATCCCTATTTAGCATCGCACCAAAAGGCGAACAAGGCCCTTGAATGTTCAAAGGCCTTGTCTGAGCGTCCCCTCTATTGTGCGGCTCCGCAGCCCTAGTCGCGCTGAATTCTCTTGACCTGGACGCCGCTGGCATCCACGATATCCACGATGAGCGGCATCTGCCCCAAAGCGTGCGTAGAGCAAGAGAGGCAGGGATCGTAACAACGGATCGCCGCCTCCACGCGATTGAGCATCCCCTCGGTGAGGTTCTTGCCATCTACGAAGGCCTTGGCCACCAGGTTCACGGCCGTGTTCATGGCCCAGTTGTTGTTGCCCGTGGCGACGATGAGGTTGGCCTTGGTGATCACACCGTCTTCGTTGGTCCAGTAGTGATGCCATAGGGTGCCCCGAGGGGCTTCAATAACGCCGACCCCTTCGCCGGTGATCTGCACGTTGGTATCCAAGATGTCTTCGGAGAGGATGTCCTCGTCCTCGCACAGCTCCCTCGCGCGCTCGACGGCGTATAAGTCCTCAATAAGGCGCGCATAGTGATAATACAGCGACGGCTCCACTGGTCCCTTGGAGAGCGCCTTGAACTTGGCGAACTCGGCGTTGGCCAGAGGGGTGGAGATGCGTTCAGCCACGTTCAGGCGGGCTAGGGGCGCGACACGGTAAGCCCCTTTGGGCCAACCCAACTTCTTGTAATAGGGGAACTTCAGGTAGGACCAATCTTCGGTCTTTTCTTGGATGTAGTTGAGGTAGTCGTGCCCGTCGAACTCTTCAATCAGCTTGCCGTCCTGATCTACCAGTCGAAGCGGCCCCTCGTAGAGCTCCAGCGCGCCGTCCTTCACCATGCCCAGGTAGTTAGAGCGAAAGTTGGCGAACTTGGCGACCAGCTCCTGGTTGGCCTCCAACCAGCCCTTGGCAACGGCAATGCCCTCTTGGATGTAGCCGATCATCTCATCAACCTGGCCAAGGATCCAATCGCGGTTCTCCCTGGATAGGGGAGCGCTGACCCCGCCAGGCACAGCCCAGCGCATATGGATACGGCGACCGCTCAGGCGGCGGATGATCTCCTGACCGTATTGGCGTAACTTGACCGCTTTAAGGGCCAGGGCGGGGTTCGTTTGAATGATCCCGACCACATTGCGTATGGCAGGATCGGCATCAAAGCCAAGCAAAAGGTCGGGCGAGGCCAGATGGAAAAAGTGCATGGAGTGAGATTGGATCATCTGCCCCATGTGCAAAAGCTCGCGCAGGAGGTTCGCCGGCCTGGGCGGAGTGACCCCAGCTACCCGATCACAGGCCTTCGCTGAGGCAAGGTGATGGCTCACCGGGCAGATGCCACAGATGCGCGGGGTGATCACGGGCATTTCAAAATACATGCGCCCTTCGGAGAACTTTTCAAAACCACGGAACTGGTCCACGTTCAGATGGGTATCTTGAACTTTGCCCTCTTCATTCAAGAAGATGGTTACCCGCGCATGCCCTTCAATGCGGGTTACGGGTTCAATCGTTATCGTCTTGCTCATTGCCATTTCTCCTCTAACTCTTCCTAGCCGCTGCTAATCGTAGGTCAACAGATCGTCCGTGAGCACGGGAGTTCGCCCGGCCAACAGCTCGGTGATGGCGTACCATAGCGCCTTCGCCGGGGGCGGGCAGCCCGGGATGTACAGATCAACTTTCACCACTTGGTCAAGGGCTTTCACCGTGGGAAACAGCTTGGCGATCTCGGGCGATCGCGGGACCTGCTGGCCCGGAGCTACACTCTCGGCCTCCACATAAGCCCTGCGCAACACCTCCTCGACGTCAAAGAAATTGCGCATGGTGCAAATCCCACCGGTGACGGCGCAATCGCCACTGGCTATAAGAATCTTGCAGCGCTCGCGCATCTCCTTGGCCACTTCCTCTTGGTGATCATTGCTCACTGCGCCGGTCAAGATGCCCACATCACAACCCTCCTTTGGGGGATGTTTCAAATCTGTGATGGGGGAGGAGAGGATCTGCACATGCTCGGCCAATTGGACGATGAGCTCATCGATATCCAGTAGCGACATCTCACAGCCGGAGCACACGTCTAGCCAATCCATACAGAGCGTTACCTTACCCATGAATATCCTCCCTTGAGAATGCGTCTGTGCCCACGAGCCACTATGTTATTTGCCTTGGCAAACCAGCGCTCATGGAATATCCACTTGTTCGATTTTCGCGCCAGCCTAAGCTATAGCACACTTACAAGCACGGCGATATGACAAAAGTCACGCAAGCGAGCATCTAGATGATAATCACTCCTCATTGGCCCATGGGGTCCTGTCGCCTTAATCTCGGAGAAGAAACCCTCTAGCCTAGGAGCTGTCTGAGGCTCTGGCTACTTGATCCAAGCCCCAAGTTGTTGGATCACCTGTACCTCGGAAGGCAGTGTCGTCTTGACTCCCGCCACAATGTGATAAAACCGCCCCTCTGTATTGGTCATCGTTCCGCTCTTCTCGTAGGTCGTCGGCGAGGGGAGGATGACATCCGCTACCTGATCCCACGGTTCGCGGAAACAGGATTGCACAACCACGAACTCGGCGCTCTTAAGCGCCTCAAGCAGGGTGGGGGGGATGGTGGCCATTTCGCCGGCCAAAACATAGTACATGCGCGCCTTTTGGCCGGTGAAGGGGGTATTCACTCCCACCGCTGCGATACCCTTGGCATTCCCGCCGATAGCGAAAGCCATCAACTTGGCATTGGGGGCCTCTTTCGCCAAGGATTTGGCCACGTCTGCGCCCTCTGGACCATAAATGATCACCGGCTTCTCGGCATCCTTGATGATCTTGGCCGCCTTGTCGGCCTCTTGCAAGGGCCACTGAGCATAGGCCCAAGGCTCTAGGCCGTTGTTGCCGTCATCCAGTACGATTAGCCTGGCGCCGCGATTGCGCACCCCGCGCTTGAGTGCAAAGCCCGCCACCCAATGCCCGGCGGTGAGGTCCGTTTTCACGGCGACGTACAAGTCCGCCTCGTCCAGGCACGCCAGCGAGTCGCCCTCCCCTTCGGCGGGCACGGCACCCAGGAGAACCTTCTGCCCGGGGAAGCTCTGCATCAGAGCCTGAGCCGCCTCTGTGGAAGCAAAGCCCGAGACGAGAGAGAGTAAGCCTTCACCGGCGGCCTTGAGTTGAGCGGAGGCCTGCTTCAAGGCCTCTTCCCAGGACGTCTCTACCAAGCCGTCTTTCCCTCTGACGAGGGGCTTGCGCACTCTCTGCCGCCTCTCATTCACGGGGATAAACCGCCCCGTCTCGCAGAGCAAACCGTGGTTGGGCTCGGCAGCCCAATCGCCATCAATGCGAATAACGCGGTTCTCACGGATGATGAGCTCCACGCCGCAGCCGATGCTACAGGCCATACACCGTGATTTGACGCGGGTGATCTCCTTGTCGGATCCCATGTAGGCGCTGGCGCGATCCATCAAGGCCCCGGTCGGGCAAACCTGCAAGCACGTCCCGCACGAGACACAGCTTGACTGGCCGAAAGGCACATCGGCATCAGCGATGACCATCGTGTTAGCCCCACGGTTCTTGAGGCCGAGGGTGTGATTGCCGACGAGTTCCTCGCAGGCGCGGATGCAACGGCGGCAGAGGATACAGCGGTTGTGATCCATGACAAAGTACTTTCGCGTGGCATCCACAGACAATTTAGGGAATGCCCGGTCATACTCCCAATGGTCCAACCCATAATCATAGGCCAGCCTTTGGAGTTCACAGCTGCCGCTCATCTGGCAGTACATGCAAAAGTGGTTGCGCTCCGAGAAGAGAAGTTGTAAGACAAACCTGCGTGCCTCAACAACCTGGGGCGAGCGGGTATGCACCACCATCCCCTCGGAGACGGGGAACGTGCAGGCGGGCTGTAGCGTGCGTTGTTTCTCTACCTCCACCAAGCACATGCGACACGCTCCGATTGGCTTTATCGCGGGGTGATCGCACAAGGTAGGAATCTTGATCCCCGCTCGCTTCGCAGCATCCAAGATCGTGCTATTACGGGGAACTGTAATTTCCTTACCGTCAATGGTAATCCGTACATCCGGCATCGTAAGCTCCCTTCTGCGAAAGACTTGTCCTTGACTGTAATTTTTTGGGCTTGCGCTATATTGGTCCTAGCGATTGCCTCGTATTATAGCGCAAAATGCTACGAAATTCAAGCCCTTTTTCAAAAATTTGTACGAAATTCGTATTAACCATCTCTCGTCGGCTGATAAATCACGCCCTCCGAGGAGATCAAATACGCCAAACGGCTCACAGCCTCCTCTGCCAGCGCTGCGGTCTCGGCCGAGAGCTCTTCGCCGAAAGCGAAATCGTGGCCCAAAATGGAAAGCACATAAGCCCTCGGAACGCGCCCGAACAGGGTCTGACAGAGCGCCAATAGCGCCTCGGGCTTGAGGTGATGGCTGACCATGCTGGGGCGATAAGCAGGGGCGATCTCTTGCCAATGGACCGGCTGCCAATCGGTTCCCGCCACATGGGCGTCAACGAAAACAACCAGGTCGTAGTGCGAGATCGTCTCGGCCAACTCCGGACCCAACTGGTGTGTAAAGATCATGGCCGGGTTCGCCTGCAAATCGCCCGCGTCGCCATCCAAATCGCCCGTCGGCAAGCCTAGCCGCTCGCACAGGCGACGCATGACGTGCAAAGCAACGCCGTCATCGCGGCGGCTGACGTTACCATAGCCCACGATCAGCATGGAAGACATCCGTTTTAGGCCTCAACCCACTCCGCCCCGGCTCGCCTCGCGATCAGCCCCTTTCCTCCAAGTCGCAGCGCAGGCAGCGCTTACATTCCTCGCGGCAGGCCGTCTCGGACAAGCCCAGTTCCACTTCCTTCCAGTTGGTGCGGCGCACCTCCGGCTCCTGGACGGGCATCT
>DAOTVR010000283.1:0-2859 GCA_034436315.1 Anaerolineae bacterium
GCGGTCATTAATGACCAAGTCGTCGGTCGCTTGGTCCCGGAAAAGGCCCTCAAGTTGGTGCGCGAGTTGAAATAGTGCGCGAGTTATCTCTCCATATCCTGGATCTTTTAGAGAACTCGCTTGAAGCCGGGGCAAGCAGAATCGACGTGGAGATCTCGGAGGACACGCTTCGCAACAAACTGGTCATCAGCGTCACGGATAACGGACGGGGAATGGACGCAGAGACGTTGCAACGCGCTACGGATCCTTTTTTCACTACGCGCGCGACCCGGTCCGTAGGGCTGGGCATCCCTCTGCTGAAAGCCGCGGCAGAGCGCTGCAACGGCAGCCTGAAGATCAGCTCTCGTCCAGGAGAGGGAACGCAAGTCGTGGTTGAGTTCCAGAGAGATCACCTTGATCGTGCCCCACTAGGAGACATCGCGAGCACGTTGCTCAGCGTCATCCTCTCACGGCACAAGGTTGATCTCCATTTTAAGCATCGCGTCGACGGGCGAGAGTTTGAGTTTGATACCCAGGAGATGCGCCGGATACTCGGGGACGTCCCTTTGGATCACCCCCGAGTTCGGGCGTGGCTGGAGGACTTTATCGCCGAGGGATACAGAGACCTCTATAGTAATCAGGATTAGGAGAAAGGGCTATGCCGAAGTTAAAGTCGCTTGACGAGTTGAGGAAACTGCGCGAGCAGGTTCAGGAGGATATCACCACGCGGGTAGAGACCGGCACAACGATCATCGTAGGCATGGGTACCTGCGGGATCGCTGCCGGAGCTCGGGAGACGATGCGCGCCATCCTGGAAGAGCTGCGCAAGCGTGAGATCGACGCCCATGTAGCGACCGTTGGATGCATTGGGATGTGCGTGCGCGAGCCGTTGGTGGATATCGAGCAGGCAGGCAAGCCGCGCATCACCTACGGCAACATCACCTCGGATAAGGTGCCTCGTTTGATTGAGGAGCACCTGATCAAGGGGAACGTGATCCACGAGTGGGTTGTGGGCCGACTTCCAAGGTGAAAGCCCGCCGGCGAGGCCTTCTAGATGGGCCATGGACGGGGGTCGGCCTTCTTGAGTCAAATAATAGCAATCATCTTCTCCAGGAGGACTTTTCATGGCAGAACCTTTATACCGGGCGAATGTCCTGGTATGCGGTGGCACAGGCTGCACAGCTTCGGGTGCGGGGTCCCTCTTTGAGGCCTTGAAGGTCGAGATCGCCCGGCGGGGATTGGATAAAGAGGTTCGGGTCGTCAGGACCGGTTGCCGCGGCTTTTGCGCCATGGGCCCGGTGATGATCATCTATCCCGAGGGCATCTTTTATTGCCAAGTGCAGGCCTCGGATGTGCCTCAATTGGTTGAAGAAACCCTGGTCAAAGGGCGTGTCGTGGAGCGGCTCACCTATAAGGAGCCGTTCACCCACCAAGCAGTGCCTTTCTACCATGATATCCCCTTTTATAGCAAGCAACTGCGCATCACTCTGCGCAACTGTGGCCTCATTGATCCGGAGAACATCGAGGAATACATCGCCCGCGGGGGCTACGAGGCCCTGGGTAAAGCCTTGACGACGATGACCCCTGAACAGGTGATCGATGAGGTCAAGCGCTCCGGGCTACGCGGGCGCGGCGGCGCGGGCTTTCTCACCGGCCTCAAGTGGGAGTTCACCCAGAAGGCCCCGGGCAACGTCAAATACATCGTTTGTAACGCCGACGAGGGCGACCCCGGCGCCTTCATGGATCGCTCCATCCTTGAGGGCGACCCGCACTCGGTCATAGAGGGCATGATTATCGCCGGATACGCCATCGGTGCACACGAGGGCTATATCTATTGCCGTGCTGAGTATCCCTTGGCCATCAAGCGCCTACATATAGCCATTCAGCAGGCCACTGAATACGGCCTCCTTGGCGAGGATATCTTGGGGACGGGCTTTAACTTCACGCTCAAGATCAAGGAAGGCGCCGGCGCCTTCGTCTGTGGCGAGGAGACCGCGTTGATTGCCTCCATTGAGGGCCGCCGTGGCGAGCCGCGCCCTCGCCCACCGTTCCCCGCCGTCTCGGGCCTGTGGGGCAAGCCCACCAACAATAACAACGTCAAGACCTATGCGAATATCCCCCAGATCATCGCCAATGGTGCGGAGTGGTTCGCCAAGATCGGCACGCCTAAAAGCCCCGGCACGGCCATCTTCGCCCTCACGGGCAAGGTCAAGAACACCGGCCTGGTTGAGATCCCCATGGGCATCACCGTGGGCGAGATCGTCTTTGATGTCGGTGGCGGCATCCCCAACGGCAAGCGTTTCAAGGCCGTGCAGACCGGCGGCCCGTTGGGGGGCTGCATCCCTGCCTCAGGCTTGAACCTGAAGGTGGACTTTGATTCCCTTAAGGAAGCGGGCGCGGTCATGGGCTCAGGGGGCATGATCGTCGTAGACGAAGAGACGTGCATGGTTGAATTCAGCAAGTTCTTCCTCACCTTCGCTACCGCCGAATCCTGCGGCAAGTGCGTGCCCTGTCGCGTCGGAGGGAAGCGCATGTTAGAGATCCTGACGCGCATCACCAAAGGCCAGGGCACGATGGAGGACCTGGACAAGCTTCAGGAGCTCGCTAAAGGGATGAACGACGCTTCTATTTGCGCCTTGGGGCAACTGACCCCTGGCCCGGTGATGTCCGCGCTGCGTTACTTCCGCGATGAGTTCGTCGCCCATATCGTGGATAAGAGGTGCCCGGCGGGCATCTGTAAGGACCTCGTCCGTGCGCCCTGCGTGAACGCCTGCCCGGCCGGGGTGGACGTCCCAAGCTACGTGAGCTTGGTCTCGGAAGGCAAATACGCCGAGGCGTTGGAGATCCATCGCAAGCGCAACCCCTTCGCCCTGGTCTGCG
>DAOTVR010000284.1:0-8536 GCA_034436315.1 Anaerolineae bacterium
TCTCCTTGATAGGCGGGCGCTGGGGGTTCAAGGCGGGGAGATGGGTGTCCTCAATTGGGACCATCGCGCTGTTGGCCCTGCCCGTAGTGCGGACCTACCGTATGGATAGCTACTTTTTGCAACCCGATGTGCGCACACTGGCCAAACGCTGGCTTGAGGAACATCTTCAACCCGAAACGCGGGTGGGTCTAGAGTCCTACGGACCGGTGCTGGAAAGGCCGGGAGCCATCTATTCATTCCGCCTTATTGAACACAGCCTAGAGTGGTACCAGGCAGCAGGGGTGGAATATCTCGTAGCCAGTAACTATGCGGGCATGATGAGCACGCCAGAACGTTACCCTAAGGAGGTAGCCGCCTACCAGCAACTCTTCGCCCTGCCGCTGGTGGCCACAATAGAGGGCCCAAGGCAGGATATCTACGACCCACCGAGCAAGATCCTGATCTATCGCGTGCCCCTGCCGACGCGCTATGAGTTACCAATGTCCGAGCGTTTTGCCCCCTGGCTGGAAAGCGGCTTCTATGAGCCAGAGGATATCGGAGGGCACCTCCTTCGCTGGACGGCGGATCGGGCGAAGGTGAAGGTTCGGCTTAAGACGGGCGGCGAGTACGTCTTCAGGGTGCGAGGGCGGGGTTGGCGGCCGCAAGAAGTAGAAGCAGCTCATATGACGATCAGCCTGGACGGGATGCGTCTGGGTGAACACACATGGGCAAGGGGAGACGAGGAATGGTTGGTGCGGTTCCGGTTACCTGGCGAGTCCACCCCCAGCGAGGTGTTTAAGGAGTTCCTCCTAGAGACCAACACCTGGCGACCAAGCGAGATCCTTGGCACAAAAGATGAGCGTTCCCTAGGGGTGTTGTTGGAAACAATCATCATTGAAGAAGTGCCGCCCTCATAACCAGGGCTATTACGCTGATGACAGGAGGCCCTGTTGAGAGAAACTGAGGAGTCGGCTACGGGCCTGCGCCCGACCAGCACGGAAGAGGATCTTCAGCCCGAAGCCACTCTTTTCGCGCGATGGCGGCACAGTCGCCTGTGGCGAGCGAGCTCAATCGTGTTGGCTGTGGTGGCCATCGGATTGTCTTCCTATTACGTGGCCATCAAGTTGGTCTCCAGCCTTCGCCAGATAGAGGAAGCGCATATCCGGGTACGTCCCTGGCCGGTGATTCTTTCCTTCGCTATAACTCTCGCTTGCGTCCTGCTTGGCGGCGTAGTGTGGCATCTGGTATTGCGCGGCGTGGGCGTTCGCTTGGGTTTGCGCGCCTGTGTTCAATCACACCTCCTCTCCATCCCAGGCGCCTACCTGCCAGGGTACGGGTGGCGATATGCCGGCAAGGCTTATCTGACGCAGCGGCTTGGAATCCCTCTTGGGCTTGCTTCCTGTGCCGTCCTTGTGGAGTTGGTAGAATCTGAGATGGCCAGAGGGGTCCTGGCGCTGACAACGGTCCAGCGAACCTTCTTAGACTCTTTCCTGAAAGGGGCACTGGAACCCTACATATGGGCTTTACGCCTGCTGGGCTGGGGGGCACTCCTCGCTTTGCCCCTAGCATTGGAAAAGGGAGTGACCTGGGCGAAGCGACGCGGGCGGCGACCGTGGAGCGACATGAACGTCAATAAGAGGGACCTGTGGCTAGCGCTGCTGATGATGTGCTTTACTTTCGTGCTCTATGGCGCGGGGTTCTCCGTCCTGCTGGGCACGGCCACCGCGCTCACCCTAGACGGCCTTGCCGCGGCCGTTTTCTCTACATCCTCTTCACTGGCCGTGAGTTTGATGATGTTCTTCGTCCCCGCGGGGCTAAGCGTGCGCGAGAGCGTCCTTATCTATACCTTGGAAGGCGTCTTCCCAGAAGCTGGGGTGACCGTGAGCGCCTTGGTCAGCCGAGGGGTGCTCGTTGCGGCAGAGGTTGTGGGAGCGCTCGTGGGCTCGTGGCTGGCATTGGGCGGCCGGCGGCGCTCTAGCCCGAAAGGGTGAGTCACCCGGCGCTGCCCTTAGACATCTCAGGGAGCCTCAGGACGTCCCCAAAGGGGCGAATCACCCAAACGGGCGATTGCAAATACGGAGCAAAAGTGATTTAATAGCCATAGCAAACTGTGCGCAGCGCAGTACATAATGTTCGTTTGGTGAGCAACTTTTAGAAAGGAGTTAAATGAGAACACTACGTATAGCTTTGATCCTATTGCTTGCGCTCGTTGCGATGCAGGTGCTCGGCCTGATGAGCGTGGCCCAGGGGCCGGCGGGCACGTGGGTTTCGGGCATCCAAATCCAAAACCAAAGCTCATCCCCGGCCACCGTGACCATCACGTTCTATTGGGCGCAGAACTCGGCTACGCCTGGAGCTGTGGCCTACACGATTGGACCGGTGACCATCGAAGGGAACAAGTCGGTGGTCTACTACTTGCCCGGTATTGCGGATTTCCCTGATAACTTCGTAGGTTCGGCGGTAGTAAGCTCCGATCAGCCCGTTGCGGCCATCTTGAACACCTCTAAGGTGGCGGCGGGAACGGAATCTGATCCCAAGCGTATCGGCGCGGCCAGCGGCGTCTTGAGCCCGGCGACGACGGTGTATGCGCCTTATCTACGCAAGAATTACTCGGGGCGCAATTCCTACATCGCCGTACAGAACACCTCGGCGGAGAGCGCCACGGTGACCATCACCTATCGTGACAATACGGGTGCCGAGGTTGCTGCGGCCCGCGAGACAGCGACTCTTTCCGCATATTCCACCAAGATCTTTTATCAGAACGAGAACGCCGGTTTGCCCAACGGGTTTTACGGCTCGGCCGTCATCAACGGCACACAGCCCTTAGCCGTCGTCGTCAACAACGCCAACGATGGCACGAGATGGGACCGCTCGCAATTTGAGAGCTATAACGGCTTGACCCAAAGCTCAACCAAGCTGTGGATACCCAAGATCACCGCGAACTACTCGGGCTACAACACCGGCCTGACCATTCAAAACGTGGGCACCGCCGCGGCGACGATGGAGCTCGTTAGCACCTTCGGCAATCTGACTTCGCCGCTAATCCAGCCCGGCGCCGCCTGGGCGGTCTATTTGCCCTCTGCCTTCCCCAGCGCCTCCGGCGGCGGCTCGGCGACCGTCACCTCAAGCCAGCCCATGGTGGGCGTGGTAACCGAAAACAAGCAGGAAAAGGGCTACGGTGTGGTCTGGAGCATGATACCTGATGGCTCGGGTACCACGACCGTGCTCTTCCCCAAGTTTGACCGCAATTACAGCGGCTACAACGGCGGCATTCAAGTGCAGAACATCGGCACCGCGCCGACGAGGATGCAGGCAACCTTCTCCAAACCCGGCATGACCGATCTCTCGATCACTAGCCCTGCTCCCATTCCGGCGGGCGGGTCCTGGAGCATCTACGGTCCGAGCGTGCCGGGCCTTCCGGACGGCTTCAACGGTTCGGTCACCGTCGTCTCGCTCGATGGCCAGCCCATCGCGGGCATCTACACCTCTAAGAACGACTTACCGACCGCCGTCGGCGATTACTACAGCGCCTACAATGGGATCAACAAATAAAAACCTTCGTACCTGAAATCACTCTTCGGGGGCACCGGACTATGGTGCCCCCTGTTTTTTTTCTTCTCCCGTCGGTTGGGGGCGCGATGGCGCATTTTCCTTGTCGAAAATCATTCTGTAGCTATTGACAAAAATCAATTTATGTGTTATATTAATAAAGGTTTGAATTGATATTTTTAATATAACCAAGCAAAAGGTTTGCAAGATGGCATATCCCGTCATCGGAAGATGTCCCGTCTGCAACGATATCCTTGAGGTGACGCGCCTGCATTGCCGGCATTGCGACACAAGCATTGAGGGGCACTTCAGCCTGGGCCGGTTTTACCAGCTCACGCCGGAGCAACTCGCCTTTGCCGAAACCTTTATACGCTGTGAGGGCAGGATCAACAAGGTCGAGGAAGAGCTGGGCATCTCCTACCCTACGGTGCGCAACCGCCTCAATGAGCTTATCCGCGCACTGGGCTATGAGGTGCGTGAGGAGACAGGCTTATCTACCGAGCAGCGCAAGGCCATCCTAGAGCAACTCGCTAGTGGCCAGATCACCTCAGAAGAGGCCATCAAGCTGCTCAAGGGCAAGTGAATCCCATGATCGCTCAGGCACTCCGTAAACGCTCTCTCCCCGGGCATATCCGCCCCTTTAACCCCGTTCGCGACTTGGGGGCGCTAGCCGGGCTCATTGAGGAAGCTTTCAGAGAGGAGCTGGCCATTACCGGCAGCTCCATCGTGCGAGATATGCGCCAGATGGCGTTTCTAGGCCCCTTGCTCTGGGCGACGCGCCCGGTCATGCCGTTTTCCGCGGGTTATGTCTGGATTGAGAAGGGCCGGCTCGTGGGCAACGTCAGCTTGAACCAAGAGGCCGAACATCCTTTCACCTGGGTGCTCAGCAACGTGGCCGTAAGCCCCGAATTCCGCGGGCGGGGGATCGCCGGGCAGCTCTTGGATGTGGCCATTACCCACGTGCGCCGGAATCGGGGACAGCGTATCCTCTTGCAGGTGCGCGCAGATAATCACGTGGCGCTGGCCTTATATCGCCACCGCGGCTTTGTCACCTTTGACACCTTGCACGAACTGAACCTGGCCACTCACAACTGGCCGCTCATCTTAGGGCCGACGAAGGCCCCTCTCAGGCGGGTGGGCCTTAGGGATGGTCAGCGGCTGTACCAGCTCGTTGTAGCCAGTACGCCTCGCGAGGTCCTGCTTAGGCGCCCACTCCGATCACGGGACTTTCGGCGAGGCCCGTGGTGGAGGCTTGGGCAAGGATTTCAGCTCGCCTTCAACGGCCAACAATTGTTTGAGCTCGTCGTAGAGCAGCAGGGGGAGCTCGTGGCTTACGGAAGCATCAAGGCGCATCTGTTCCAGGGACCCCATGAGTTGGCGCTGTACGTGTTGCCAGGCCAGCGGGGTCGTTGGGAGTCACCCCTTGTAGAGGGCCTGATCAACCTCATACAGGGCATGCCCCGCTACGACCTGCGAGCGTATATCTCTGCATCCCATCCGGAGGGATTGCGGGCATTGGGCCAGTTAGGCTTTGAGACCCTGCGCGTCCTGGAGCAAATGAGCCTGGAGCTGGCCTGAGCTCCAAGAAGGGTTCAAGGGGAGTGTCGTGATAGTTGGGCCAGGTGATCTTTTCATGCAGCCTTTCTAAGATGGCTGTAACAGGATGTCAGGAGGTTCTTATGACCACCAATGAAGAGCGTATGCAAGTCCTCAGGATGATCGAGAAAGGGCAGATCACTGCCGAAGAAGGGGCTAAGCTACTGGAGGCCATTGATGCCGCCAGCACCAAGAGCCAAGCGGAAGGTAGCGGTTCCTCGCCGCGATGGTTTCGGGTGCGTGTCACGGATCTGCACACGGGCAAAAATAAGGTGAACGTCAACATCCCCTTGGGCTTGGTCAACGTGGGGATGCGTATGGGCGCCAAGTTCGCCCCCGAGATGGGTGGTTTGAACGTTGAACAGATGGTCCAGGCCATCAAAGAGGGCGTCTCGGGGAAAATCATCGACGTTGAAGATGAGGAGGAGGGCGAACATGTGGAGATCTATGTGGAATAAGCTCTTGAGTCAAAAGGCAAGGTGACCAAATGAAAACATCAAAGGGCGAACAAAGTTATGAAATCGGCGAGGAAAGCGCCATCGTCATTGAGGCGACCTCAGGAGATGTGAGGGTACAAGGATGGGATAAGTCTCAGGTGGCCGTTGAGTCGGAGGAGGAACCGGCAGCCGTAATCCAGGGCGAGCGGGAACTGACCATCAGGTCCATGCCAAACGGGGCCGGCGACTTGACGGTGTGCGTGCCGCAGGGTCATGATCTCGTGCTCCGCCTTGTCAGCGGCGATGCATACCTGAATGACGTTGTAGGAGATATCGCTATCCAGAGCACGTCGGGCGACATCAGGGCCTGCTCCATTCAAGGAGAAGTGCGCGTGCGCACCATATCCGGCGATATAGCTTTGCACAGTTCCCAGCTCAGTGGATTGGTCCTTGAGACGGTCAGTGGCGATGGAACGGTTGAGACCCCCATCGCCGAGGGAGGGCATTACGATCTGCGCTCTGTCAGTGGGGATTTGCAGCTGCTCATCCCCGAGGACCAGCCCTGCACAGTGTACAGCACGTCGTTATCCGGGGAGCTCTGTTGTGGCCTGCCCCATGAGGCCAAACAGAGGGGCTGGGACAAGCAGGAGATCCTGATCAACGGCGGAGGACCTGAAATCCATATCCACACCGTCAGCGGCGATATCGGGGTACGCGCCGCCGGCCACCTTCCCGAGCCGGCCACCGAGCATGAGGCTGGCGAGCCCCCTGGGTCGGCGCTTCCAAAGGAGCCGGGCGAATCAAAGCGCGCTACGCAGCCTTTGGAAGGTTATGAGGCAGCATCGGAGGCTGAGCCCCTTCAGGTTAAAGAGGGCACGCCCTCTATCGAAGCGGAAGAGGCTCAAACAGCCGCCAGGCGTATGGAGATCCTCAAAGCTATTGAGGAAGGCCGCATGAGCGTAAGCGAGGGATTGGCTCGGTTGCGCCAGCTAGAGTAGAATGCTTGCCAAAGCAAACTCTAGGGAGCAACCTCATGCGCAAATTGCTGCTTCGCTGGATCATCAATGCTGCCGCCGTGTATGTGGCCATCAAGGTGGTGAACGGCATTTCGGTTGAAGGGGGGTGGAGCGTCTATCTATGGGTGGCCCTGATCTTGGGCCTGATGAACGCCATCATCGCCCCCATCCTCAAAGCCCTTACCTGCCCCTTGATCTTACTGACCTTGGGCCTGTTTACCCTGGTAATCAACGGCTTGATGCTTTGGCTGACCAGCCTCATCGCCGAGGGGTTGGGGATTGGATTCCACGTTGAGGGGTTCTTTGCCGCCTTGCTTGGGGCATTGGTGATCAGCGCAGTGAGCTTTGTGCTCAGCGTACTGCTGGGCGCGAACTACGAGGAGCGCCATCGGCGTTAACGTTGTAACCGCTTACGAACCTTCTGCCGGTTTGGAACCGGCAGAAGGTTGAACCCTTATGAGTTGTGCCGTCTGGGCCAGAGGATGATATTCGCGGAACGGAAAAAACTGCGCACTGCCAGGAAAATCACCCCTATACCCCAAAGGATAAAGAGCGCTCCTCGCAATGGCCTGGGGATGAACTGCAGCGTAATGTAATACACAAAATCTGGGAAGGGCTGTACCCGATAGAGGTGGGTCAACATATAAGCGATACCCAGGCTCAAACCAACGGCTCCAAGGACAAAGAAGGTTAGCCACCGCACCATATCTCTAAGCTGGGCACGCGTCCTCCGTAGGCGCGATTGTAGCCCTTGGGCAAGGGGCGACGTCACTTTAATGGTGGGCAAAACCTCGGCGTCGGCATAGAAAAGTTCTGGGGGGATCGGCGGAGCGGGGGTACGAGTGTGCCCTAATTGGCGAGTGATCTCCTCCTCAACGGCGATGTACCTTACGGCAGTGGTCAAGTCTAGGGCGATAGGTAGATCCTTATGCTCCGGAAGATCTCCCAAGATCTCGCCGATCGTTCGCGCGCAGAGGATGATCATCGGGCGGGCCCCTGCAGCATAGGCTGCCGTGACGTCGCGTGCGGAGTCACCCAAGACATAGCATTCGTCAGGCTTCAGGCCGAATTGAGAGGCAACCAACCACAGCGCAGCGGGATACTCGCCCCAACATTTGCACGCCTTCTGACCGCCGTGGGCACAGGATATCAGGGCGTCAACGCGCCCGCCGGCAGCCTCAATCTGCTTGACCAGCACATCCAACCCCATGTTTTCGTGCCCATCACCCGCCCGCGTTGAGGAATCTGCCGAAGAGACACCCAGGATAAAGACCAGCGTATCCTCCGTCGCGGCAAGCGAGCGCATGGCCTCCAGAGTCGCCGGCGCAAGCCGCCAGGTCTCAGGCGCACTATGAGGAGCGATGTGACTGTCGCGCAAGACAGAATCTCTGTGGACAAATACTCCCTTCATACCCTTCGCCTGCTTTAGAAAGCGCCTTTCTCGGCAGAAGACGACGACCTGCGGCGGGATTTAGGGGTGGAAGCGGGCATCATAACCGCTGCAGGCTGTTCTGACATTCCCGCATCAGCGGCCAGCGCCTCAGGCTGCTTGGCCGAAACGCTCTCACGTGCTTGCCCTTCAGTGGACTCTTCCGGCTTGGCGGTGGCCAAAGCCTCTGAGCCTTCCGTTTTGGCCTCAATCCCAAGGGGCGATTTCTCCTCTTTGTGCTCTTCGGCGAGCGCGGGAGGCTCGACATCCTCGGCCATCATGAGGCATTGACCGCGGAACATCCCCCCTTCATCGATCAGCATGGAGCTCACCTTAACATCTCCCCACACGCGCCCGGTGGACAATATCTCCAACCGCCCTTGAGCGGTGATATTACCACGTACTGCGCCCCACACTTGCACAGAACTGGCGATGATGTCAGCCAGCACCTTGGCCGATGGCCCAATGACCACGTTGCCCGCCGTCTCAATAAGGCCCTCGAAAACGCCGTCCACGCGAATGTTGCCGTC
>DAOTVR010000285.1:0-2815 GCA_034436315.1 Anaerolineae bacterium
AAGAGATCTCTTACGACACGCGTCACGTGGCGGCGTTCTATGCCCCGGCGGGCAGCGTGATCGAGCTGCCCGCTTGGAATTTGCACTTTGCGCCCCTTCATGTGAGGAAGGGAGGCAGCTTTGCCACTTTGGTTTACTTGCCTAAGGGCACGAACGAGCCGCTGACCTTTAACGTGGAGAAAGTGGGGGAGAACAAGCTCCTCTTCGCCATCAACAAATGGCTCATCGTCCATCCTGGGGCCAAGGCTCTGGTTGAGCAAGGCGCTTATCCGGGGATGGTCGGCGACGACATCTTGATCCAGCCGGTATAAGCTTAGAGGGCGAAGATAAACGTGGGAGATCACTCAACCAAGCGGAGCATCTCGTGACGGTCGCTGCGGTACTCGTAGCGCGTGCCGTTAAACTCCAAGAGGATCCGGTAGCCCGGTGTTACCACTTGGGCACAGAAAACCCCCTTTGTAGGGATGCCCAAGCAGGCATCGGGCCAATCTACCGCCTCTACGGAGACGGTTTCAATGGCGTCCGTATAGATGCCTAGACGTTCGGCTAGGTGCGAGCGCGCACGGGCTACTCTGTCTGCACGTTCTTCCTCAAGAGCTAGCCGTTGATACACGTTGCTGGCCCATTGAGCTAGCTCCATTTGCTCGGCTTCGGAGGGCTTGCGGCTGCCATGCCCTACAAAACGCAGACGAACGGTCAAGTTATCGGCCCAACCCATGTTATCCCGAAGTTCCAACTCCAGGGGTGCATAACGAGCTACGTAGATCAAGAAGGTCTGGAATTCCTCCGACGTCAACTGCGCCACGCGTCGCCCCTCACCGCAGGGCGCATAATAGGCCCGGCCCAGTTCGTCGATGGTCAGTCGCTCACAGCGCCCTCCAAGACCCCCTTCGCGTTGCCAATGTAGTGCCGGGCGCGAGGCCGTCGGAGTTGGCTGGACGGTGGGCTCTGGAGTCGGGATAGGCATCGTGGGGATCTCTGTTAGCTGCGAAACCGGATTGGGCGCGCTGATGGAACGGAAGGGTTCAAAGATCAGCGCTGCTACCATTACCAAAGCAGCGAAGAAACCCAGGGTAAACCACAAGAACTTTTGCATTCTTCCTCCTCCTTAGAGACGGCCTTAGCATCTCTTGCCTTTCAGACGATCAAGCAAGGAGCATGGTTCCCGCATCCATTAACCCGGTTGACCGTCCTGGGGTGTGAGCTTAGAATCACGGCGCAATGATCCCCTGATAGGGAAGGGAGAACATTCGTGAGACGGAGCCCGTACCCATTTGGTTATAGCCGCCTCAAGAGACTGGTGCAGCAGGAAGTGGCCATTGATCCGAATTGGCAGTTCGCCCGCGACGTCATCAAGTTGGTCTGGGAGTATAGAGGCTATAGTCTGGCCATCCTGCTTGTCACCGTGCTACAAGAGGTCTCGGCGCTCTGGCCTGTCAATTTGCTCGGTCAGTTCATTGACCGCTTGCCGAGCGGTGACCTGGGTAACGTGGTGTGGCTCTTTCTGGGGGCCAGCATCCTCGCGCCGGGGATCATGCGCGGCAACATCATGCTTCGCCACAAGATGTTTTACGAGACCGACTTTCAGAAGCGCGTGGAGATGACCCTGGAAGTCTGTGTTAAAGAGGGGTGTGCTGATGCCGAAGCGGCGGGGAAAGCTAATAGCCTCATTGCCAATGCCGTAAGTGGCATCACCAATACGGTCTATTACGTTCTGGGAAGCTTTACACCCGTGATCATCAAGATCGTCGTGGTCGCGGGCAGCTTACTGGCCTACAACAAGCTCCTTGGCCTGGCCTACTTGGGCAGCTTAATCATCCCTACCTGGCTGACCATCTTTTTCAACAACTGGTTGCGTGTCTTGCGCGACGCGCAGTACTCGGTCATTAGCCAGGTTGAGGGAATCGTCATTCGCACGATTACTGCTCAAGGCAGACCAGAAGCCCAGACCCAGTTCCGGGATACCATGAGGGAGAGGAAGAACATCCTCATTTCCCTGGTCAACAAACACCAGTTTTCCCTCTTCGTGCGCCAGGCCGCTTTGGTTGGTAGCCAATTCCTGGTGGTCTTTTTGGCCCTGTTTCTACAGGACAAGTTGCATATGACACCTGGAGACTATGCCAAGATCATCGGTTACACCACCCAAGTGGCAGCAACTTTCTTGGAAGCGGCCGCGTGTCTGGACGCCATCATCAGCTACAGCCGTGCCTATCATGTCTTTGCCAAGGCACATGGCAAAGGGCTTCTCAAACAATGAGCTCAAAGATAGGGTCTCCGGCGTTTCTACTTTGGTCTACCTACCTCGCGGCCGGCATAGTGCTTGCGATAATACTCCTGATATAGCTCTCCTGATTTGATCTTGCGCCACCACCAGGGATTCTCCACATACCAGCGCACTGTCTTCTCCAGAGCCTGGGCGAAGGTATGGCGTGAGGACCACCCCAAGGCGCGGATCTTGTCTATGTTGAGCGCATAGCGGCGGTCATGGCCGGGACGGTCGGTAATGTATTGGATCAGGCTCTTGGGCTTGCCCAGAAGCTCTAGGATCATGTAGGCCATATCAATATTGCGCGTCTCCACGCCCGTACCCAGGTTATAGATCTCGCCCGGCACGCCTTTATGAAGGACGATGTCTATCCCCTCACAGTGATCTTCAACATATTGGTAGTCGCGCATCTGCAGGCCGTCGCCATAAATGGGTAGAGGCAGGTCGTCAATGGCGTTAGTGATGAAAAGCGGCACCACTTTCTCCGGATACTGGTAAGGCCCAATGCTATTAGAGCCGCGCGTGATGGTTACCGGAAGGCCGAAGCTA
>DAOTVR010000286.1:0-15870 GCA_034436315.1 Anaerolineae bacterium
TATGGTGCGAAGGCGTGGATCATCCGGCAGTATTTGAAACAGCGGCGAAATGAGCAACGAAGCAGAGTTTCAGGTTGAAATGGGGCAGCGTGCGCCTCGGCCGCTACATTGCGGAGCATCTGCCCGAGCTCTCGTGTGGGGCAGTGCAACATTGGATTGACGATGCGTACGTCCGCATGAATGGCATCGCGCGCAAAGCCAATTATCATGTGCAAAGCAGCGAGACGATCGTTGTGTGCGTGCCACCACCCGAACCGGCGAGACCGCGCGCAGAAAACATTCCGCTCGATATTTTGTACGAAGGTAACGATTCGGCCTATGTAGCCACTACACTTACTTGACACGCAGTAACTAGGGGCTATACTACGCCTAACTTGTGAGCAAATGGCCCCGCCAGGCGCTCAGAGCATCAAACGATTAGCGAGGAAATTGGAGGTAGGTGAGTATGGCGTTCAAGATTACGGAAGAATGCATTGCCTGCGGGTCTTGTGAGTCCGAGTGCCCCAACGAGGCGATCTCGGAGGGCGATGAGTATTATGTGATCGATCCGGACAAGTGCACCGAATGTGTGGGCTTCTATGACACGCAGCAGTGTCTTGATGTGTGCCCGGTAGAGGCTCCCACGCGGGATCCCGATCACCCCGAGACGAGGGAAGAGTTGCTCGCCAAGTTCCGTAGATTGCATCCTGATAAGGAACCCGTTCTCTGAAAGATCTCTTGTGCTTCTTATACCCCTTGGCCCGCGTGGCCAAGGGGTTTTTATTATCGGGGCTTTGCCGGACGGGGATATTGGCTTCCCGGCGAGCCGTGATTATAATGTTTCCAAGCCGTTTATCGTGCTTATAGGGGAGTCCCATGCGCGCCTCACGGCGTTTTCATCTGGGAGTTTGCTGTAGCCTGGTCTTGGGTTTAGCCCTGGCCTATCTGGCCGCGTGTCAAAAAGCGCCTACACCCACGCCACCACCTCGCCCCTCGCCTGTGCCTACGGCCACGGTCAGCCTTGAGCGCGCCTTGGAGGGCGCCCTATTCATCATCTCTTGGAATGGGGACCTGCTGGGTACGGAGGAGATCCATCTAGGGGAGAGCGAGGGCCAACTTGTGGTGTTCAGCGAGCTGCGCTATGTTGGCGACTATCCCCTCACCGAACGCCGCGTAGTGGTCTTGTCCCCGAATTTTGATCTCGTGCGCTATGATTTAGAGGCGACTGCGCTCGGTGCTCGCTCTGTTTGGAGTGTGGAGGTCCAAGAGCGATCTGTGGACTGCTTGAGCAACAACCTCTTCTGGTATGGGCCGGTACTGGTGGAGGATATTGCACCCTTGCCTCAGGTGATGCTGGAGAGCGCTCCCTCAGCGTTGCCCTTTGCCCTGCTCGCCTTGCGCTACCAAGAGGAAGGGGCCGGGCCGTTGCTCCTCCATGCTCTGGACATCCTGGAGGATTTTCCCGTCAGCCGAGCGCTTACGGTGACCGTGGATACGGAGCGCCAGGGGGCCGTGATCGGCACCCTGGCCCTTGAGGGCCAAGTTGAGGGCGGCTCTAACCGGCGTTTCACTCTCTGGATTCGGCCCAGCTCGCGCACGCTCTACAGCGTGGAGGTCCCCGAGTATCGCTTCAACCTGTGGTGGCAGCTTGGCCAACCTGCGCTCAGCCAAGCGGGCAGGCTGATCATCCAGCGCGTCAGCCAGCTCCCACCGGCTCCCCCGGTAGCGCCTAAAGGCGAGGCGCGGCGCTTGCCCCTGGGATTCAGCGGCGCAGACGGATCGGCCCGTGGGGGCACACTCATTCTGCCCTCTGGGAGTGGCCCCTTCCCTTGCTTGGTGCTCCACAGCCAAGGCGGTCCTGTGCCCCGTTGGGATCCGGGCGATGTCTTCGCCCAACGCGGTTGGGCCGTCTATTGCTACGATAAGCGCGGTTTAGGCGAGAGCAAGGGCGAGTATAGCCGTGGGGCCTTATCTGCCCTGGCAGATGATGCCTTGGCTGCGGCAGCGATGTTGCGCCGGCGCGCCGAAATAGATCCCCAGTGCATCGTATTTTTGGGTTTGGGTGAGGGAGGCCAGGTAGGCGCGCTCGCCATCGGCCGCGGGGGCGATTACGCGGCGGCCATCTTGGGCTCCTGTGCCAGTGTGGGCCCCTTGTTTCCCTCCCTTGCCGAACAGCGCATTCGCCGGGTGCTGGCGCCGTTCTATGGCTGGGATGCTGCCCAGGCCGAGGCCTATCGGGGTTTGAGCGTATCTAGCTGGAAGGCTTGGCTGGCCGAGGGCCGAGATGAAGTGACCCTCCTGCGCCGCAGGGTCTCGTTGCGCCCGTTGAAGGAATGGGCCAGCCTAGATCTCTCCCAGGCCCTTTCCACAGCCAAGGTGCCTGTGCTTGTCCTCCACGGGGCTAAGGACGTCTGGACGCCGGTGGAGGGTGCCCGCGCCCTTTACGAGGCCTTGTTGGGGGCGGGGGTGAAAAACGTCAGCTTGCAGGTGTTTGATGATCTGGGAGCCGACCTCGGCCTAGGGACGACAGCGGGAGGCCTCTTTGCCCCTGAGGTGGATCGGGTCCTCTTCGCCTGGTTAGGGCAGGCGCTGCCGCGCTAAAACCGGTGCCAGGGGAATACCTCGTGGAATAACAGGCCGAGAAAGTCGTGCAGATGGCCCTGAGCCTCCTCCAGGCCATCGCGGGCGTCGGTGGCCAGCCGCCAGGAGGTCACTCCCTTGGCCGCGTCGCGGGCCGGGTCGTCCCATTGGTACCATGAATAGACCACCTGTCGTTCCCGTCCGTGTTCGTATATCCCCCGACGCACGTTCATCGCGCCATATTTCAGGTTGACCGCTACGGCATCCTCGGTCAGGGCGCTCCATCCCGAACTGGGATAGCAGATCTCGGGCGTGTGCTCAAAGATGCTAAAGCTCTTGGGCCCACGAGAACCTATGATCGTGAGCCAGATCACCCGCCCCGAGGGGCCTGAGTACTCTCGGCGCACGATCAAGTCGGGGTGGGCGAAGAAGCTCTCTATCTCGGCACTCGGGCCGAGTTCTACGCCATGCCAGGGGCCGATTTGCAAGGGGAGGGAGGAGGGCAGGGCGTCAAAGCGCAGATCATAAGGGCCGGCGACCACTTTCTCGTAGGGAGTGGCCTCATACCAGCCGGCGAGATCAACGTGCACCGAATAAAAGCCTTGGGGGCTAGCCTGAGGGCGTGCCGCCGTAGAGGTGCGCGCCCGCCATGCTCTCAGGCTGGCTCCCGCCCCTAAGAGCAGTACGAGGATGAGCGCTAGAGATCGGAGCGAATCTCGCCGCATCGTAGTCCCTTCCCCACAAGGACGAGTGCTCCCAAGGCGAACAGGAAGAGAAGCGGGCTCGACCAGTTGTGAGCGTAACGTATGGCGGCAGCCTCACTAACGTAGTGGGCTAGCAAGACCAGCAAGCAGACGCGCGCCAGGTTGGCCAGTAGGGCGATGGGCAGGGCGAGGAACACCAACGCCAGGCGCGCCCCAAGCGGCCCACGCACCAAGAAGGCGTAGAGCACGGCCAACGTCATCAGGGCGGCCAGGGAATTGACCCCGCTACAGGGTGCGCCGATGACCAGGGCTGTCCCGGGCAGTTCCACGCGCGCGCCAAGGGCATTCACTTCCAGCCCAAGGCCCCGGCCAATCGCCGCCGTGGTGTTAGCTAACCAGCGGGCCAGATAGGGCGTGCTTCGCTCTAGGTAGGGCAGTGGGATCATGAGGAGAAGAAAGCCGAGCGGGAACGCCAGCCGGCGTAGCGTATGAGGTCCGGCCAAGGCCAGCACGATCCCCGACAAAACCGGGATGAGGCTCGCGGCAGAGATCACGTGAAATGGGCGCCCCAGCGCCAGGACGTGCACCCCCAACCCCAGGCAAACCAAGAGCAAGCCGAGGACAAAAGAACGGCCGGAAACGATCGGACTATCCGGCTCAGGGGCCCGGCGGCGCAGCAAGCGCCAGGCCAGGAAGAGCGAGACGAGCGGCACCAGGAGTCCGTGGCTATAATACGAGTTGCCCAGCCAGCTCGTAACCAGCCAGGCTAGAGTGGGATAATAGCTCAGCGCCAGAAGCGCAAAAGCGGCCACCCAGGGCCACCAAACGAGGATGTCCTTTCGCCCCGTTGCCATTTGTTCACTTGGTGTTCGGATCTCTGGGAGAGTATAGCACAAGCTCTCCCATGTGGCGATTCGTGGGCCCTTGTCATGGGGATGCTACTTGCGAGCATGTCATAATGTGTCCCATTGGGGTTCATGCTATAATTGTATCTGCCTTTGGCTATGCGCCCTTAAGGCAGGTGATTCTATGTGACGTAGAGCTGTTAGTGCCCCATGCCCTTATTGGATCACTTTGGCTTTCTGGCCCCTTTCTATGAGCGGCTCATCCACCCCAGGGAACCACAGACCCTGCAGGCCCTGGCCGGTCTGCCCACCTCGGGCGCGCTTCTGGATGCCGGCGGGGGCACCGGACGGGTGGCCCAGTTCCTGCGCGGCCAGGCCGCTCAGGTGGTGGTGGCCGACCTATCCTTCAAGATGCTCTGGCAGGCTTCTAAGAAAGACGGCCTCTATCCGGTTTGCGCACGAACCGAGGAATTACCCTTTTTGGATGAATCCTTCGCCCGCATCATCATGGTGGATGCACTGCATCACGTTCAAGATCAACATCGGACGGCAGACGAGCTCTGGCGGGTATTGCAGCCCGGCGGGCGGATCGTCGTTGAGGAGCCGGACGTGCGCACTGTGGGCGCTCGGTTGATCGCCTGGGGGGAGAGGTTGCTGCTGATGCGCAGCCGTTTCCTCGCTCCCGCGCAGATCGCCAGGCTTTTCGGCTATCCCGGCGCCCGGGTAAGCATCCACGCAGACGGGGCCAACGTCTGGGTGGTTGTAGAGAAAGCTCGATGAGGAGGACGCATGGAAAGAGAAGGTACCTTGCACGGAGCGCTGGAGGGCATCCGCGTCGTGGATATGACACAAGCCCTGGCCGGCCCCTATTTGGGCATGCTCCTAGGCGATTTGGGGGCAGATGTGATCAAATTGGAGCGCCCCGGCGTTGGCGACCAATCTCGTGGCTGGGGGCCGCCCTTCGCCGCCGGCGAGAGCGCCTACTTCTTGTCCATCAATCGCAATAAGCGCAGCCTCACATGTGACTATAGCACCAAGGAAGGGCTGGAGGTTTTGCGGCGCTTGGTTGAGCGCGCCGACGTGCTCCTGACCAACGAACGCCGCGAGTCCTACCGTGTGCGTATGGGCATTGATTACCCCAGCCTCTCGGCGCGCAATCCGCGCATCATCTATTGCTCGATCACCGGCTTTGGCATGACCGGACCCTACGCCGGCCGCCCCGGATACGATATCATCGCCCAGGGCATGGCCGGCCTCATGCCCATTACCGGCGAGAAAGAGGAGGTGCCCATGCGTTATCCCGCCTCCATCGCCGATTTGGCCACGGCCCTCTATGGGCTTGGTTCGGTGTTGGCGGCGCTGTTCGTGCGCGAGCGCACCGGCCGCGGCCAATACATTGACCTCTCTTTGCTTGAGTCGCAGGCCTGGTGGGGCGTAACCCAGGCCGTGGCCTACCTGCTCAGCGGGCGGCCTCCGGCCAAGCTGGGCAACGATCACCCCTTCATCGTCCCTTATGGCACCTTCAAGGCTAAGGATGGCTACCTGATCATTGCCTGTGCCAGCGAGGCGCTCTGGGCGCGGCTGTGCGCCGTCTTGGGCCTAGAGGAGATACGCGATGATCCTCGCTACCATGTCAACCGCGAGCGGGTTGTGCGCCGCGCCGAGGTGCGCCGGATCATTGAAGAGAAGTTGGCCGAGCGCAACGCGGCCGAGTGGATTGAATTGCTAGAGCAGGCCGGCGTCCCCGCCGGGCCCATCTACAGCATCCCCGAGATGCTTCAAGATGCTCACGTGCGCGCCCGCGGTTTTATGATAGAACAAGCACATCCCACCGTGGGCACGCTGCGCACTCTGGCCTCACCTCTGCACCTCAACGAGACGCCGGCCAGTTATCGGCTTCCCCCACCCCTTCTGGGGCAACATACCGACGAGATCTTGGCTGAACTGGGTTTCTCTGCGGATGACATCCGCAACCTGCGCGATACAGGTGCGGTCTAGTGCCTTAGCCTCTTTCCTTCGGGATTGGAGCAAAGGACCAGAGACGCAGCCTAGGTTCCGGGATAAAGGGCTTTTCTTCCCGAATTGACTCCCACCTATTCTGGCCTATCATGTGTGAGTTGCGACTGTGACAAACCGGCCGCAGCCGCGTTTTGTGCCGAATAAGAGCGAGCTCCTGTGCGTTTGATATAGGAAGGAGATGGGGAAGGCATGAACCTTGCAGTTATCGCCATCGGCATGATCGACCGCCCCACGCAGGCGATGGCCGAAGCGGCCAAGCGGCCCCGGGCCTGGTTTGTGCCCGCCATCTTGCTGGTCCTGAGCATGGTCCTGCTATTGGCGGTCTCGGCTCCTTACCAAATCAAGCTGGCCAATGAGCGCTCGGCGCAGATGATCGAGCGGCTGACGGCCAACATGTCCGAGGAACAGGCCCGACTGGTTCGCGAGAATGCCCGGCCGGTTACCCCCACGACGTACTGGCTTTCAGGCCTGGGTGCGGGGTTGGTTATGGCCGCCTTGGGATGGGTGCTACGCGGGGCTATCGTGCACTTTTCCAGCATAGCTGCCGGAGGCACGAGCACCTGGGGACCCACGTTCGCCGTTTGTCTCTGGAGCATGTTCCCCTTTTTCGTGCGCGACCTGGTTCAGGCCGCCTACGTCTTGGTGAGCAAGCAGATCATAGAGCATCAGGGCCTTTCCTTCTTGGTCGCCAGCGGCGATGTGTTCAAGGATAGCCGCAACCTAGCTTATGCTTTATTGGGCAATGTGGATCCGTTTGCCCTATGGCATATCGTTCTTCTGGGTATTGGCATCAGCGTTGCTACCAGGCTTAGCCGAGGCAAGGCGACCTTTATGGCCCTGGTCATATGGCTCGTCTTTTTGGTGCTTAAACTCGTGCCCGTGCTCCTTGGCCGGGCGGTCATGGGCAACTTGGGGATCTGAGGGTCGGCCAGCCGTTGGCTACAAAGAGCATTTAAGGGAGTATTCCATGAACGGCAAGCGCATTTTGGCTATAGTCCTTGTGGTGTTGGTGATCGCGGGCAGCCTGTTTCTCTACAGCCGAGCTAACAAGAGAGCCCAGACGGCCGTCCCCCAAGGGGTCAAGACGGCGCCGGTGGTCCGAGGCTCCATTGAGGCTAGGATCAGCGCTTCCGGCAGCCTCGCGGCGGAACGTACACAGCCCCTGACCTTCAAGATAAGCGGCACGGTGGCCGAGGTGTTGGTCAAGGAGGGCGATTCGGTGAAGCAGGGACAGGTACTCGCCCGTCTGGATACCAGGGATTTGGAGCTGAGCCTGAAACAGGCTCAAGCGGCTTTACAGGTGAGCGAGGCCTCTCTGGCCCGAGTCCGTAAGGCGCCGAGCAAGGAAGAGATCGCTGCGGCGCGGGCGGCGGTGGAGGCAGCTAGGGCCAGCCTGCAGGATTTGCAGACCGGTCCGTCCGAAGCTGAGGTCGCCGCTGCCAAAGCGGCCGTAGAGGCGGCCAAGGCCAACCTGAACGACCTCAAGGCCGGCCCCTCTGCGCGGGATATTCGCCTGGCGGATTTAGCCATCGCCCAGGCCAAGAACTCGCTCTGGGGCCTACAGGCCAACCGCGACTCGGTGCGGGCCATGCCGGGGGCAAGCCAGGGGGCCAAAAATCAAGCCGAGGCGCAGGTGCTGAATGCCGAGATCCAGGTGGAGATCGCCCAGATCAACCGCGAGAAACTCAACGATCCTCCAAAGGCCTCGGTGCTCAAGGCGGCCGAATCGCAGCTCGCCCAAGCCGAGTCCGCGCTGGATAGGCTCACCAGCCCGCCCAGATCCTCGACGCTCAAGGCGGCCGAATCACAGCTTGCTCAGGCCGAGTCTACGCTGGCGCGCCTTCTCAGCATGCCCTCACCGGAGGATGTCGCTCAAGCTGAGGCGCAGGTAGCGCAGGCCCGTGTGGGGGTGGAGGTCGCCCAGAGCCGCTTGAATGACGCTGTGCTTATCGCCCCCTTTGCCGGGCAGTTGGCAGATTGGAATCTGCACGTTGGCGACAACGTGACGCCGGCCACGCCCGCCGGCACCCTGGTGGACGTGAGCCGTTATCACGTGGATGTGAATATCGATGAGACAGAGATCAGTAAGGTCACCATCGGCCAAAAGGTGCTGATCACCTTGGACGCTTTCCCCGATCGCGAGCTTGAGGGGCGGGTCTCTAAGGTCAGTTTGTTGGGCAGCAGCGCTCAGGGGATCGTCAATTACAGTGTCCGCATTGATCTCAATCCCACCGACTTACCCATCAAGCCCTTGATGACGGCGGTGATCAACATCATCGTCGAGCGGAAGGACAACGTGCTTTTGGTGCCCAATCGGGCGCTTAAGCGCGATAAACAGGGCAAGTATGTTGAGATACTAGACGGGCAGATGCCCAAGCGCGTCTACGTGACTACGGGCGTCTCCAACGAGGATAGTACCGAGATCGTCACCGGGCTGGAGGAAGGCCAACAAGTTATCGTGAGCGCACCACGGGTTAATATCCTGAGTGGCGCGACCTTCAGCAGCGGAGGTTGAGGATGCTCATTGAGTTGCATGACGTCTGGAAGATCTATCGCATGGGGGAGGTGGAGGTCAAGGCCCTGTGTGGCGTGAGCCTGGGCATTGAGCGTGGCGAGTTGACCGCTATTATGGGGCCATCCGGATCGGGCAAAAGTACCCTGATGAATATCCTGGGTTGCCTGGATCAACCCACGTCCGGGGAGTACATCCTGGATGGCGTCAAGGTCTCTACCTTGAACGACAATCAGTTGGCGGAAATTCGTAACCGCAAGATCGGCTTTGTCTTTCAGAATTATAACCTGCTTCCACGCACTTCGGCGTTGGATAACGTGCAAATCCCCTTGATCTACGCCGGGGCCAAAGATCGGCGGCAGAGGGCCATAGAGGCCTTGAGCGCAGTGGGCTTGGCCGACCGCATCATGCACAAGCCCACCGAGCTTTCCGGCGGCGAACAGCAGCGGGTGGCCATCGCGCGGGCGCTGGTCAATGAACCGACCATCATCCTGGCCGATGAGCCTACTGGGAACCTGGATACCAAGACGGGCTTGGAGATCATGGGGATCTTTCAGCGTCTCAACCTGGAGCGGGGGATCACGATCATCTTTGTCACCCACTCTCCGGAAATCGCCGAGTACACCCGGCGTATCATCCGTTTGCGGGATGGGGTGTTGGTGGGCGACGAGAAGGTGGTGAATCAGCAATTTGCCCCCGGCGTCCTCGTCCGAGAAAGCGTGGGTGGTTAGCTTATGGATCTGATTGAAAGCGTTCGTATGGCCCTGAGGAGCCTGCGCGCCAACAAGTTGCGCGCCGGGCTGACCATGTTGGGCATCATCATCGGCACCGGCGCGGTGATCGCCCTCCTTGCGGTGGGCCAGGGCGCCCAGGCGGAGATCACCAGCCAGATTCAGAGCATTGGCTCCAATCTCATCTTCGTTTTCCCAGGGCAACTGCAACAGGGCATGGGGCGAGGCACCTTGCGCATCGTGAGGATGCTCACGCGGCAAGATGCGGAGGCCATCGCCGACACCTCGCGGAATCCCCATGTGGCGGCGGTAGCGCCCGAGGTTCAGCGCAGCGTCACGCTCGCCTATGGTGGCGATAGCGTCTACATCACGGCCGTGGGCACTACGCCGGAATACGAGTTTGTACGCAACTTCCCTGCCCAGTATGGGGAGTTCTTCACTGCCGCCGATGAAGCCGCCGCGGCGCGCGTGGTCGTCCTCGGAGCGCAGCCGGCGAAGAATTTGTTCGGAGACCCCGAGGAGGCCGTGGGGCAGACGGTGCGCATCAACGGTGTGCCTTTCAAGGTGATCGGCGTGCTGGTGGAAAAGGGCGGCCAGGGATTTGGGGGCGGCTCCCGCGATGCCATCGTGGTCTTGCCTCTCTCCACGATGCAGAAGAAGCTCTTCAGTGGCAGGATGCTCGCCGAGGGCGGATTGCGTGTGGATTTCATCAATGTGTCGGCGGTGGACGAGGCCAGTATAGATGCGGCCATTGAAGAGATCACTTGGACGCTGCGCGACCGCCATGAGATCCAATACGAGGAGGACGATTTTACTGTCGCCTCGCAGCAAGATATCCTCAGCGTAGCCGGGCAGATCACCAACATCTTGACCATCGTCCTAGGGGCCATCGCAGGCATCTCGCTTTTGGTGGGTGGCATCGGCATCATGAACATCATGTTGGTCTCGGTGACAGAGCGCACCCGTGAGATCGGCATCCGCAAGGCGGTGGGCGCTAAGCGGAGCGACATCCTCTGGCAGTTCTTGATTGAATCCGTCGTGCTCAGCGTTGTTGGCGGGATCGTGGGCATCGCCTTCGGCTGGGGGGTGGCGCTGTTGGTTAAAAGGCTGGCTCAGCTCACGACGTATGTCTCGGTACAGGCCGTGGCCTTGGCAGTGGGCTTTTCCATCGCTGTGGGCTTGTTCTTCGGCATCTACCCGGCGAGTCGGGCCTCCAATCTGAACCCGATCGACGCCCTGCGCTACGAATAGGTCGTCTTGGGAGGAGGGCGATGTCCGTTCGTCCGCCTTTCTGCCTCGGCATCTCCGGTTTCCTGACCCAACACTTGGAACCAGAATGAGGGCTTCGGAGATAGGCGTATAGGTGAGGGTGAGGATTCGTTGGGGTCCTGATCTGGCCGGCCTAGGGCAGCCGCTGAGGAAATGAATGGGAAAGGAGATAAGCTATGGCAGTCTGTGAGATTCATTTTACCGCCAACAATGTCCTGGAGAAGATGACCGCAGCGATGGTCATCCTACCGGAGAAGAAGCGCGGGCCTTTCCCCGTGTTCTATCTGCTGCACGGCCTATCTGACGATCACACAGCCTGGGTGCGGCGGACGAGCATCGAGCGTTACGTGGAGAATCTGCCCTTGATCGTGGTCATGCCCGATGGGGGGCGAAGCTTCTACACCGACGCCCTGTACAAGCCGAAAGCCGCCTATGAGACGGCCATCCTGCGCGACCTCATCGGTTTTGTGGATGCTACCTTCCAGACCATCCCCGGCCGTGCGGGGCGGGTCATCGGAGGCCTCTCCATGGGCGGCTATGGGGCGCTCAAGCTGGCCCTTAAACACCCCGAGATGTTCTGTGCGGCGGCCAGCCATTCCGGCGCGTTGGCCTTTGCCTCGAGCAAGTTCCAGGATAACGAGGAATGGGGTCAGGAATGGATCCCCATCTTTGGGCAGAACCCTCAAGGCGGCCCGGAGGATATCTTTGCCCTCGTTGAGCGCGCCGATCGGGCTACCCTGCCCGCACTGCGCATTGACTGCGGCCTGGACGACTTTTTGCTCCAAGAAAATCGCCGCTTCCATCAACACTTGGAGAGGCTGGGCATTCCCCACGAATACACCGAATACCCCGGCGAGCACAACTGGGCGTATTGGGACCTGCGTGTGCAGGAGGCCATCGCTTTCTTCGTCCGCGTGTTGGGCATTGGATAGCGTGGGTGGCGGTTGCTAAGGCCGAACATCCGCTTACGGCCGGTTGCAAGGACGTCACCTGTTTGACAAATGGCAATGGGAACGGTATAATGTTTATTAGAGCCGCGGTGGCGGAACTGGCAGACGCGCCACGTTCAGGGCGTGGTGGATATCAGATCCACGAGGGTTCAAATCCCTCCCGCGGCACCTAGCAAACCCCAGTTTAACACTGGGGTTTGCTCTTATTCGGCCATTCCTTGGCCATAACCTGTCAGGATAGGCTTCTGTGAACGCACCGCTCGTTCGGTCTTGCTATGCTCGTCGGCGTGCCCCGGAAAGGCCTCGGGAAGGCCCTGCGCCCTCAAGCGAGTCCCCTTCGGCGGATGATATCGCGGTGCAGGTCATCCGCAGCCCCCGTCGCACCAAGACGGTGAGTGCCCGCTTGCTCAATTGGTATACCCTAGAGGTTCGTGCCCCGGCTTCCATGTCCGAGGAGGAGCTGCAGCGTGCCGTGCGCCACTTTGTGGAGCAAGTCCTGGAGATGCGCCGCAAGATGCGCCGTTTCCGTTCCGACGCCTACCTTGAGGAGCGCGCCAAGCGCCTCAATCAGAGCCTCTTTGGCGGTGCCTTGCGTTGGCGCAGTATTCGCTTCGCCGCCAACCAACGCAAGACCTTTGGGAGCTGCTCGCCCGCTCTGGGCACGATCCGCATCTCCAAACGCCTGGCTACAGTGCCCCCCTTTGTGTTGGATTATGTGATCGTCCACGAGCTGGTGCACTTGCAGGAACCCAACCATTCTCAGGCTTTCTGGGAGCTCGTCTACCGCTATGACAAAGCGGAGCGCGCCCGAGGATATCTCATGGCCCTGCAACTGGAGGAGGATGCCGTTGAGGCCGATGCCCTAGAAAACGAGGCAGAGGAGTGATGTATGCGCGTTGAGGTGGATTCTTTAGGCGAGGTTCGCATCCCCGATGAGGCCCTTTGGGGAGCACAGACACAGCGCGCCGTGGAGAATTTCCCTGTAAGCGGCCTGCGACAGCCGGCGGATTATATCGTGGCCAGCGCCCTCGTCAAACGGGCCGCCGCTGAGGTCAACATGGCCCTGGGGCAACTGGATGAGCGGCGCGGCCGGGCCATCGTCGCCGCGGCCCAAGAGATCATTGAGGGACGCTGGCACGAGCATTTCGTCGTGGATCCCTTCCAGGCCGGGGCAGGCACCTCCCACAACATGAACACCAACGAGGTGATCGCCAACCTGGCTAACGAGTTTTTGGGGGGCCGTCGGGGGGAGTACGTCCCCGTGCATCCCAACGATCACGTCAACATGGCCCAATCCACCAACGATGTCATCCCCACCATCATGCGCGTCACAGCGCTTGTCAAGTTACAGCGTCTATCCCCCGTTTTAGACGATCTGGTTGCGGCCCTTGAGGCCAAAGCCCGGGAATTTGATGGCGTGCTCAAGCCGGGGCGCACTCATCTTCAGGACGCCGTCCCCGTGCGCTTGGGACAAGAGTTCGGGGCTTACGCCCAGGCCGTGCGCCTGGACGCCGAGCGCATCCGCCGCGCCGGAGAGAACCTCAAGCGCCTGGGCATCGGTGGGACGGCCACGGGCACGGGCCTCAATGCCCATCCCGACTATCACCTGGCCATGGTTGCCAAGCTGAGCGAGCTGACCGGCATCCCCTTCGTTAGTTCGGGGAACCTGTTTGAATCCATGCAGAGCACGGCCGATTTCCTGGATCTTTCCGCTGCCCTGCGCACCTTGGCTGCCACGCTGACGCGTATCGCCAACGACCTGCGCCTGCTCAGCTCGGGGCCGAGCACGGGCCTGGCGGAGATCACCTTGCCTCCCGTCCAACCGGGCTCGTCTATCATGCCGGGCAAGGTGAACCCCAGCATGGCCGAGATGCTCAACATGGTTTGCTACCAGGTGATGGGCAACGACTTGACCATCCTGGCCTGCTCCCAGGCCGGGCAGTTGGAGCTGAACGTGATGCTGCCCATCCTAGCCTATAACCTCTTCCAATCCTTGGAGATCCTCACCAACGGCGTCCGTCTCTTCACCGAGCGCTGCGTGCGCGGCATCCGCGCCAACGTGGAGCGTTGCCGCGAGTTGGCCGAGCGCAGCATGGGCTTGGCCACGGCCCTCAACCCTTACATCGGCTATGCTGCCGCCGCCCAAGTGGCCAAGGAGGCGCTGGCGCGAGGGGTCTCTTTGCGCCAGGTGATCTTGGAGAAGGGCTATCTCACCGCGGAGCAACTGGAAGCCATCCTGGACCCCTTCGCTATGACCCGGCCGGGGATCCCGGGACGGCAAAGCCTAAACGAGCCAGGGCCTTGAGGGTGACTCCTGTCAACCCGTAGGCGTTATAATCCTCGGAGGCCAGCCAGTGGAAGCCATCCCAGGGGCCTGAGGGGGTCGGCGTACCCCGAACAGCGCAGCGGTAGAGGTGCACCTTCACCTGGAAATGGCTGTAAGCGTGCCTCACGGTGGCAAGCTGCTCCCCCACCGCCGCCTCCAGGCCCAAGTGAACCCGTAAGATGCGCGCGAGGGCTTGGGGATGCTCCTCGTCGGGGAGCACTTCCCCGCCCGGAAGCTCCCATAGTCCCCCCAATAGCCCCTGTGGCCGGCGGCGCACGGCCAGTATCTTGCCTTCGTCCTCAACTAGCGCGGCCACCCACTCTCGCCGGGGCAGCTCCCCCCGGCGTTTAGCCACCGGGCGCTCCTCCTGCACCCCTAGGGAGCGTGCACGACAAGATACCCCCAATGGACATGCCGGGCAACGGGGCGCGCGCGGCAGGCAGATGGTGGCTCCCAATTCCATCAGGGCCTGATTCAGCTCGCCCGCCTGGCCGGGAGGAAGCAGGGCCTGGGCATAGCGGCGCAGCTCTTTTCTCCCTTTCGCCGTACGCGGATCCTGGTCGTCATTAAAGAGGCGACAAAGCACCCTGGCTACGTTCCCATCCAGGGCTACCTCATCCTGGCCGAAGGCGATACTCAGCACCGCCCCCGCCGTATAAGGGCCCACGCCGGGGAGGCTCCTGAATTCGTGGGGGTTTGAGGGGATGATCCCGCCGTGTCTCTCGCAGACAAGTCGCGCGGCAGCGTGCAGGTTGCGCGCTCGCCCATAGTAGCCCAGCCCTTGCCAGAGGGCCAAGACCTCATCCAACTCGGCCTTGGCCAGGGCCTGAACATCGGGGAAACGGGCCAAGAAGCGCTCGTAATAGGGGATAACGGTGGCCACCTGGGTCTGTTGCAGCATGATCTCCGCCACCCAGATGCGATAGGGATCGCTCGTGCGTCGCCAGGGAAGGTCGCGACGCTGCGCGCGGTACCAGGCCAACAGGGCTTGGCTCAGCGCCAGGGCCTCGGAAGCATTCGGTTGAAGCGCTGCCTCGTTTGTCTCACCCATGAGGATAGGATATAATGAGTTTCGGTTCGCCGCGAAATGATGAGGAGCGCGCCGATGTACGTCTCATTGCTCCGCCTGTATCTAGAGATCTCTCAGCAAAGCCTCTTGCTCTTCCTCGGCTTGGTCGTCTTGCTCATGGCCTCGTGGGGGCTGATCGTCAGCGCCATCGCGGACATCGCCATCAAGCTCTTTGACACTCAGCCGTCCGAAGGACATCGGCCCTCTAATACACCGCGTACACGTTGATCATATCCCGCAACACCGCCGCAGAGGTGGGCACCGGTCCCTTTTCCTCGATGACCGCGCTGATAACCCCCATATAGTCCGTGTGGTATACCACTCCCATGTCCCACTTGCCCGTGCGCGCCAGGGGATGGGATTCGTCCAGCGCCGTCGGCCTGACGCTCAGGAGGTAATCGTCACCGCGTTTTTCGGCCAGGGCGAGCAACTTGAGCACCTTGCCCTTGGCCCGGGCGCGTCGCAGGTCTTCTAGGGTGAGGCCCCGAATCCCTTCTACTGAAACGTCGGCCAGCTTCGTCGGCCGCCTGAGGACGCTGTTGGCGATGATCACCAACTTGTTGGCCGCATCCCAGCCGTCCACATCCAACGTAGGGTCGGCCTCGGCGATCCCCGCCGCCTGTGCCTCGGCCAGGGCTTGTTCGTAGGAGAGGCCCTCTTCCTCCATGCGGGTGAGGATGTAGTTGGTCGTCCCGTTCAAGATCCCCTCTACGCGCAACACCTCACTTCCGGCAAGGTCCCTCATCCCGATGTTTACCGTCGGCAGCCCTCCGGCCACGGTGCCGCTATAGAGCAGCTTGCAGCCTCTCTCCCTGGCCAGGCCGGTCAGCTCCTCAAAAGCCAACACCAGGGGGCCTTTATTCGCCGTGACCACGTGCCGCCCCAA
>DAOTVR010000287.1:0-6767 GCA_034436315.1 Anaerolineae bacterium
CGCCAAGTTGGCCCACAATCTGCGCAAGTGGGTGGGTGACGATGCCGACCTTATGTTTGACGCCTCAGGTGGTTGGGACTATGTGACCGCCCTGTGGTTTGGAAGACAGCTGGAGGATGCGGGTTTCTTGTGGTACGAGGAGCCGATGCGCGAGTACGACCTTCCCAGCTACGCCGAGCTCTGCGCTGCGTTAGACATCCCCATTCTGGGTGCCGAGACCTGCGAAGGCGCCCATTGGAACATGGCGACATGGATCCAGCAACGTGCATTGGATATGGTGCGCATATCGACGGCCAAGGGCGGCTACACCGGAGCGCTCAAGATCGCACACCTGGCCGAGTCGTTCGGCATGCGCGCCCAGGTGCATGGCGCAGATCCGCACCTGTGCGCCGCCGTGCCCAATAATGACTACTGCGAGATCCTAGTGATCAACACGGAACAGATCAAGGAGCTCAAGGTGACGGGAGCCGGGCAGCCGCGCGTGGTAGACGGCTATATCACCGTCTCGGACGATCTAGGCACGGGGCCGCAGCCGGACTGGGCGGAGGTTGAGCGTAGGGCCGTGTTAGTAGTTTAAGCGTCCGGAGCGCGGAAAACCGCTTTCAAGGCCGCGACAGCTGGCTTGGGTTTGCCGTCAAAATCCACGATGGCCGTGTTGGATGAGCAAGGATAGATATCGTGCCCCATCCAAAGGATCACCCCGCCACAACGCGGGAAGCGGCGTTTGCAGCTTGCGGCCATGTAAGCCAGATGTCGCGCCTGTTCCTCTTGGCTCACGGCAACATAGCGCTCTAGCTCCTCGCGGTTAGCATCAAAACCGTAACGCTCGGCCAAGTAATCCCATTGTATCCACCAAGGCGAGCGGTAGCGCCAGAAGGGGTTATCAATGGATGGGGGCCAAAGCTCCATCCCACCGGAATAGCGCCTCAAGATCTCCACAGGCGAAGCAGAGGGCATGCCCACTTCGGAGACAAAGAGCGCATCGTGCTGATCCCAATGGGCTTTCCATTGCTCAAAGGAGCCACGGTTCTCCCAAGGGCCATGGGTATCGTGGTGCAAGCCCTTGCCCGCCTGCGCAGGATCAAAGCCGAAACTGGGACCACTGGGGGACGTGGAAAGGAAACGCTTATCCGGTGAGAGGCGCGCGCTGACCGCGGCAAGCGTGGCGATGGCCGGGTGGGTTTCATCCACAGGGGTGAGGCGAGCGTCGCGCCAGGTAAGCTCGTTTCCACCACACCAGAGGAGATGCGCAACATGGCCGCCTCGCCGCCAGATGTAAGAGGCGGCGATCTCGGCGAGCTTAGCGATGGCCTGGGGATCGCTAGGGGGAGTATTCTCTACTCCCGATGAAGACAAGGGGAACTCCTGCCAGACCATTAACCCCAGCTCGTCGCAAAGGTCGTAAAAGACCTCTTTCTCCAATATTGCCCCACCCCAGACGCGCAGGATGTTGAGCCCCATATCGGCGTAGAGCTTCAGCCGCTCAGCATACATCTCGCGGGTGACGCTGCCATAGGTCATTCGCGGGGGCACCCAGTTGACCCCTTGCAAGAAAACGGGTTTGCCGTTGACCTCGCAAATCCAAGGCTCGGCGTTAGCCGGAGCGCCCTCACAGGGAAGCCAACGCACTTGCTTGAAACCAATGCGCCCCTGCCAACTATCCAGCACTTCCCCAGAAGAAGCCTCAAGCTGAACACCCAGGCTGTAGAGTTTCCGTGAACCCAACCCATTGGGCCACCAAGGCTCTACAGCGAAAGGTTGCGAGAGGGCCAGTTGGGTCTCACTGCGCCCAGGACCAAAAGCGCAGGGAAGGACCTCTTCGCGAAGCAAACGCTCATCGTCCTTCAAACGCACACGGCAGAACAGGGATCTCGGCTCAGGCACTTCCACATCCAGACGTAGAGATAAATGGCCTTGACCGCGAGCGACATCATACCGGGCATAAGGAAGACAACCATGGAGCCGCGTTGCGCCTACGGCCATCAAGGTCAGCTTGTCCCAGATGCCCAAAGGGACCATGCGTGGACACCAATCCCATCCATAGGCGTAACGGGCCTTGAAGAAGCGCGAGCGCGAGGTGTAACCGATCTGCCCTTGTTCGTGAGGGGCTTCTGTGAAAAGGATGGACAAGCGCTGCCGCTTGCCGGGCTGGATTGAAGCTGTGAGATCGAACTCGTGGGGCATGAGCATGCCCTCAAAAGAGGCGACGACCTTTCCGTCTACCAAGATGTATCCAGCATAGTCCAGACCCTCGGCGCGCAGGATGAAGCGCTTACCGGCCCAATCTGTAGGGACCTCCAGCTCGCAGCGGTACTCCCAATGACGGTGCTCCACCCATTCACATAGGAGAGCGTTCAGGCCCACGTTCCAATCGGGGATGAGGCCCGCACGCAAAAGGTCATCTTGCACTGAGCCGGGGATCTGGGCAGGGATCTCCGGCGTGCACTGGTGCTTGCGGAAATCGGCCGTCGGTGAGGTGAGGTCTTGACCGCTAGAGGCCAACCAATCCCAGGTAAAGGGCTCCCAACCGACGAGTGTCCAGGTGCGTTCGCTCAAGTCCAGCTCCATAAAATCCTCTCCCTCTACTCAGTGTGATCATAATCGTCGCCGAAAGCGGAGCGCATACCATTGCAAACCCCGCCCAAAGTACTCCCAGCCCTCAGCGCGTAATCTCTCCACCAATTCCCGGAGAGCCCTAATAGCTTTCTTGTTGCCCTTACTGAGGAAGCGAACATGGTCGGTCCATCTGGATGATTCGGCAACGTCGTAGGCGGCCCAAGGCCCCTCCTCCCGAGCCACAAACCAATGCTCTAGCGTCAAATAATCCTCAAGAAGGCGATAGACATGAAAGACGATACAGGTTGTGGGCTCCGCTATCTCCTCAGCGACATCCGGAGGGGCCTGCAAAAAGCCGCAATTGGGGCAAAAGGCAGCGTCATCTGGCAAGGAGTAGCCACAGCGCAAGCAAAGCACATGGACCTCCTTCCAATTCGGTCCAAGGCCGTTTCGGTGCGTTTATCGTTATGCTTAGCCCAGGATCTCCTTGACCTTCCGGGCTACGGCTAACCCCAGTGCCCTGTGGCCCTCCGGGTCGTAATGTAGGCCATCCGCCTCGCTACAAGTCAAGATCTGGCCCGCATCCAAAAAGGCACAGCCTTTCTCCTGGGCTACTCGCCGGAATTGAACCGCAAACTCCTTGGATTTCTCAACGCCCCCCTTGAACATCTCGGCAAAATCGGTCAATCTGCCCAGAGGGGGCGGGGCAATGAGCAGAACCGCGGGCGAGCTATTACCTCTGCCAGCCTGACTGTTTTTCACGACATCCACTAGCGTTCCCGCACTATTGGCGATATCTGTGGCCGTGACCGAGAAGCGATACTTGAGGTCATTCGTGCCGAGCTTGATGATGACCAGATCCAAGGGCTTGTGGCTCTCCAGGCAAGGGATCAAATAAGCTCGCCCATTCTTGGAGCTCCCCACGCCCTCAATGGGGTCATCCCAAACGGTAGTCCGTGCGTTAAGGCCCTCCTCGATCACATGGTAATCCGGCCCCAGTTCCATCTGCAAGACGCCGGTCCAGCGTACATCTCGCGGGTAGCGGTCAAAGGTGTGGGGACTATAGCCCCAGGTGTTGGAATCACCAAAGCAAAGGATCTCTTTCATCTGGGATCTCCTGCAAGTCTTCTAGCGCAAGCGCGGCGCCTGAATCACCCCGTGTTCAATCAGCCAGGTCACGGCCTCATAGACAGCCTGTAGGGAGGTGTAACGTGGCTGGTAACCTAATAACCTTTGTGCCTTGGCAATACTGCAATTGGGACTGTGAGCGATGTGATCCCACGTAGAGGCAGCCTCTTCCTCAGAGACGGTTTCCTTCCACTCCTCCCAGGGCAAGAAGCGCAGCCGAGGTGCCTGACCAAACCAAGTATAGACCGCCTCGGCATAACCCCGCAAGCTCAATGCGGCGGGCGATACGGCATGAAAGCCTTGGCCCACGGCAGTGCTCCAATTGGCCAGGGCGCGCATAAAGAGTTGCGCGACGTCATCCGCATGGACGTGGTGCACGGTTTCCAAGCCTAGGTTGGGCAAAGCCAATTCCTCGCCACGAGCGATGCGCTCAAAGGTGTGCGGGTTGAAATGCCCTTGGGGATTAAGCGGCGCCCAACCCGGCCCGACGATATGCCCTGGATGGATGACCGTAGCAGGGAACCCCAAACGCCGCGACTGCTCTAGCAGATAGGCCTCAATGGCTGCCTTCTGAATGCCATATTCGCCAAAAGGTTTGCGCGGCTGCTCCTCGGTGGTGGGCACCGAGACGCTCGGCCCGTGCACCCAGATCGTGCCACAGGAGAGGAAATGTTGCACCTGTCCCCGCAAGGCTTCTACCAGATGCTGGGCGCTTTCCAGGCGAAAACAGATCATGTCAATCACTATGTCTGGCTTCAGCTCCAATACTCGCCGACCGAAAGTGCCCGCACGCTCCTCAACCTGACGGTCTAGGGCGACATGCTTCACCTCGCGCCAGGCTGCATGCTGCTGATAGGGCTTGCGCTGCCCGCGGCTCACCTCTACCACTTCATAGCCAGCCTCAACTAGGCGCGGCACCAAGAAGGTGCCCACATGGCCGGTCCCACCGACGATGACGACGCGCATGATGATCTCCTTTCGTTGTTGGCAATGCAAGTGACGCCTCTAAGAAGAGGCTTGTTTGGCTCAGACCAACCTCTAGCTCTGGGCCAGAGCTTTTTAAGCTGATCCGGGCTTTTGTTGCGAAGGCCTGGGGCCAAGGATGGCGGCAACCTGCTCGGCATTCAGTTCCTCCTTGGCCATGAGCTCCTGTACCAGCGCTTGCACCTTATCCGCATGCTTGCGCAGGACCTGCCGGGTAAAGTCCATCAGACGATGGAAATAGGCATCCATCTCTTTGGTCAACTCAGGGCTGGGCTGAGGGGTATAGCCCAGCGTAGAGAAGACACCGTTCTCGGCCAAACTGAGGAGCAGCGCCCGAACCGTCATCATATCGGAGCTCCCGCCCATATGAGGTTGGCCGAGAAACTCTAGCTCGGCGGCACGGCTGGCTAAGCTGACACAGATCTGTTTGGCGACATCGCTTGATTTTGCCCCCACGCGCTCCCTCTCGGGGACGTGGTAGATGTGCCCGAGGCTTGCACCGCCGCTGGGGCCTCCACTATAGCGGATGATGGAGGCCCGAGTGATGCGATCCTCGGTAAGCGCCCATGTAGCCACAGCATGGCCAGCCTCATGATAGGCAATGGCCAACTTATCCTCCTCAGAAATGGTCGGGATCGGCTGGCGTAAGCCCATGCTCAACTCCGTCAGGGCAGCGTGAAGATCGGCGTTCGTGATCCCTTGCCGCCCGTGCATGAGTGCCATCGCCGGGGCACGACGGACGATAATGGACATCAAGTCAGCAGGAGTAAGACCGATCGTATCGGCAGCAAAACCTTCCACGTCAATGGGCTCAAGGCATTTGACCCGTGAGAGATAACCCTTAATGACCTCCCTGCGCCCTTGCCTATCCATGGGGTCTACGCGAATCTTGATATCCAGCCTGCCGGCGCGAGTCAGCGCAGGATCAAGCACATCGGGACGGTTCGTAGCGCCGATGGTCATCACCCAATAATCCGGAGGCGGCAGCTTTTTGCCCAACAGACGATACCAGCGCGTCTTGAACCAGCCACGCTGCTCGTTAATGCCATCTAGCTCGGTCAATAAGGTATTGAGCACGCCGGCTCCGGCGGCGAAGCCAAAGATACTGCCAAGAGCTCCCACTTGCGTTTCTCCGGTGATCCCTCCGCGGGTCGTGCCGATTGAATCCAACTCGTCAATAAAGACCACGCAGGCACCGTAGCGTTTGGCATAGCGACGGGCGGTCGCATAAAGGCGCATGATCTTGATAGAGCCGACACCAAGCCACATGGAGATCAGACGCGAGCCATCTAACCCCAAAAAAGGCACCGCGGCCTCACCTGCCAGCGCCTTGGCTAAATACGTTTTGCCAGAACCAGGGGGACCAGCCAAAAGTACCCCCGTCACGGGTTGTCCGCCCATCTTCCGCAGTTGTTCAGGGTGACTCAATAGCTCAACCCACTGGCGAGCTACGGCGAGCAGCTCCGGCTGGCCCCAGTAGTCGTCAAAGGTCACCTCGCCGGCCTCGCCGGGCATGATCTTGATCGTCTTGACCCCACCAAGGTAATACATCACAAAGCCAAAGTAAAAGACGACCTGTACGATCATCAACGCGGCCAGAGAGGCCACATTGAAGGCCAAGCCCACCAGGCGCGCCACCACTTGCATGACCGTGGTGCTCGCCGCCGCTGCAAGGAGGATGAGCAAAGCTATCCCCAAGCGGATGATCCAGTGTTGGTTACGTCTCCACCAGCGTCGCATATTCTTTCCCTAAGTGAGCGCCAATCCTAAGGAGCAGGCTCCGGAGAGCCACCTTCCTCTAGGTTCTTTAACCACGTGCGTACTTTTGCTACAGCCTCTTCATCTTCGCCTTTAGCGACGTATTCGCGCCAAGCAGCGATAGCCTCCCTTCGCCGGCCAGCTTGAAGATAGAGCTGGCCCAGGTAATAGTACGCTTCGGTCTGCTGAGGATCAAGCTCCAGAGCCTTTTCCAACGCCTGAAGGGCACGCTCTCTATCGCCCGGGTCGTCGCGGTGCACATAAGCCATCGCCAGACGGGTCCGCATCTCGGCATCCTTAGGGTCCAGTTCAACGGCCTTCTCCAACTCGGCTACGGCGGC
>DAOTVR010000288.1:0-3363 GCA_034436315.1 Anaerolineae bacterium
GAGATACCCATATGGTAAGATGGAATTACAAAGTAAGAAGAAGAATCTCAGGAGGTGCCTTCATGTACGGACATATATACGGCTATAGCGAGGCCACGACGAGCGTTAGGGTCGAGATCAATGATAAGTACTACGCCCTCTACCGATGGGCCACATTGAGGCGCCTGCTCGGCGCCATCATGAAGCGCCCCAGTTCACTACGTAACCTGGCTACAGCGATGGATGGCTATCGGATCTGTGGGCAGCATGACGAGGGCCTGCAGGTGGTCCCACTGCGTTACATCGTGGGCTCGGAGGGGCGTTGTAACGATTTCGACTGCGCCTTCCGCCCGCTCAAGACCCACACGCAGCAGCGCTGGTTTAACGTCGCGCGAGCCTACCTCTCTGGAGTAAATCTGCCACCGGTGGCGCTCATCCGCGTCGGTGACAGATACTATGTGCGCGACGGGAATCATCGGGTTTCCGTAGCAAAGGCGTTCGGCCAGCTAGACATTGAAGCCCTGGTGACGGAATACCAGGTGACCCCCCGCACGATGCTTGAGGGCCTAGTGGCAGTCGCCGCGTAGAGATGGCCATAGGGGACATACCAATGTCCGGGAGCAATGCTCCCCGTCGCCTCTAATCTATGGATTCCTCTTACATCTGGTGTTTTGAGATGCGTTTTGAGACGATCCTGAGATACCTGCATGGTAAGATGGAAGCGTAAACATGAGGAAAGGAGCCGGGACTATGGAAGTGCGCATCGTACGCCTTGAGCCTATGCGTGTGGCCTGCGTCAATGCCTTCGGGGCCACCCCGGAGGCCGACGCCTGGAAGGTCTTGCTCGGCTGGGCTAAGGGGAAGGGCTTATTGGCTGAGGGGCGGTCGTATCGCCTGTTTGGCCACGATAGCACGCCGACGGGGGAGAAGGGGCTGCACAGCTATAACGCCTGGATCACTATAGGCCCTGACACCCAGTGCCTGCCAGGGGAGCATGTTCAGGTCAAGGAGTTCGCCAGCGGCCTCTATGCGGTGACCCGCTGCTATCTAGCGGATATTGTGGATACCTGGACAAAGCTTCGCGAGTGGGTGCTCAACTCGCCTTATAAGACGGGCCATCACCAGTGGTTGGAGGAGCACCTGACGCTGCCCCAGGCTCCCTGGCAGGACGTCTTGCTGGATTTGTACTATCCCCTTGCCGGGTGAGGCTGCTCGTTGAAGGGGTCAGGTTGGGATTGGAAGTAAAGGCTGAAGAAAGAGAGGATTCACCATGTTCCCAGGAGTTACGCCGTCGGATTTGCGCGCACGCCAGGCGGATCTGCTGCGCGAGGGGGGCTATGATCGCCCTTCCCGCAGGCCCGCTACGAGCCTCGGGTTGGAGATCTGGTTCATAAAGGCCATCTTCGCTCTTCTGGCGGGCTGGCGCATTTAGGCTGAGGTCGGGATCTAGGACTATCGCCTTGGACACCATATATGGGCCAGGAGTGGCCCGAAAGGAAAGGAGAGATAACCATGTTTCCGGGATGCACAGAATTGCAGGTTCGCGCGCGCCATCAGGATGTGTTACGGGAGGCTGGGTTTGACCCCACGCCGAGACGAAACGATAAGGGGTTGCCGACGAAGCGGGGGACAAGCCCGGAGCGTCTATTCTCAGAATTCGTCCGTTACGTGCTCATGGCCATCGGCCTCTGAGGGCTTTTTTGATGCGATTGACGCACAGGGCAAGGCGTGCTATAATGGATTTAAGCAAATCTCTTAAAGGCTTGGACAGAGACGTGTCCCGGGGTTTAGTGTCTTGCAGAGAGTCGCCGATGCTGGGAAGGCGATAGACGCCCCCCGTTGGATTCCCCTCTTGAGCCGGGCGCGAAAAGGCTTCTAAACCGTTAAGTGCCCCCGGTCGCTCCCGTTAGAGAGCATGGCCCCCTTGGGGCACTGAGGTCGTGCTTCGCAAGGAGTACGACGAAGTCTAGGTGGCACCACGAGAGTCTAAGCGCTTCTCGTCCTATTCGGCGAGAGGCGCTTTTCCATTTCCGAGCTAGAGAGGAGCGAGATGATTGAACTGGCCTATATCCGCGAGCATGTTGACGAGGTCAAGCAGGCGCTGCGAGACCTGAACACCTCCGCGCCGATTGATGAAATCATCGCCCTGGATGAGCGCCGGCGCAAGATCCTGGCCGAGCTAGAGTCGCTGCGCGCCCAGCGCAACAGCGTGTCCAAGGAGATCCCCACCATTAAGGACAAGGAGGAAAAACAAAAGCGCATTGAAGAGATGCGCCAGGTGGGCGAGCAAATCAAGGCCCTAGAGGACGAGTTGGAACCTCTCCAGAAACGTCTGCAGGAGGCTCTGCTTGAGGTGCCTAACTTGCCCGATCCCAGCGTCCCCGTCGGCCCGGACGAAAGCCATAACATTATCGGCCAACCCATAGGCCCGATGCCCACCTTTGACTTCGAGCCATTGCCCCATTGGGAGTTGGGCGAAGCCCTGGGTATCCTGGATTTTGAGCGCGGGGTCAAGATATCGGGCACGCGCTTCTACATCCTCAAGGGCCTGGGGGCGCGCCTGCAGCGGGCCTTGATCACCTGGATGATCGACGTTCATACGCAATACCATGGCTATACGGAGGTCTATCCCCCCTTCATGGTGCGCCGTGAGTGTCTCTACGGCACAGGGCAATTGCCCAAGTTCGCTGAGAACTTGTATTATGACGCCGAAGATGACCTGTGGATGATTCCTACGGCCGAAGTGCCTGTCACCAACATGTACCGCGATGAGATCCTGGCTGAGGAGCAATTGCCCATCTATCATGTGGCTTACACGGCCTGCTTCCGCCGGGAGAAGATGGCTGCCGGCAGGGACACGCGGGGCATCAAGCGCGGCCATCAATTCGACAAGGTGGAGATGGTCAAGTTCGTCAAGCCCGAGACCTCCATGGAAGAATTGGCCAAGTTGGTGGACAACGCCCAGGACATCTGCCGCCGTCTGGGGCTTCCGCATCGCGTGGTACAGATGTGCACCGGCGATTTAAGCTTCACTGCCGCCGCCAAGTACGATATTGAGGTCTGGGCCGCCGGATGCAAGGAGTGGTTAGAGGTCTCTTCCTGCAGCAATTTCAAGGACTTTCAAGCCCGCCGAGCCAACATCCGTTACCGGCCCGCTTCGGGTGGGAAAGTGCAGTTCGTGCACACGCTCAACGGCTCAGGCCTGGCCCTGCCGCGCGTGATGATCGCCATCCTGGAGAACTATCAGCAGAAGGACGGCAGCGTGGTCATCCCCGAAGTCCTGCGGCCTTACATGGGCGGTATTGAGGTGATCCGCTGAAAAGGGATCTGAGCAAGTGACGGCGACGAATGTCACTGTGTGCGCTAGGGGCGGGTCCCAGACTC
>DAOTVR010000289.1:0-3476 GCA_034436315.1 Anaerolineae bacterium
CCTCAGGGCCTTCTTCCACAATGCCCGCTGTGGGAAGCCCGATGAGCCATAGCAGGTCCGGCGAGCCACGCTATGATGGTTACATCTTTGACTTGGACGGCACGATCTACCTCGGCGAGCACCTTATCCCGGGGGCCAAAGAGGTGGTGGCTTGGTTACGAGGCCATGGCCGGCGTGCCGTGTTCCTCTCCAACAAGCCCCTGGAGCCGGGTTCAAGCTATGCAGCCAAGTTGACCCGCTTGGGGATCCCCGCGACACCCGATGAGGTGATCACCTCCGTGCAGGCGCTGATCTACTATTTACGGGAGCACCATCCGCGAGCAAGGCTTTTCGTCATCGGCGAGAAGGCCCTGCTTGATGAGCTGCGACGCGAGGGCTTTACGCTCACGGAGGCCGTAGAGGAGATCGACGTGGTCGTGGCCGCCTTCGATCGCACCCTGGACTATGCCAAGCTCAACACCGCACATCAGGCGCTGGTCAGAGGGGCGCGCTTCCTGGCCACGAACGCCGACAGGACCTGCCCGATAGAAGGAGGCGCGCTACCCGATTGTGCCGGTGTTATCGCCTTCTTGGAAGCCACCAGCGAGCGCAAGGTGGAGCTGATCGCCGGTAAACCATCGGCCAATATGCTGGAAGCTGCGGTCGCCCGCCTGGGGGTGCCCAAGGAGCGCTGTCTGCTGGTCGGCGACCGCTTAGCAACGGACATGGTTATGGGCCAGCAGGCGGGGATGGACACGGCCCTGGTCTTGACGGGAGTCACGACCCGCGAGATGCTGGCCCAAAGCGATCTAAAGCCCACCTATGTTTTAGAAAGCGTGGCCGATGTTCCCTGAGCGCTGAGAGAGCTCTTTATACGTTGCCTTCCGCGTGCTCCTCTCTGCCGACCTCTCCGGTTTCGGGGAAGCTATCGGCGAAGCGCAGGAAAAGACCGATGATGCGCTCCAAACGCGCCCGACTTGTCTGGGCATCGGCCTCCAGGAGACAGCGCGCGATATGCCGGCTCATGATCAGTAGGCCGGCCCGATCCAGCGCTGCGCGCACGGCCATGAGCTGGGTGATGATGGCCTCACAATCCCGGTTTTCCTCGATCATGCGCTGGATACCCCGCACTTGCCCCTCTATGCGGCGCAACCTGGCGAGGATGGCCTCCCTCTCGCTCTCCCTGCGCTCGGTTTGTTCCACGCCCTTTTCCTCCCTTGATCTTTGCCCCTCCATAAGGCACACAACGAGTATAGACACGCCCATTCGGGGCGTCAAGGCTCTGCAGACTCGTTAGAACACAAACTGATCCCTAAGGTGGGCGAGCTGATCTCAGTCGGGAACCGCTGAGAACAAAAGGGGTAGGCAAGTGCTCCTATGTATTTGGCTGTATACCCGCACTCTATTTCCTGACGGTGAGATACAGATTCCCGGCACAGACAACAATCCCGTCTCATCTGCCATGACCGTTCCACTGGCCACAAGCTGCCCATCGGCCAGGCGCCAATTCTCCCAACGGTATAGAGCGCCCGGCAGAACGCGAAACGTTTGTACGCGACGCAGTGTAACATCCACCGTTAAGGTTATTGGCTCGCCAACAGGGCGTAAACTTATCTGCCAAGAACTCGGTGTATCTAGGGGTGGCCCATCCCAAGCATTCCATGAGGCAGACCACTCTACCGACTGATTATAACTCGCCGTAGTCGTCGGCGGGATCGTGGGGTTGCTGCTGAGGCGGCCAAGACCGGGGATGGTTTCGCTGCGCCTGGCCCTTAGGCCATAAAAAGGCGTGTAGGCAGCATCTTTTCCAAGTGTCGGGGGTAGAGCTAGAAATTCATCCCAAGCATGATTGTTATCCATGACACGCTCGGCCCAAACTTGGCGGCTATCTTCCAAAGCTACAAGCATGGGAGCACCCTGCGTCTCCCAAGGTATACTGGTATCGTTAATGCCTTGAGAGATACCTAGGGGAGCCATATCCTCACCCTGGCGGCTGTGAAGTGTCGCTTGATGATTTTGCCAATCCCACACGCCAGTGCCATTATACTTTGCTAGATGAGCAGCCCAACCACCCGGGCCATCGAGAGTTACCGGCAAGTTAAGGGTTTCGCTACCCCATTTGGGCGTGACCGTACCCTTCCAGCCATCTGCTTGACGGTAATTGGTCATCGGTTTGCTAGCATAAGCTGCGGCAAAGACGTTCGGATAGCGCAGTGCCATCGCCAGCGCGCCGCTGGCTCCCATTGAATGCCCATAGACATATACGCGGTCGAGATCCACTTCTGGCCCAAGAGGAAAGCGATACAAATCATAAATCATGCGCAAAACACGCTGCTCTGTATAATTGACGATCGCATCACCTGCCTTGGGGTTATTGCTTTGCCGATAATCGATGTTCCGCGCAAAGCCAAACCACCATGTCTCGGATTCGTCCACAGGAAAGATCTGGTAAGCACACCATGGCCTAGCTTTGCGTGGAGATGGTGGCCCATAACTGTTCCCTCCCCAAGCGTGTAGCTCCACGATTACCGGCACTCTTGTGGGCACGTTCCCGCCACATTGTCCTGCGCCGGGGACGAACACAGCATAGTCATATGCATACTGGATCGCATGAGCCACTTCAAAATCGGCCGCGTCCAAACCATAATAGCCATTGGTGCTGTTTGGCGCATGAAAAGTGGGGTTCCAAGCACGTAGGTCCATGTACTGGATAAATACATGCCAGCCAGGCCCGATGGAATTGGGCACTTCAATCGGCCGGGGGTCAGCCACAGCTTCGGCGAGCGGACCAAATGTATTTCCGGGTCCCAGGTCCAAAGTGTTCTCGGTGCCGTTATATACAGTTGTCACCGCATAATACCCTGACCCACTCGTGCCCCCACCGAAATCCTCAGGTGCCAGGGTCCAAACTAACAAACCGGTGCCAGGGGGAAGAGGTTCTCCTCCATCCTCAACGACCAATCGCTCCACGTAACGATACCTCCAGTCTCGTGAGTCGTAACTGTAATAACGATTGGCAAAGAAACGCGCCGAGCCCTCGGGCACCTCATAAAGCCGAACAGCCTCGGCCAGATTGGCTGCCGTGATGGGCTGATTATAGCGGTATACACGATAGCTCTCTCCAGCGATATCAGGACGCTCTTGCCAGGTCAGAAAGGTCTGCCCACTACGATGAAACGCTCTGAGGCCAGAGGGCTGTGCGGGCGCGTCCGTTAACTCGTTAGGGGCAGGCGACTGAGCAGCAACAGGTATGACGCAGGATAGGTTGATTATTAACGCACAAAACATCCTAAAAACGCACAGGTATCGGGCCATCGATTCCACTCCGCTGGGCAATCTGGCGAAATATCACGGCTTGATAACCACCTTCAGCGTATTGGCGCTGTCATCGCGCAACAGGATAAAAGCCTCCTCTAGCCGCTCCAAGGGCATCACGTGAGAGATCAACAAATCAGAAGCGATCCAACCATCGCGCAGCATCTGCAAACAGGTGGGGA
>DAOTVR010000290.1:0-12008 GCA_034436315.1 Anaerolineae bacterium
GAAAAAGCCATAATTTTTGAGAAGAAAAATGGGCGGCGCGTTTTCCTCCCCGACGCGCCGCCCACGCTTCATCCAAGCCGATAGGTGTTTATCTCGTAGCCTCAGTAACGATCTGTCGGGCCAAGGCCGCAAAATCGGGCTGGTTTGCCTCATCCCAGCCGCCGTTTGGGTTTTCCTCCCCTAGCTCGTGGTACCATTGCCGCAAAAGGGCCTCCACGGATAGCCCCTTGCGTTTGGCCTCAGAGACGATGTCGTTGGCGGATATATCCCGACCGTAAACCTCACTCCAGTGCATCTTGCTCCTTTCCTTTGTTTCGCTATGTCTCTGCTGACTCTCCAGCGTATCGTTTTTGTGTGCCCGCGTTTGGTTTTTACGCCCCCACTCTAGCACAGTTTCCCTGAAACGTCAATCTCTTTCCCGCAGGAAAAGCGGTTATTTCCCCGCGAAAATCACAGCGCGAAGCGGTACAGCAGGCGCTCCCTGTCCCAGACGTTCACCTGGTCCCCCAGGACGCTCATCCGCCCCACGAGCCGCTGCCCCCTGTCGCCGTACGGGTCCCGGTACACCAGCCACACGCTATAGCTCACCCAGCCCCGCTCTGGGTCCAGCGTCTCCCGGTTGCCCGCCACCCAGTGCACCGCGCCCCGATACCCCAGCTCGGCGCCGTAGACGACGGGCGCGGCGGACCGCGCCCGCCGCGCCAAAAGCTCCGCAACCTGCTTCTTAATCATCCCTCCACCTCCTCCGCCACGGGCACCACGAAACGGCCCACTGGCGTCACCAAATATGTAAAACTCACCCAAACCTCGTGGCCGAACATCGTGCGTAGATACACACGGTTGTCGACCACGCGCTCCACGACCGCCTCACCATGGAGGGGATAGGCGAAGCTCACCCCCGCCTCCTCCCTCCGCACTAGGAAATCGCCGTTAAACATAAAGCGCTCCCCTAGTGCGTAGTGGGCGGCCACGAACTCGCAGACCTCTTGCTGCAGCACGGGGCTCAGCGTGTCGAAGTCTGCTGGTGTTAATTTTGTCCTGCACATCTTGCACCTCCTTTTTTGTGTTTTTCTACAGCCAACTCTAGCACATTTTTGCTGAAACGTCAATCTCTTTTCCGCTGGAAAAGCCATAATTTTCCCGCGAAAAAGGCCGGCCACCGGGAGCGTTTTCCCTTGGGCCGGCCCCGCACAAATGTTCTAGCGTGCCGCTGCGCACAAATGTTCTGGCCAGCTCGCCCGAAGCTCGGATCGCACAAATGTTCTAGCGTGCCGCTGCGCACAAACCTTCAACCGCGCTCCGCAAGTCCCCCGCGTCCACAAGCATCCTCTGCCCTCGGACGGGGTCCACGATCCACCCCACCCCCACGTAATCCGGCAGCCCCGCCCACGCCTCCTCCGCGTGAAACGGCTGCCAGTAGCTGCCCTCCTCCGGGAAGCGCGCCCTACGCGCTATCTCCCGCACGGCCTCCGGTGCCTCACTCAGCTTGCACATCCACCACCTCCCGCTGTGATCTAAAACGGCCCACGTATCTCGGACGCAAGTCCAGCGGCTGCGCCCGTAGCCCGCACGGGAAGGATAACCCCAAGAGGACCTCCCGCACGGCCCTCTCCACGACCCCCTTCCCCCAACGATGACAAAGTCGGTCCCATACGTCCACGCACGCCTGCCGCCCAGGACAACGCGCGCAGTCTTGCCCCGCGTACCCCTGCGCCACGCGCAACCGCTCCGCCTCCGCGTAAAGCTCCCGCAACATCTCCTGCCTCCATAAAACGACGGCGCTTGCACCGGGGCCCGGCCCCTCAACCCCATGCAAGCGCCACGCTGTTTCGCCTACCCTGACATGCCACAGAACTGGATCGATCGCAGAGCTGCACTGGCCATCGTCCGTAACCCGAACGCGGGCCGGGCGCCAGGGCGCTTCTTCTCTTGCGCTGCACCCCGCGCGTATGTCAACGGCCAGCGCTACGCGCCGTCCCCGTTGATCTCCTACCTCAGTTTAGGCCGTCCATATCCTCAACTTCCCAGCTATCTTCCAACCAACGCTCAAACCCATCTTCCCCATAAGGCATACCGGCAAGGATATATGCATCCTGGAGCGAAAGGCGTAGCTTTTGCTCCAGCTGGGCTACCTCGTTATAGATGACGCGTAAAATCTCCCTCGTGTATTCCATCAAATAACGGTCAGACTCAGCCACCATCCCTTCTCCTTTCTGTTTCCTAGAGCTCGGTTTCCCCGAATAGCTCCGTGAGCAGGTCTTCATCACGCGTGGCTTCCCTCAGCCACGCCTCTAGAATGTCCGCACAATCGTAATATGCTAACCCGGCGGCTTCGGTAACTTTCGCCTTAGCAGGGTCCTCATAGCTTTGCACGTACGCTCGACCGACCAGCTCACTCGCTTGCGCGCGGAACGCGCGCATCAACGCGTCAATCGCAATGTAATCCCTATCTCCGTATTTCGTCTTGCTCTCCCTCCCCTCGCGGCAATGCCCCGTTTTCCAAGACATCCCGCAGGCATTCCGCAAGCGTCAGATACACCCGCGAGGACTGCCTTTCCTTGATGTTCGGATCAAACACGTAATATCCCCAAAGTCCCCTGTGTACCTCAAGATCGTACCCGGCATCTCGTAACTTCTTAGTAGCCCGCTTCAGTAACGCCATACTCGCCTCCCTTCAGTTCTATGCGCTTCACATTATGCTGTTTCAGCGTCACGCGCTGAAGCTAGCCCAAGCTGGACCGGGTCCCCCGCATCCCGCAGCTTCTGCTGGACATAGTCCAGCACCGCCCGCTGCGCCTCGGCCAACGTCCCCTGCCACTCGGCCAGATGCTCAACGTGCAGGACGCGCTCCTTGACGCCCTGATGCGTCAGGTTCACCGCGTGCTGGCGCGACACCTCCCGCACCCAGGCGAACCAGTATCTCCGCACACGCTCATCCTGGAATACGTTCATTTGCCACCTCCTGGCTTGTTTTGGCCGGGGCCGCCTTGCGGCGGCCCCCCACAGACTAGATCAGCTCCGGCAAGCTAAAGTCCATGTCCTCGGCGCTCACCAGCCGCCCGATTAACCCTCCTTCCCCGCAGCGGTAGCACGAGGCAAAAGCGGCCTCGCCGAGGTCCCGCTCCTCGCCGTCAGCGGCCAGGGCGTATAGCCGCTCGCCGTCCAACCGCAACGGCTGTCCACACACCGGGCAGAACATCCACCCGCCATCGCGCAGCGCGTAGCGGACGGCCACGCGCAACGCGGCACGTTGAGCGATGTGGTCAAAGAGGTCTACCGCCTTGCGGATCGCCGCGGCGTTGTGCGTCCCATCGGGCAGCACCTCCCAGTGCTCCTCATGCAGGCTGTAGGGCCCATCCTTCTCACCCTTCTGCCCGTAATAGAGCATGTATCCCCCATAGGGATGACCGGGCAGATAGCTGTAATGCCACAGCTCTACGAATCCACCGTACTTACTGTACTCCTCATACACATCTAGATATTTGCACTTCATCTTTTTCGCCTCCTGTATGTTTTTTTGTGTTTTACACCCCTACTCTAGCACAGTTTTGCTGAAACGTCAATACCCTTTAAACGCTTTGGCCATAAATTTCCCCGCAAAGCCCCTACACCGCCGCCTCCCCCAGGAAGCGCGCCAACGCCCCCTTCAGCTCCTCGTCCGCCGCCGTGGGATAGCTGGCCTCCGACAGGCGATTAAGCAGCACCTTGGCGATCAACGGCGTGCCGAAACCGGCCAGGAGATGCTCTAGCCGCCACTCGCCGTTCGGCTCGCCCTCCACCCCCATCGCCCGACGCAGCTTCCGCCGCGCCTCCCGAATGCGCCGCTTCACCTCAATCAGGTCCAACTCCCGCTGCCTGCGCCAACGGTGATACTCTACCGGCGTCAACCGCCGCCCCTCCTCGTCGCAGCGATTCGTGTCCCGAAGCTCCCAGTCGATCAGCTCCGCCTCCCCCAGGAGCCGTTCCAACTCCTCCTCTAACGCCTCGCGCTCCTCCGCGCTTTGTGGACGCTCGGCCTCGGCAGGGGGACGCGCCCCCTTCGCCGCGCGCTCCTGACCATCCCAACGACCAATCAACCGGAAATGCGTAGCCATCCTCCTCCTCCTTTATCCTTCCTGACATAGTTTGGCGAAACAGGCATCGCACACCGCCCCCTTCGCCGTGACCAGAAAGCCCACCGTCGGGACCGGCTCGTTCGCGTCAGGCCCGAACCACATCCCCCCTAGCACCAGCCGCCCACAGCGGACACAGGTCACCGCCAAGGGGACGTATACCTTCTCCGCCTCCACCGTCGTGCCCTCCGGCAAACCACCTATTCCACTGAACACGCGCTCCATCTCATCCTCCTTATGGAAAGCGGCAGGCTGCGGGCCCCCGTTTTCCCCTTCATCGGCCCCCTGCGGCGTCATTGACGACCGTCAGCCTGCGCTCCGTTTTCACATATAGCATAAACCTCGCGCCGTAGGAAACAGCCTGCCCGATTAATTCGCCCGCTCAAACCAGCGCAGATGCCCCCAGTCCCCCTTGACGGCGTACACCAGATACTGCACCTCGCGCCGCTTCGGGTCCCGGTACACCTGCGCCCAATAGTCCGTCCCCGGCACGGCGAACTCCCGCGAGGCCGGGAGCAACCCCCGCTTGGCCGCAGCCCGTTCAAAGGCCGCCTCGGGGTTCAGCGGCACCACATACCCTTGCGCCGCCTCGCCGATGCGCCGCTCCACCGCCGACACCCCGGCCATGTACAGCGCCAGCTTGCGGCTCAGGCTGGGCGTGATCTCAAACGTCGGCCACCCATCTGGCATCCAGACGAAGGGGAACGCCGCCTCCACGTACGGGTCGCAGGCCAACTCCCGCTCATAGGCGATGAGCTGGCCCAGGTAGTCCTCCTCGCTCACCCCCCAGCCCATCCAGCCGTGCTGCGGCGACCCAGCCAGGTCTATCCCCGTCTCCGTGATGAACAGCGGCGGCACGAAGCCGATCGCCACCTCTATGACCTCCGCCGCCCGCCGATAGCGCAAGAGGTGCTGCCCGTCCAGGTTCATCCGCTTCATCCCGTACTCGTGCACCGCCCACCCATCGCTCAGGACGATGCCCCGCGCGAGCTCCACCCAGTAGTCCATGACCGGCGGGTTGCCCGTGGAGAGGCATAGCGAGATGCTCCGCAGCGAGCGCTGCTGCATCAGCCTGCACCGCTCCAGCTCAAACGCCGCCAGGCTCCTGCAAGCCTCCAGGTTGCCCACGTAGGGCTCGTTCGGCCCCTCCCAGGCCCACACCCAAGGACACTTCTCCATGCGCGGCAGGGCCATGGCCATCCAAGCCTTCGCCCCCGCCTTCCCCTCGCGCACCAGGGCCTTGTCCGGCTCGCCGTCCCACCAGAGGCGGCCAATGTACTTCACCCCCTTCCCGAACGGCTCCGGCATCCCCAGGTCGGGGTTGATCAGCTTGACGTACCGCGCCCCCGAAAGGGCCACGTCCTCGCGCAGCCATTGCGGATACTGCGGCTTCTGCACCTGGAAACCGAACTTAGCGGGCATCGCCCCCCTCCGCTGCCGAGTCATCTCGCCCCCAGGCGACGCGCCTCTGCGCCAGGACCTCCTTCTGCCGAGCGCGTAGCAGCTCGCTCAGCTTCTTGACGAACCTCGGCTTCGCCGAGGCCCCCAAGAGCAACCAGGCCGGGTAGTCGGTGGAGGCGAACTGCTGCAACCAATCGTCGAAATCCTCCTCGTACTCCATGCCCAGCTTCGCTGGAAAAGCCTCAGAAACGATCCGCTTGAGAAGCTTGGTATTGCTCCGCGTACAAACGCCGATGGACAGCAACCAGCAAGTTAACCGATGTTTCCAAACGTCTAAAAGCGCTACCTTATCCATCCCCCATCCTCCATCATAACTCACAAGATGCCTCATGCTCCGCTCCGCTTCTTAGACCGGGACGTAGGCCTCTCCCCAACGCCCCCTTCCGACGAGCCGTCCCCGCCGCCGTCAGGGGCCACGGGTTCACCCTCAATAGCGGCCACGGGGCCACTATCGGCAGGGGCCACGTCGCCGCTTGCGTCTGGGGCCACGGACGTTCCCTGGGCGTCCAACAGCCGCCAGGCGTTCTCCCCATCCTGCAGCGCCAGCCAGACGAACGCGCTCGTCTGGAACGCCTTGGCCAGGTCGTGTGCCAGCCCCTCGCGCACCTCCAGCCGGCCCTCCAGGAGCCCCTGGACCGTCTCCACGCCGCGCCCCATGCTCCGCGCCAGCCTGTGCTCATCCCATCCGCGCAGGCGCATCTCCTCGCGCAACACCTCACCCACATGAAACCGATGCCGAACTCCTGAAACCATCCCTTACCTCCTCGCGATATGTTATCGGCGCTCAGAGCGCCTCAGGCAGGACATCATCCCTATCGGTGATGATGTTCTGTGCTGGGTCCACGTACAGCGGCCACCACATCCCCGCAGGGCCCATCTTCTGCTTCTTCAGCCCTAGGATCAGCAGGTCGTCGCTGACCACCAGCTCCGTCCCCGGCAGTTTCGCGCCCAACTCCTCGCTCACGCGCGGAAACCACAGGGTGATGATCTTGTCCGAGGTGAACTCTATCCCCGACGACTCCTGCCCATCCCCGATGGCGGGCAGCTTCCACTCCCGCTCGTCTACCTCGCGCCGCGCCTGGCAGCCCAATATCACCGGGCACCCCAACGCCAGGGCCATGTCCTTGCAACGATAGACGTTCTCAAACACGTCCATCCGCCGCGTGCGCTCCTCCCCCAATCGCCCCTCGGATTCCATGAGCTGGAGGTAGTCCAAGAACACCGCCCGCGGATGCAGCCCCAGCTCCTCGTCTATGGCCTGCAACGCCTTGGCCACGTTGGACAGCGCCAGCCGGGGCCGCTTGCGCCGCCGCTCGATGCTGTGCCCGATGAGCCATAACGGGACGCTCGCGCGGTTCATCGCCGCCGCCTGGAGCTTCTCCCACACCGCCTCGTCTACCCGCCCCTGGGCGATGTCGCTGGCCACCAGCCGCGTGGACGCCGCCAGGTCGTACAACACGATCTCCTCCACCGCCATCTCCCAGGTGACGAACACCACGATCTCCCGCTCATAGGCGTCCTCCGCGAGGATGTCCCGCGCCACCTTCCGCGCCCAGTACTGCAATAGGCCGCTCTTGTAGTTGGACGGCCTGCCGATCACCGTGCACAGCTCCCCTGGCCGCAGGGGGAGCAACGCCTCGTCTACACAAGGTATGCCTAGCCGCACCCCGCCCGGATTACGCCGCCGCTCGTCGATCACCCGCAGCGCTAGGTTGCCCGCCTCGGCAGGAGAATAGACGATCTCCCGCTCGTCGCGCACATCAACCATCTCGCCCTCCTCCACGCCATACGGCCAGCCCGTTGACCACGGCCATCCCCTCCGGCAGCTTCGGGACCCACTTGCCGTTCACCTTGACCATCTGCACGCCCCGCGAACCCTCATAACGCTTGGGGCGTTCCGCACATTTGTTCTGGGCCGCTTTCGGCCCCTCTATCGGCCCGTTGCGCTTGCTCCCGCCGCGCAACACGGCATCCACATAGCTCAGCCGCTTCACGTTGGCGTTCTTCGCCGCCGTCAGCGCCTGCAAAAGCGCCAGCTCCCCGTATTCCCGCGCCCGCTCGTCCATGTCCTCGCGGTCCACATCCGTCACCCGCCCGAAGAGGCGCTCCCAGAGGGCCACGATCCGCCCCCATACACCCTCATCCCCTTCGGCGCCGCCCGCCGAGGCCGCCCCCGTCGGCAGGACCGAGGACCCCGCCACGGCATCAACGCCCCCACACGGGTCCGCCTCGCCGGGGTCCACCTCGTCGAACTCGCGCAGGACACCATCGTCTACAACGTCATCTCCATCCTCTCCTCTGCTGAGATCCCCCTCTACGTCGAGTTGATCGTCTTCAGAGCCATGTGTCATTTTGACATGGGTCGCTTCAACGCCAGCAGCCGAAGAATATTCTTCTTTTTCATCTGTAATCTTAGTTGTAGTGTTAGGGGTATTCTTAGAAGTAATCTCAGGTATTGTCGTGACATTTTGAGCCGCACGTGTGACATCCTGATCTGCACGTGTGACATTTTGAGCTGCACGTGTGACATTTTGATCTGACCGTGTGTCATTTTGATTTGATCGTGTATCAACCCCCTGGCTGGACACGCCGCCGACGGTCACCGAACGCAGCTTTCGCACGGCATCCCAGTTGATGGCGAACCAGCGCGTCCGGTCATACTTAGCCGTGTTGTAGTTTCCTTGGATGAGCAGCCCCATCTCCACTAAGTTGCGTAACGTCCGATTGATCGTGGCCGTTGACCAGTAGGGGAACTGCCGCTCCAGGTCGCGCACCGACTGGTACGTCCACAGGCGCCCGTCGTGCTCGTGGCCACTGATGGCCACGAGGTATTCCAGCTGCAGAAAGACGATGCTCTCGTTCAGCCCGATCTCCTGGGCCAGCTCCGCCGAGAGCCGCTGCTGGATGCCGTTGATCGTGAAAACCCTCGGATACCTCTTCTCGCTCACCGCGTACCTCCCTTGTTATGTCCTGTAAATCTACCCACATGGGTAGGTTTGTTTGACGATAACTCGTATGCCTCGGCGGGATAGACGTAATACCCGCCGTCGTCGCCGCGCATGACCCACAGGCGTTGGCCCGCGTATTCCCGCTCGCGCAGGAAAACGCCCTGTACGCCAACGGGCTTGGCCCAAAGCCGTGTCCCCACAGCCGGTGTATCCGTCATCACCCCTCCCTCCATCAGAACTGTAGCAGGGCCTCCTCGATCTTCTGCCTGGCCGACTCCCAGCCGGGGCCGAAGCCGTCCAGAAGCGCCTGGCACTCCTCGCGCGTCAGTAAGACCTGCACGAGCTGGGGCCGCTCCAGGGAGGGATCGGCCAGGCTCTTGCGCACCTGCAGCTCGTTCACCACGCGCTTCACCTCCAGCGACGTAGGCGGGTCCCCCGCGCGGGCTTCCTCTTCAGCCCAGCGCAGGACCTCCTCCTTCTCCTTCGGCGGCAGGAAGGCCACCACCCGATGCGCCGACCAGCTCATCTTCTCCACGCGCTTCTCCGGCGGGATCGCCTTCGCCACCGCCTTGTAGTTCATCAGTGTCTGTGGGGCCAAGCCGGTGGCGCTGACCGCCTGCACGTAGGTCTCCCCATAGGCCGCCTCGCCGTAGTTCAACAAGTCCCCGATCCACCAGGCCGCGCTGCGATAGATGCGCTCGCACTGGTTGAGCATCGCCGCCCACTCCTCGTAGCTGGGCCTCCCCTCCACGAACATCGCCGTCAGCGTGGGCCGAAAGCCGTTCACCGCCGGGAGTAGCTCGCAAACCTTCATCCCACCCTCCTCGCCTGGCGTAAGAGCGCCTTCACCTCCCTGGCCCCCCAACCGTTGGCCAGGATGGCGTCGTCGATCTTCATCGGGCACACCAAGAGCCGCGTGCGCTTCACCCCCAGCTTCTCGCATGCCTGCCGCCCTTGGGCCTCGGACCCCGGATCCAACACCAACACGATCTGCTCCGCGTTCTCCAACGCCTGCTGGACGGCAGGGCCGGGGGTTACCCCCGGAAGGCCCACGACCGCGTCCAGGTCTTTGCCACCCTCCAAGGCCATGAAGGTCACCATGGCCTTGATCTCCCCCTCCACGGCGATCACCCTGCCCTCCACCTTCCGCTCAGGGTCGCAGAGGAAAAGCGGCTGCGGCTGCCCGTACAGCTCGTAGCGGTACTTCTGCACCCCCTCTGGCGGGTCGATCAGCCGATGCTTCACGTTCTGCGGCTCCCAGCCGTAGCCGAAGATGGGGATGGTCGCCGTCTGCACGCGGTGCGCCTGCCCCCGGTGTACCAGGGTAAAGTCCTCGCACCAGCCCAGCTCCCACCAATCCTGCATGCTCGGCGAGATGCCCCGGCGCAGCCACCACGCCCTGGCGCGTTCGCTCAGCGCCTCGTGATAGCGCCGCCAACGCTCTTCGTCGCGAAGGTGCTTCAGGGCCAGCTCCGCGCTGCGCTTGCGTTCCTCCTCGCGGCGAATCTGCTCCCGGCGCCACCGCTCCAGCTCGGCGGGGTCCGGCGGCTTCCCGCCCTCCAGTTGGTCCACGAAGGCGAAGTAACCACACCGCCGACACCAGACCCTGGGGCTGCCGTCCAGAAAGAGCCGAAAGCGGTCCGGCCATTCCCCATTGGGATGCGGCTCTCCCCCACAGCGCGGACACTCGCTGGAGTACTCCTCCGGGGACACCTGGCGCACGTAGCGCAATTGCCCCGCGAGACTCCCAAAGGCCCCCGGCAATACCGCCGCCCTCACGCGCGCCACCCCCTGGACCGCTCCCGCCAGCGCTCCAACCGCTCCCGCCAACGCTCAAAGGCCTCCAGCCGCTGGGGGCTGGGCGGGAGGTCGCAACGCTCGTCGGGACATTGGCCGCTCGCGCAGAACATGGACCCGTGGTCCCCGCGCCGGTAGTTCCCCACCGGCGTCCGAGCCAGCGGGCAAACGCAGCTCTCCGTCCAGTCCCCATCGCCGTCGGCCCCGGCATGTTGTTTGTGCTTGGGCGTGTACAGCCCGGCGTCCAGCAGCACGCCCCGCACCCGCTTCCAATCCACATGCACCGCATGCGCGATCTCGGTGAGCGACTGGCCACTCTGGTAGCGCTCCACGATCTCCAGCACGACCTCTGCGCGCAGCGGCTTGAACGCCATGGACCGATAGGGCACTCCGCGCTCCTCCAGGATGCGATACACCGTCCGTAGGCCATGATGGAGCCTCTCGGCCACAGAGGTGGCCGACAAGCCCTGCTGAACGAGTTGTACCACCAGCTCCTCACGCTCCGCATTCGGCGTCATCCCCCAGCTCCCAGACACTGATCTCCACGCGCCCCACCTCGCCTCCCTCCCCTCGCTTACGGGGGGAGCGGATAGGGGGTAATCGCTTGCGAATCCTCAAGTCCATCACCTGGCGATCATCTTCCCAAAGGACGCCATTAAGAGCATCCAGGACCCCCTTGCTCAGGTTGTCGGCATCCACGCGCCGACGGCTGGGCAAATAGAAGACCAGGCTAACCCCTAGGGGCCTCCTGGTCCTCTCTAGCCCCGCAGCGCGCATCGCTCGCACCGCTTCCCAGGCGACGACGCCCTGCCAGGCCACGACCCGCTCGTCCTGGTATTTACCCCCAAAACGGTCCAGGCGGAACGATTGCTTGGGCACGGCAGCCCCCTCTACCACGAACCGCAGATGCCAGCGCCGCCCCTCGCTCACCGCAACACACCGGCCAAGAGAATGAGCGCCAGCATCACCCAGACCAGAATGCAGACCTGCGGGAAACGCAGCATCAACACCACCATCCCCACGAGGATCGCTAGGGGCCAAACCGACTCCCCCTCGTTGCCGCCCCACTTCATCTCCTAGCACTCTCCTTCCGCTGATAGGGATACCTGGCCCGAACGGCGCTGGCCTCTTGCCAGAGGCGAACCCAGGCTATCGCCCGCCGCACCCATTCCCTGTACGCCTCGGGCTGGCGCAAGGCGTTCTCCAACAGCGCGATGACCACCGCCGAATAGCTGCGTACGTCCTCATAAAGCAGTTGCTCCTCGTCTAATCTCACCCCCATCTTGCCCGCCTTTGGGCGGATATGGCTCCTCCCAGGCCTGTGTCGTGCCCGTGATACCTACCCCATCATCCCATCCGTCTATCATCCCCTGGCGCGCGAATGCCTCTAGGATGATCCTGGCCGCTCGCACCTTGGCCGCCATGCTGGGCTGCCCGTGCGAGGATCCGATCTCTGCATGTGCCTTCATGTGGCTATCTCCGTACCATCTGGGTATGTCTGTATGGCGCAAAACGTCCATCCCCTTAACTTTTTTAGTATCTATATTTTACTAAAAAAGTAAAAACTTGTCAAGCGCTTTCCGTGCTACCGGGCGAAAAATGTGCTATAATGTTACGTGAGAAGTAACAAAAGGAAACACATGGGCGAGCGTAATCGCTTCGGCAAGTGGTTGCGGGATCATATGGAGCG
>DAOTVR010000291.1:0-35434 GCA_034436315.1 Anaerolineae bacterium
CAAAAGATCCTTCAAAGGGATGGCATCCCAGCCGGGCAGGTTAGGCGGCGAGTAGATGATCCCACGCTCGATATCCAACGGTCCGCCGATGGAGACACTGAGAGCCACAACCCTGCGGCCGGCGGCATGAGCCCGGGCGAGCATTCCCTCCACTTCAGCGCAGATACGGGCGAAGGTATCCTCAAAGCCGCGCTCCACTTCCGTAAGCTGTTGCCGGCGCGTCAGAATCTCGCCATGGATGGTGCCCTCAACCACAGCAAACTTGGTACCCCCGATGTCCAGCCCAATTAGAGTCTCTCCCATCTTTTTCACCCGCTCCATATCCGGCTATTCAAACATTATAGAAGAGAAGAGAGCCGCTTCCAAGTGACCATTTGGCGGCCCGATCACTCTCTGTTACACTACCGTCAACCGTTTCTGGAGGCTTGAAGATGGATTCTCTTACGCTGCCCCTACGGGTGCTCGTCGTAGCCCCTCGTCCGAAGGACCTGGCTTTGCCCTCATACGAGCTTCTGGAGTCTTTCTATGATGCTTTGGAGGCCCAGGGAGAGCAAATAGAAGCCGAATATCTATGGCCGGCCACCCTAGAGGCCCTCTCTAGGCGGATCGAGGCACGGGAACGCCCCGCCGTCGGCCTTCTTTATCTGGAAGCGATCGCCGCGGAGGATGGAGAGGGCCTCTATTTGGAGGATGAGAGGGCAGAGGGGCAGTTGGTCACCTGGGGGCAACTGGGGAAGGCCTTGCACGATGGAGGTATCCGGGTGGTGCTTCTGATGAGCGCAGGGGGCACAGCGCAAGCTTTCGCCGCTAACCTGGCCAAGACGAGCGGCGCGCACATCATTCTATGCGATTACGATAGGAGCTCCACGGCTCAGGACACAGGCCACATATGGACCGCCTTCCTGAGTGGTATTTTATCCGGGCACGCACTGAGCCAGGCCTTGCCACAGGGACTGAGCTTTTACCCCGCGGGCGAAGACCTGCCCTTGATCGCCCCCACATCAAGGCAAGCCAAAGGTATAGGCAAAATCGTGCGCTTCCCCGGCGCAGAGCTCACCCCACCCTGGAAGCGCCTGGCCCTGTATCCTGAGGCCGGAGGGCTGCCGCCGGAGCCTGAACAGGGCTTTGTAGGACGCTCACGGGAATTAAGCGCGCTGGAGCGGGCGCTACGTAGTGAAGGGAGAAGCGGCATTGTCTTGGTTCACGGCTACGAGGGAGTGGGCAAGACGGCCCTTGTGGCCCATGCTGCGCGTTGGCTGGTGCGCACGGGGCGCTTTGCGCAAGTGGTCTATACCGACTTTGCCGGCGGGGGGCACGTTGATTCGGCTCTTTATGACCTTGGCCAAAGGCTCCTTGGCGCCGAGTTCAGCCCTGACCAAGAGAAAGCTGAGGAGCTTGTAGAGCATGCCCTAGAGGAGACACCAACCCTGGTCATCTGGGATGGCTTGGAGGTGCTCCTCCCGGAAGGGGAGATGCCCCTCGGAGCCGCGGCCTTAGATGAACTCCTCAAGTTCGGGGCGCGAGTGGCCCGTTCGGGGAAGAGCAACTTATGTGTCATCTCCGAGAATCCCTCTTTGCCGGATCCGGCCTATACAAAAGAGGCCCTCGCCTTAAGCCTGGCCTTGGAGGGCCTTGATCCGTCGGACGCACTGGCCTTGTTTAGCAAAGCGCTAAGCAGCCTTGGAGCAAAATCGCCTCCACCCGATGGCGCAGCCGAGTTGGTTGAAGCCCTCGGCGGACACCCCTTGGCGCTGAATGTCCTAGCTCCCTTGTGTGTAGAGCAGCCTCTTGAAGAGGTGATGGCCCAGCTTAGGGCGATCCTTCCCGGACTGGACGCCGGCGAGGCGCGCCTGCGCAACCAGGGGCTAGCTGCGGCCCTAGAGGCGCTATTGCGTTCCTTGGGCGATGATTTGGGCCGTAAAACCCTCGCTTTCGGCCTGTTCGTCGGGGGGTTCATGGAACCGTTGGCCCTGCGCATCGTTCAGTTGGACGAGCGGTCCTGGGAGGTCATCAAAAAGCGCCTCTCTACGGCTCAATTACTGCGCGATGTGCATCTGCAGGGCCTTAACGTACCTTTCGTAGCCGTCTATCCGGCCCTTACAAAGCATCTGAGCCGGCGGTTGTCGGCCTTACAGCATAAAGAGCTGGAGCAACGCTATTACGCCAATTACTTTGCTCTGATGACCTGGGCCATGCAAAGCGGCAGTGTGCTGCCCGCCGTGCTCCGGCCCCTGATGCGCTGTGAACTGCCCAATTTGCGCCGAGGGGTGCGCGTCTTGATGGCTGCGCAAGAGTTGGAGATGTTGGGCGACTATGCTCACTTCTTGCAGAACGTTCTGGATCGACTTGGCCTGAAGAAGGAGCGCGAGGCCATCGCTAATGAGGTGGAAGCGGCTATCCTGAACGTGGTAGGCGCCGAGGGTCCGCTGAGCCGTGCGGCGGTGCGCTTCCTCCTGAGCCGGTGCGAGCGGCTCTTCGCCATCGGCCGAGTGTTGGAACTGGGCAAGATGCTGGAAGAGTTGCTTGGGCGCATGGAGCGGGAGGACGGCCTTGCCTATGGCGGTGATGAAGCCATCCTCGATCGGGGGATCGCCCTCCATTGGTTTGCGCGCTGTTGGCAGGCCACCGGAAACCTTGAGCAGGCCGCCTCATACTACGAGCGGGCCGCTGGGCTACTTGGCGGTCTGGTTGCTAACTCGGAGGCACGCCGTGAGTTCATGATGCTCCAAGCCAACCAAGGAGACATGTTCCTGGCAAGCAGACAATTGGATAAAGCCTGGGACGCTTACCGAAGGGGCTTGGCCATCGCCGAGGAATTCGGAGACCGCTATAGGATGGGCAAGATAAGTGCCCAATTGGGAGCCATAGCCTTTGCCTGGGAACAGCTTGAGCAGGCTAAGCAGCTTTGCGAGGCAGCCCTAGAGCACCTGAAGGATTCGGAGGATTACGGCGGCAAAGCAGCGGTGTGGAACCAGTTGGCAGCGATCGCCTGGCGAGCTTCTGACCTGGCCGAGGCGAAGCGTTGTTACGAACAGGCCCTAGCCCTGGTAAAGCAGATAGGCAATGCCCTGCTTGAAGCCCAGATATGGATGCAGCTAGCCCAGGTAGCGGAACAAGCAGATCAGCCTCATGAGGCAGAAGCAGATTATGTCCAGGCTCTGCGCATTTACCAACAGCGCAACATCAAGCCGGCCGTGGTAGCCACAGAGATGGCTTTGGCCAAACTGTTGCTGGATAGAGGTCAACTCCAAAACGCCAGGATCCATGCTGAAGCAGCGCGCGCTGCGGCCGAAAGCTCATCTCCTGATGCCCACCCATGGCAAGTTTACGCTTTGCTTCAGCGCATCGCGGAGGCCGAGAAGGACGAAGAGCGGGTGGCTTATTGGCGATCCCGGGCACAGGAGAGCTTTGCCGCCTCGCCCGAATCCAAGATGGTTCTGCGTCAGTGGAGGCCTATCATCCTTGGTGTGGCCCGCGCTTGTCGCGGCGAGGCGCTCAGCAGCGATACGGTTGAGCTATTAGAGAAGCTGGAAGCCAACGCGCAGTGGCAACAATTAACAGAGCGCATTTGGCGCGTTCTGAGCGGTGAGCGGGATCCGCAGTTGTATGCCGAGCTCGACTATGTGGATGCCCTGATCATCCGCCGCCTCCTCGCCGCCATTGAATCACCCGAGCTAGAAGATGAGAGCACACAAGATGAGGCCACCGAAGACGAGGCCCAAAAGAGCTCGGAAGCACCCTCCTGAGCGCGTAGGAGTCGCTCGGTTAATCCCCATCCTCTTGGGGCTCGCTCAGACTATCGGCAAGCAATTGGCGGACCTCAGGAAACCGCTCGACGACTGCGCGGACGAAGCGTATTCCAGGGCGCCTCTTCCCGTTCAAGATCATTGAAAGTTGCCCGACCGAAAAGCCTAGCCTGCGGGCCAGCCCCCTTAGATTCAAGTACTCCTCTCTTTCTATATCACGTAACGCTTGGATCATCGCTTTGATCTCGCTATCGCGCATAGGCTACTCCCCAAGTGATAGCGGTGCGACCTCAATAGGATAGCACAAATGTTCTAATCCTCCAAAGAAGAATCTAACCCCTTTCCTTCTCCCTGAGCTCCGCCCCAAAAGCCTCGTTCTAACGCCCTCTTTACGCTCCCTTAGCCTTTCGCTTAGCTTGAGTTAACAGGCCCTTTACCGCGACCGCCCTGGGAGCATGCTATGCTCAGGCTAGCTACCTGAGGTGAGGGGAGTTTCTCTGAATTCGGCCCCTACGGGAGACGAAGATGACCGTCAAAAGAAAGGGACATCTTGTACTGATTTTGCTCCTGGCTCTGGTCATGCTGTGCGCTCCGGCCAAGGCATCCGGAGAGGAGCCCAAGCCCAGTTATGGGTTAGGCTTGATCCCTTCCACGGGCGACTTTCCCAGATTTGACGCCAGCCGCCTCAAGAGCTCGCTCATGGCCTTGCCCAGCTCTGTGGATCTTAGCGGCGACCTCCCGCCGGTCGGAAATCAAGGCTACCAGAGCAGTTGTGTCGGCTGGGCTTTAGCCTACTACTACAAGACCTTTCAAGAGCGCGTAGAACGCGGCTGGGACATCACCTCTGCGCAGCACCAATTTAGCCCCTCCTGGATTTATAACCAACGAACCACGAGTAACTGCGCCTTGGATCAAGGCATGAGCTTCTACAACGGCTTCACCATCCTCAAAGAGAAAGGCGCGGCCACGCTGACTTCATTTCCTTATAACCCAAATGACACCTGTACACAGCCCTCGCAGGCCATAAAAGATGAGGCCTTGCAATATCGGGCCAAAAGCTTTGCCAACGTCTTTTTGGGCGCCGGAGCGGCCAATCTGACCACGCTCAAGACCCTCCTAGCTAACGGCCAGCCTTTTGCCATCGCTGTGCCGGTCTATTCCAGCTTCTATCGTGTTACCTACGTCAATCCTGTAGTGCCTCGTCATGCCGCCGGCGAGGCTTTCTACGGTGGACATGCCATGTTCGTCGTAGGGTACGACGACGCTATAGGCGGCTTCAAAGCGGTCAACTCCTGGGGAAGCGCCTGGGGGCGTAACGGTTTCTGCTATCTTTCCTACGATTTCGTCCAATATGATGCCTGGGAAGCCTGGGTGATGGAGGATGAGATAGCCGAAACCCAGACGATAACTATACCCCTACGGGCCGGATGGAACCTGATCTCCCTCTCGCTGAGACCCACAAGCACGAACCCTTCCGAGCTATTCGCCTCTATCGCGGATAACCTTGAGGTGGTCTATACCTGGGAGGTAGCCCCCGCGGGTGGAACCTGGAAACGCTATGCACCGAGCGCGCCCTCGTATGCCAATACCTTGACCCAGATTGACCCCACTAAGGGGCTCTGGCTGCAAGTCAAAAGGGATTGCAGCCTCCAAGTACGGGGCACTTCAAGGGTCTCCGAGGTAGACCTGCTCTCCGGCTGGAATCTCGTGGCCTATCCGGGCACAACGGCCAAGCCGGTGCGCGAGGCGTTGGCCTCCATAGAGGGCAGGTATACCACAGTGCTCAGCTTCCAGGGGGAATGGAAGATCTATGATGTCAATGCGCCCCCCGAGGCCAACACGCTGCAGACTATTGAACCCGGTCATGGCTATTGGGTGAACGTTTCGCAACCTTGTACCTGGAACGTTAAATGAGCGGAGCTCCGAACATTACCATGGGAGAATGAACAGGATGTTCAGCCATTATAAGAAGCTCCAACCGCCTTCATTTTGGTGGAAAATCTCTGCCCTGATCTTAGTGGTGTTGCTGGTCTTTTCAGGCCTCGCCTTAAGCGGAAAGGGCGTGGCCGCCGAGGTGTCCCTCGGCCAGCTCAAGTTTTCCTGGGATTCCCTCCACCTCCAACAAGGGGCAGAGGGTAACCTCCCTCAGAGTGGCTCACATGGCATGACCGCGACGGGCCGGCCCTACGCCAGCTATCCCAAGGGGCCTCCCGTACTGCCCAGCGCTTTTTGGGGTGCTGTCACCGTCAATGGCGCCGCCGTGCCCACGGGTACTGTGGTGACGGCTTGGATATCTGGAACCCAAGTGGCCCAGACGACCATCCTGCTCAACAACGGGGTCTCCGTCTACGCTCTAGACATCCCCGGCGATAACCCCGACACGCCGGCTCGCGAGGGCGGTAATGAGGGCGAAGAGGTGCGCTTCAAGATCGGTCCCATCTGGGCCAAGGAGCACACTGTCTGGCAGAGCGGCAACTTGACGAGCCAGAATCTGAGTGCGGATGGTTATGCCTCTCCTGCCGCACTGTGGCTGCCCAAATACGGCTACTCCGCCGGCGGCTGGACAAGCCAGGACAAGTACCCGCGCATGCTGGCTGACGTCAACGGCGACGGCAAGGCGGATATCGTCGGCTTTAGCAGCATCGGGGCCTATGTCTCCCTCTCCACGGGGAAGGGCTTCAGCTCGCCGGCGCGTTGGATCGCCGCCTACGGCTACTCCGCCGGCGGCTGGACGAGCCAGGACAAGTACCCGCGCATGCTGGCCGACGTCAACGGCGACGGCAAGGCGGATATCGTCGGCTTTGCGAGTGGTGGGGTATATGTCTCGCTGAGCACGGGTAGCAGTTTTGCCATGCCGAGTCGATGGAGCGATAACTTTGGCGTTAACGCCGGTTGGACGAGCCAGAACCAATACCCACGCATGTTGGCGGACATGAACGGCGATCGCAAAGCGGATATCGTGGGCTTTAACGGTACAGGGGTTTTAGTCTCCCTATCTACGGGCAGCAGTTTCGGCGCGGCACTCGTTTGGAGCCAGGAATTTGGGGCTAATACGGCGAGTTGGTCCACTCAGAACCAGTATCCCCGCGCCGTGGCCGATCTAAACGGCGACCGCAAGGCGGATATCGCCGGCTTCGGTAGCGATGGCGTCTACGTGTCGTTGACGCTCTCCTTGCTTGCTGGAAGCAGCAAGCCCGGAATAACCGAACTCCTGGACGAAGAAACCCTGTTCTCTGAAGAGGCTACTTTGAGCATCTTACCCGATGAGACCGTGCCAGATGCTGGCTTCACCGCTTGGCGAGGGGAGTACTTTGCCAATAGTGCCCTTGCGGGCGAGCCCGTCCTCGTGCGCGAGGATCAGGGCGTAAGCTTTGACTGGGGTGAGGAAGCACCTGATCCAAGCTTGCCGACGGATGCCTTCTCGGTCCGCTGGACATGTGTGTTGCCCTTTGAGGAGGGAAGCTACATCATCCACCTCCTCGCCGACGATGGGGCCCGCCTATTCCTGGATGGGCAATTGGTGATCGACCAATGGGTGGGGCGAGAAGCCACCGAACTCGCCGTTCCGATCCAATTAGCAGGCGGTGAGCACACTCTGGTCTTGGAGTACTTTGAGGACCACGGCAACGCCCTGGTCGATCTGTGGTGGGAGCAGGCGGAGCCTATGCAGGAAGAGATCCGATCAGGCTTTAGCGGCAATCCCCCTCCACCCCCAATGCCCGCTCAATAAACGTCGGAAGAGTTCCATTAAAAGGCTTCCCGCCCGAGGGCGGGAAGCCTTTTGGCCGAGCCCGAAGGTTAAAACATCTCCCTCAAGAGGCCTCGTGCCATGGTCGCCACGGCGCTTGCCCCGGAAATTTGTCAGCCATCGCTATCTATGCTACTATGCCCCAGTCTAAAACCGAAAAAAGGGGTTCACCTCTATGCGCAAGCGCGTCTTGGCGGGCAACTGGAAGATGAACAAAACCGTGGCCGAGGCCGTGGCCCTGGTCAAAGCCATGAAGGACGAGCTATGCCGACTGGATAGCGTGGATCGGGTCCTTTGTCCACCCTTTATGGCCATCCCCGACGTGGCCCGGCTGGTAGCCGGAACCGGTTTGGGCGTTGGCGCGCAGAACATGTACTGGAAAGACGCAGGGGCTTTTACAGGCGAGATATCGCCGCTCATGGTCAAAGAATTCTGCTCCTACGTGATCATCGGACACTCGGAGCGCCGTGAGCATTTCGGTGAAAGCGACGAATCGGTCAACCTGAAGCTCAAAGCCGCCCTGGCACACGGGTTAACGCCCATCGTCTGCGTGGGGGAAACGCTTGCTTTGCGCCAAGAAGGGCAAACAGAAAGCTGGGTTGCGAGGCAAGTGAAAGCGGCGCTGGCTGGTCTGAACGCCGAGCAGGTGGCTAACGTGATCATCGCCTACGAGCCGATTTGGGCCATCGGCACGGGCTTGCCGGCAACAGCAGAGGAAGCTCAACGTGTCTGCAAGGAGGTCGTGCGGGCCACAGTGGCCGAGCTCTATGGCCCCAGCGTAGCCCAAGCTATACGTATCCAATACGGTGGTTCCGTCACGCCGGCCAATGCTCCCGAGTTGATGGCCCAACCAGATATTGATGGCGCCCTGGTAGGCGGTGCAAGCCTCAAAGCAGCGGATTTTGTAGCCATCGTAGCTGCGGCCGCAAAAGCCCAACTCGGCTGAGTCGGTCTAGCAGCCTCTGTTCCCGATGCAGGGAGACATCTCCAGTCTCCTATCTCCCGAACCTGGAAAGGATAGGATCCGGGCTTTTTACGCCGGAACAATGTCCACCAGACTCGTTTTAGGATCTAGCGCTCGTTTCGTCTTGACTCCGTCCAGCACAACCAGCCCCAGCTCTAGGCGAAAACAGCAGCGCGAGCCCGGCTCAAGGTGACCAACATAAACCTTATCCTCGGCCACATGATGTACCACAACATGGATGTGCGGTTCGCCACCGGCCACCGAGCCTTGGAGCGCCCCGACCTCAATCGGGCCTTGTAAACTAAAGTAGCGCTCCTGAGGGGGGAGATCGGTGTTGCTGATAGTGTGTAGATTGCAAACGTCCAATGAACCGACGCCCGAGGTGATCAGGGCGGTCTCTACCCCCTCCCGCTTAAGAAGCGCGCGTAGCTCCTCGATGATATCATCCCCGCGACGAAAGACGACCATAAAGGTGCGCACAGAGCCGGGGGCTTGAAAGCTCAGCATACTCGTTCCTCCTTTAGAGTTTCTATCGGCCCATCTGAACCTGTGGTAGGACATGGTTGTGAATGAAAGCTAAGGCAATGGCCCGCTGCGCCGCGGCCAGGCGATGAACCCTAGCCCGAGGGATGACCACGAGCTCGTCAGGCGCCACGCTCAGAGGACCCAGCTCACTCCCGATCTCCACACGACCCTCCATGACAAAGATGAGTTCATCGTGATCTACATGTGCGTGCCAGGCCGTCTCCCCCTGACACCACACCAGACGCAGAGACATCTCATCCACCTGGGCCAAGGGGACGGGAAGATAAGGCTGACGCAAAAAGTTGACCTCCTCGGCCACAGACCACTTGAGGAGTGCATGCGGGCGAGGTGTTAGGAGGATCCGTCCATGCCCGTTCTTGCGGTCGGGATCACTGCGCGACTGAAAAAGCAAGACCACTGTGCGCACGACCGAACCGGATAGATGAGATAACCCCCGAGGGATCACGGTAAACTCTCGGCGGGAGAGCATGATAGCGCCCCAATCCGTATCCAAGCTGAGCACGCCGCTATGCACATAGAAGAGTTCATCTTGGGTGAGGTGACGATGTTTCGCCACGGCTCCCTCGCAGAGGTAAAGATACAACGCAAAATGATCCACTTGGGCGACTTCTTCCATAAGGAAAGGTTTATTCAGTTTTTTGGCAGCAGCCCCAAGATCAACCTTAACGAGGCTCATGGCAAATCGCCCTCCGATTTGGCACGCACAGTGATTTAGTGTAGCATGGAATGAAGGATCTAGTCCAATACCACCGGAGGCTCAGATGGAAGCGGAAATCATGTATCGGCCTTCCTATTCCCTGGCAGTAGTTAAGCTGGAGCCCCAAGAACGAATCAGGGTCGAGGCCGGGGCTATGGTGAGCATGTCAGAGGGGATCAGCCTGGAGACGAAAGCTTCGGGTGGTATCCTGGCCTCGCTGACCAGATCGCTTTTAGGTGGGGAGAGCTTTTTCATGAACGAGTATCAAGCGCCGGCGCAAGGGGGCACGATCACCCTAGCCCCCGCCCTCCCCGGCGATATGATCGTAGTCCATCAGGATGGAGAGCGTGCCCTCCTGGTGCAATCCGGCTCCTATATCGCCTCCTCAATGGATATCGCCGTGGACACCAAATGGGGCGGAGCCAAGACCTTTTTCGCCAGCGAAGGCCTCTTCTTGTTGCGCTGTAGCGGGCAAGGCACGCTGATCCTTTCCAGCTACGGCGCAATTCATGAGCTCAGGCTTGCCGCCGGACAACGCTACACCGTAGATACCGGCCACCTCGTCGCCTTTGACGAGGGGATCGGATTCACCGTCCGCGCCGTCGGCGGACTCAAATCCACGCTCTTCAGCGGCGAAGGATTGGTCGTAGACCTAACCGGTCCGGGACGGGTCCTACTGCAAACGCGCAGCACAGACGCCTTCCTCACCTGGCTGATCCCTCAGGTCGAGCGGCGCCTGCCCCGGCGCAGTAATTGAGCCTTATACTTCCGGCGTTTGCTCCTTGATGGCCAAGAAGCGCGCATAGGCCTCATCCCAACCTGCTGCCGGTCCCGGCTCATAGGTGAGCAAATCAAATGACCGGCGTATCACCTCGCGCCCCTCGGCCAAAGAGGCGATGTGTCCGCGGGCGATGGCCTGCATGAGGATGTTGCCTGCAGCCGTCGCCTCAACAGGTCCGGCAACGACCGGGCGTTGCGTCGCATCAGCGGTGAGCTGACACAAGAGTCGGTTCTGTGACCCGCCTCCAACGACGTGGATTGTCCCCAGGCGGCTCCCACACATGATCTCCAGCTTCTCCAGCACCCAACAGTACTTGAGCGCCAAGCTCTCCAGCGCGCAGCGTATGATCTCGCCCTTGGTCTCGGGAACCTTCTGGCCCGTGCGACCACAGAAGGCGCGAATCCTGGAGGGCATATCGCCGGGGCGCAAAAAGTCGTGGCTGTCCGGCTCAATCAGCGGCCCAAAGGCCGGCGCCTCGGCTGCCAGGTCGGTGAGTTGAGCGTATGACAGCTCCTCCCCCTCCTGTGCCCAGGTGCGCCGACACTCCTGCACCAACCATAGCCCCATGATATTCTTGAGCAAGCGGAAGGTGCCACAGACGCCGCCCTCATTGGTGAAGTTGAAAGCCAAGCTCTCCTTGGTGATCACCGGTTCCGGCGACTCAACGCCCATCAAGGACCAGGTGCCCGAGCTGATGTAAGCGAAGTCTTTGCCTCTAGCGGGCACTGCAGCCACCGCCGAGCCGGTATCATGGCAAGCCGGGGCGATCACCGGCACCTCTTCCAAGCCCGTTTCCTCGGCGATCTCGGGAAGCAAAGGCCCCAGCACCGTCCCTGGCTGGACAACCGGTTGCAAGATGTGCGTGGGCAAACCCAACTTCTCTAATAAGGGCCGTGCCCAATCCCGCTTGCGCGGATCATAAAACTGCGTCGTCGTCGCATCGGAGAACTCACAGGCTTTGACGCCGGTGAGCCAAAAGTTGAACAAATCGGGCATCATAAGCAAGGCCTCGGCGTTCTCCAGCGTGGGATCGCCGCTCAGCTTCATGGAGAGCAGTTGATACAACGAGTTAATCTCCATGAACTGGATGCCCGTGTACTCAAAGATCTCCTCCCGAGGCACGCGCGCGAAGGCGGCCGCGAGCATCCCTTCAGTGCGCGGGTCACGGTAATGGTGTGGATTGCCAAGGAGCACGTCATGACGCCCGAGCAGCGCTGAATCTACGCCCCAGGTATCCAGCCCGATGCCATCCAGGGCGGAACCATACTGGCGCCGATAAAGGGCCAAGCCTTGCTTCAGTTCGCTGAAAAGGCGCAACACGTCCCAATAAAGGCTGCCCAAAACCTTGACCGGACCGTTGGGAAAGCGATGAATGGTCAACAATTCCAGCCTGGTGCCGTCAAAACGGCCGACGACCGCGCGCCCGCTTTCCGCGCCGAGATCAAAGGCAAGATAATTGCTCGTCCTAGTCATGCTTCCCACTCCTTTTATACCCATGTGATGTTTCGTCATGCAGATGCCCGTCCGATCGGACAATGCTAAAACGCCACTGCACAGCCATCGTTTCGCGGTTCCGAGCCGGCCATGAGTGCTCCACTCTCCGGATGCACCATGATCACCTGGCCTCCCCCAAAGACCCCTTCGCCAAAAGCCAAAGCATGTCCACGGCTCTTTAGGATCTCATAAACCCCTTTGGGAAAGAAAGGCTCTATAAGGAACTCGTTACCGTGCTGGAAATAAAAGCGCGGAGCATCCAGGGCCTGTTGGGGATTCATGCCGTGGTCCACGATGTTGCTCAGCACCTGGACATGCCCTTGCGGCTGCATGAAGCCTCCCATGACCCCAAAGCAAATGGCCAGCTTTCCCTCTTTGGTGACCATGCAGGGGATGATAGTATGGTAAGGCCGCTTGCGAGGGGCAATGCAATTGGGATGTGTGGGATCTAAGCTGAACAAGTTGCCCCGGTTTTGCAGGCAAATCCCCGTCCCCTCGGCCACGATCCCGGAGCCAAAGCCCATATACAGGCTATTGATGAACGAGACGGCGTTGCCTTCAGCATCGGCCGTGCAGAGGTAGACCGTATCATGGCCCATCGGCGGCAGCCCTGCCTCCGGCGCAGCGATAGCCTGCTCCATACGGATCAATGCCCGCCGCTCGCTAGCATACGTCGCGGAAAGCAGCCCCTGCACCGGCACGTAAGCCATCTCGGGATCAGCCACATAGCGCCTGGCGTCGGTCATGGCCAGTTTGATGGCCTCCATCTTGAGGTGCAAGTCATCGGCCGAGCCGAACTCCAACGCAGCGAGATCATAGCCACTAAGGATGTTCAAGGCGATCAACGCGGCGATGCCGTGGCCGTTGGGAGGGCACTCGTAAACACGATAGCCCCGGTAATCGGTGTAGATCGGCTCCACCCAAGTAGAAGAGTGCTCGGCCAGGTCCTGGAGAGTGAGAAGGCCACCATATTTTTGCGAAGTGGCCACGATGGCTTCGGCGATAGACCCTTTGTAAAAAGCCTCGGGACCGTTCTCGGCGATGGCCCGCAGGCTACGCGCCAGATCGGGGGAGACGAAACGTTCCCCGGCACGCGGGGCACGCCCGCCAGGGAGATAGACTCGCGCTGCTTCACTATCCTGCCGGAGGAGATCCTCAGAGCCTTTCCAAGAGCGAGCGATGCCCTCGCTTACCGGGAAACCGCGCTCGGCGTACTCAATGGCCGGCGCCAAGGCTCTATCCAATCCCAACTTGCCGAAGCGGGCGAGCAAATCCGCCCAGCCGGCGGGAGCGCCCGGCACCGTCACCGACAAGATACCCCGCACCGGCATTTCGGTAAGACCCCGACGACGGAAGGCTTCCAAAGTGGCCGCGTAGGGCGCGCGGCCGCTGGCGTTGAGGGCATAGATCCTGCCCTCCTTGGCCCAATAGACGAGGGCAAAAGCATCGCCACCCAACCCTGTGCTCATCGGCTCGACGACGTTGAGCGTCGCTGCAGCGGCGATGGCCGCGTCAGCGGCGTTACCCCCTTGGAGCAGGAGGCGCAATCCTGCCTGGGCCGCCAGTGGCTGGCTGGTGGCCACGACACCCCCAAAGCCCATGACCACAGAGCGCCGCGAGGGGAATTTGTAGGACATGAAAACCTCCTCTACCGATCTCAACACGCGGTCTGCCGACCAGCGAGCTCCAAACGCTATGCGGACATCAACCGATCTCCGCCAGCGCATCGTAAGCCGGCTTCAGGGCACGGTAGAGCGAACGATAAATAGGATAGTACTCATTATAAGCCGCCTGGCTCTCGGCCACCGGCTCGGTGCGCTCCACGATGCGCACCGTCGCCGCACAAGCCTCGGGGACACCAGAGAAGACGCCGGCGCCTACCCCGGCCAATAGCGCCGCCCCAAAGGCCGTGCTATCGGTGACGTTAATGGTTACCAGCTCCGTGCCGAACACGTCGGCCATGACTTGCCGCCAGACCTGGCTACGCGCCCCGCCGCCGGCCGCCCGCACCTGCCGGATGGGGATGTGAAGGTCACGAAAGATCTCCAGACAATCGCGCAAAGAGTAAGCCACGCCCTCCAAAACCGAGCGCACGAGGTGACGTTTGTCATGGCGCAGGGTTAGGCCAAAAAAGACCCCCCGAGCGTTCGGGTCAGGGTAAGGCGCGCGTTCTCCCGTCAAATAAGGCAAAAAGAGCAACCCCTCACACCCTGCTGGCGCATTGGCCGCCTCAGCGGTGAGGATCTCGTAGGGATCTACACCGCTCAAGACGGCTACGTTCTTTTCCTCAAGCCCCAAGGTATCGCGCAGCCAGCGGAAGGAACCGCCCGCCGACAAGGTCACTCCCATCACGTGCCACTTGCCGGGCACCGCGTGGCAGAAGGTGTGCAGCCGACCTTGAGGATCGCGGCTGGGGGTCTCGGTATAAGCAAAAACCACACCCGAGGTTCCCACCGTCACCGAGACAAGCCCCGGTTCCACGATGCCGCTACCCACGGCGCTAGCGGCCTGATCGCCTGCTCCGCCGACGACGGGCGTCCCCGCCTTGAGTCCCGTTAGCTCAGCTGCTTCCGAGGTGATCTCGCCGGTAATCACAGGTGATTCAACGCAGTGCGGCATCCACTCCGCCGGGATGCCCAGCTTGTCAAGCACCTCCGTGCTCCACCGACGCTTACCAACATCAAGCAAAACCATTCCCGAAGCGTCTGACACGTCGGTCGCATAGACCCCCGTCAGACGATACCGAAGATAGTCCTTAGGCAGCAGCACATGGGCAACCTTGGCATAGACCTCAGGCTCATTTTCCCGCACCCAGATGATCTTGGGCGCAGTAAAGCCCGGCAGAGCCGGGTTCATCGTCAGCTCCAGGAAGCGCTCTCGCCCGACGGTCCTCATGATCCATTCACACTGCGCGCCGGTGCGCTGATCGTTCCACATGATGCAGGGCCGCAATACCTTGCCTTGCACGTCCAAAAGCACCAGGCCGTGCATCTGTCCGGTGAGGCCGATGCCCATGATCGCTCCCGGCTCCACGCCGGAGCTCTCCAATGCCTGGCGGATGGCCTTTATGGCTGCCTGCCACCAATCCTCCGGCTCCTGCTCCGCCCATTGGGGACGCGGGGTATACATGGGATACTCTGCCGTCGCGCTGGCCAGGAGATCGCCCGAGGCATTAATGACCAGGGCCTTGATTCCGGTGGTACCCACATCAATGCCTAGAAGATAGGCCATCTTGCCTCCTCCTTTGGATTGAGTTAGGGGTGAACCCCTCATAGCGTCCCCATGATAGCCAGCTTATCTTGTCTCGGCAAGCGCTACAAACAAAGCGGGCATCCCTGACCCTCTAGGGATGCCCACACGCTAGGCAAAGAGGACTAACCGAGGCTAGTTGCGTTCGTTCAATATCTGGCCATCGGCCATTCGGAAGACATAGTCTGCATACTCTTCAACGGCCGGATCGTGCGAAGCCATGATAATGGTGACGCCCTCTTCTTTGGCGATCGTCTGAAAGAGCTTCATGATAGCCCGGCCTGTGGTGCTATCCAATTCTCCCGTCGGCTCGTCGGCCAGGATCAAGCCGGGACGATTCACCAACGCTCTGGCGATGGCCACGCGCTGCTGCTGCCCGCCAGACATCTCCTGAGGACGATGCTTAGCCCAACGGGTCAGCCCTACCAGCTCCAGGCATTCCATCACGCGTTGTCGCCTTTCCCGACGAGAGGCACCGACCATGCGCAAAGGCAACTCCACGTTCTCATAAGCGGACATCGTGGGCATAAGAGCAAAGGATTGGAAGACAAAGCCGATGCGATGGCGGCGAAATTCGGTCAACTTGCGATCCGGCAATCTAGAGATGTCGCTGCCATAGACGAAAATCTCCCCCGACGTCGGACGGTCAAGCCCGCCTATAATGTTCAAAAGGGTTGTCTTGCCCGATCCCGAACGCCCCATGAGGGCCACGAACTCCCCCGGCGCGACCTTGATGTTCACGCCACGCAGAGCGTGTACCTCAATCTGGTCTACGCGATATGTTCGCGTGATGCCCACGCTCCTGACGATTGCATCTCCATTGGTATTCTCTGTCACGATCTTGCCCATCCTCCAAATAGGCTCACTGCCCAAAAGCGAACATCAAAACCCACCAGGCATGATGGGAGTTACTTGCCACCTCGCCTGATCAACCCGCGTAATCCTCGACTGGCATCTCCCAAACGAATCCTCCAATCCTTAGAACGAGCCTGAGGTCCCCAGATTTCTGCAACTTGAGAGGCACGTGCAGCTTGCGCAGCCATAGTACCTTCCAAACCGACCGCTGGCTTGATGAGGATGCCATTTTCCGTGAGCTCTACCTGCGCGCGATCAGAGATACCCAACTCGTCCAAGTACTCGCGGGGGATCTGGAGGCGCCCGGCACTATCCAACACGACATATTCATGATAGGTCACGTGCTCCTGGGGCGTCGCGGGTGCCGCCGCTTGAGCCTCCTCGCCGTTTTCGGGCTGCGCCTCAGCTGATGCAGCCCCTTGAACCGCCTGCACACGGCGCACGCGCTCGCTACTCGTCTTGCCATCGCGAATGGCCACCACACGATCCACCTGGTCGGCGATACGCCTATCGTGCGTCACCGTGACGATCGTCAGATTATACTCTTTGTTCAAATGACGCAAGGTGTCCAAGATGGTCTGAGCGGTGGCAGTGTCCACCTCGCCGGTAGGCTCATCCGCAAGGAGCAAGACTGGCTTATTAGCCAAGGCAACCCCTATCGCCGTACGCTGCTGCTCGCCACCGGATAGCTGATGAAGGTTATGGTGCCGACGCTCCCACAGGCCAACCGCTTCCAAAAGTTCCCGCGCCCATTCCTTGCGCTGACGATAGGGCATGCCGGCCACGATCATGGGCAGTTCAACGTTCTCTTCTACCGAGAGGTAGGGGATCAAGTTACGAGAGGGTTGCTGCCAGACGAAACCGACCTTGTGGCGCCGGTAACGCGTGAGAGCAAAAGTGGAGAGCTTCAATAGGTCTTGGCCATCCACGATGACCTTGCCCGCCGAAGGCCGGTCCAATCCTCCCAAGATGTTCATCAAACTTGATTTGCCGCTTCCGCTTGGGCCGATGATGGCGATGAACTCCCCCCTATCTACCAACAGATCCAAACCCTGCAGAGCAACGACCTCCAGGTCTTGCACTTTGTAAATCTTTACCAGCCCATCACAAAGGATCATGGGACCATTCGTAGACGCCATCTTACACTGCCTCTCCCAACTTTACAGCCTCAAAGATCCTGAGGCGCATAAGGAACCAAATCATCCCTGCAATCGCCAAAATCAACATGGCCGCAAAGACGCCGTAGATGATAAAGATATCATCCCAGGCTTTGAGCACCACGAAAGGCGGGATATTCGCGTGCTTGGTCGTCCCCACCTGCATGAAGGGGATGTAGAGATCGCTTACCCATATCCCCAGGGCGGTGCCGGCGCTGATCCCGGAGGCGATCAGCAACAACTGCTCAAAGCCCAAGAAGCCGATCATCTGACCCACCGATAAGCCGATGGCCCGCAAAACTCCGAGCTCAATCATCCGCCGTCGGAACGAGATCAAGGAGTGCAACAAAAAGCCTAACAGGGTCAAGAGGGCTGCGGCGATGAAGCCTACTGAGAGGATGCCAAAGACGCCCGTGCGCTCGGGGCGGGACTGCTCTTTATCGATGGCCTCGCGGCTGCCGTTCATTGAAACCACCTTGATATCGTACTCGAACAGCTTATCCTGGACAACCTGAGGATCTATGTCGGGATCGGTCCTGATCCAGACATCATACGGGAACATGCCCCCCAACTGCTCAAAGATGTAATCCAAATTGGCTACAAAAAGGTAGGGCTTTTGTTCATCCGGATAGTACGTTGGGAAGTAGCGCACCAAATCCGCGATGATAAAGTCAATGGTCTTGCGCTCCCCGGTGGCCGAGACTGTCAGCTCGACATGGTCGCCGACGTTCAGCGAATAGTCGTAAAGGAAGTTGGGGCTCACAAGTAGGGCCGAGTTATCAATGGCCAGACGATTCATCAGCGCACCTAACGAGCTATAGGCGAAATCAGAGCGGAAGAAGGCCACATTGGGGAAATCCATGCGGTCAATGCCATATAGCTGCCCATTGGCGGTGTTCTTGGCGATGGTCGCGGTCGCAGGAAATACCCCGACGCGCGTAGCCGCCCGGATCCCCGGGATCTTGAGATGCTCGCTCACGGGGATAAAGACCCATCCGCCCATCTCCACCGCGCCCTCTTCAGCGTTGCTCGCGCTACTCCCACCTGACGGCGCACCGCCAAACGCCGCTTGCTGCTCAAGCGCAGGATTCTCGCCCATCTCGGATAACTGGTAATCCGCGCCGTACTTGTAATACACACCGTCAATCAGGCTCTGGTCCAGAGTCCGAGCCATAGAAGCCGTGAAAGCAGCCAAGCTAAGGGTCAGGATGAGTAACAGCAACGCCCCCGTGTACTGTCTGGAGACACGAGCAAGCTGACGCATGGCCAACACAATGGATACGGCGCGCACGATCTGTCCGGTGATCCGGGCTAGGAGCTCCATGATGAGCGGGAAAAGGCGAATGAGCACCAGGGAGACTGCAAAGATAGTTAAGGACGGGACCAGGAAAAGCAAGGGGTCACTGAAGGGATCACCTCCAGCCTGTCCCTGTAGGAAATTGATGGTACCCCGATTCTTGAGCACATAGTAGCCATAGCCCGAGGGGATCAATAGGAGCAGATCAAGGAAATAACGCTGCCAGAAAGGTTTCTCCATGGCTCGGGCGCGGTCGCGCTTGTACGTCACAATGGTCAGGCGAGCCGCCTGCATGGCCGGCCAGAGACTGGCGAACACCGCGACGACCACCCCGAAGAGAGCCATGCGCAAAGCCCTGGGCGTGAGGATGATGGGCAAAGGTTGCCTATCACCAAAGGTGAGAAAAGACACCGTATTGCCCATGATAATGGCTACCTGACGCCCAATGGCCGTCCCCGCCACCAAGCTGATTACGCCGATAATGATCCCTTCCAGGGCGTAGATGCCGATGACCTGAAAGTCCCCCATGCCGCGACTCTTGAGGATGGCGATCTCGCCTCTCTGTCGCTCAACCACCAATCCCGAGATCAAGGTGATGAAATAGAGCACCAAGCCCAGAATGGGGATGGCAAACACGTAGAGGACGATGGTCATAATGAACGTGGTCCAGCGATAGTTCTCCAGCGCCTGCATGGGGGAAACATCAAGCACGGTATTAGGCAGGAGCGACCCCACCCTCGTATTGGCATAATTGATGCGCCCCAGGAGATTCGGCACATCGTCCGTGCGGACGCGCTCTCCATCCAAGACGAGATACCAGACGGCCGCATAGACCTCTTTCTCCATCGCCGGGGCAATACGAGTTCTGAAGCTCTCCTCGGGGATCAGCAGGCTACCGGCGAACGCCTTGGGATTATAAAACCAAAACACATCCTTGGTGTCTTTGGGCGTCCAAACGCCGACGACCCGGATCTGAAACTGTACGGGCTTGGCCTCCTCAAGCTTCTTCTCCGACTCTTTTTGGGGCTGAAAGCCCACCGTCTCGGCGCGTTTGAAAGCGACGTAGGTCTCGCCGAGCTGCAAACCGATCTCCTCGGCGAAGGCCTGGCTCACAGCCACGTCAATCACTTCGGCATCGGCCGGAACCGGCTTGGGGAACTCGCCCTCCAGGATGGTGACATGCTCCTGCACGTCAGAGATGAAGGCAAAGTTCACCCATCCCAGCGGCTCACGCAAGCCGATATAAGCCACATCCGAAAGGGGGAAGAGGCTAAAGTTATCCGTTTTGACGTGGCGAACCAAAAGCTGCTTTGGCAGGCCTATAACGCCCGGCACCGAGTTGGTGACGTACTCATCAACGGGTTTGTAATCTTCAAGCTCAACCGGCCCGTGCCAGGCGCCAATGTAACGATACATGAACGCAAAGGGCGGCCTAGGGCGCTCCAAGTCGCCCTGGACCGCCGATAGTTGCTCCTTGAAAACTTTAAAGTTCGCCGCGTCGGTGTAGAGGGGGATACTGCTGATCAGGGCAACGGCGGTGATCAAGCCCACGATCGCGCATAACGTCAATCCCTTATTGTTCCACAGCCGCTTGGCGGCGATCAAAAAGACAGAAAGAAAATTCATTGAGTAGCCTCCTTGCTACTGGCCAACAACGACCTGGTTCTCCTGGAGGCCATCCACGATCTCCACGCGCTCCGCGCTTTCAATGCCGATGGTCACATCAACACGGCGTTGAACCCCTCCCTCTTCAACAACCACGAACCTGCGCCCGGCAAAGGTGCGAATCGCCGCGGGAGGTAGCCAGAGCACGTCATCTTTCTTCTGGAGTGTGACGATAACTTTGACCAAGTCACCGGGCTCTAATTTGAGATCCTGAGGATCAAACTCAATATGCGTGAGCTTGTCCACAGCCTCGCCCGTTGAGGCCTGAGCGGTGCTGCCGCCACTACCATACGGATAAGGCAACTGGATGATCTTGCCGACCAGCTCTTTGCCAGGATAAGAGGAGAGGAAGATGGAAACGGGCATGCCCTCGGCAAGCTTCTGCAACTGGCTGCTCAGCGGCTCAGCGGTGATCTCAAGCTTGGATTGATCGGCAACGATAAACACGGGCCGGAAAGCCTCTACCGTGCGCCCCTCATAGGCCGAAACGGAGGTCACCTTGCCCGCGATAGGGCTGACAGCCCGGGTGTTATCCACCTGAGCCTTCAGGCGCTCGACGGCTAGTTTGCTCCGCTCCACGGCCTTGACAAGCTGGGGATCAACCTCCTTGCTGAGCTGTTGCAGCTCCAGTTCGGCCAAGGCGATCTGCCGACGCTGGATCTCCAAATCATAGGTGTTGGTCTTCTTGGTGTTTTGCAGGGCCCGCTCATATTGGGCCTTGACGATCTGATAGTTGATCGTCGCTTGTTGCAAGCGCAAAGCCTCGCCGCTGGCTTCAACGCCCGGAAGTGCCGCACGGCGATCATAGGCCGTCTGGGCGAGCTTGAGCTCGGACTCGGCCTTCTCCAGATTGGCCTTCGCGATGGCCAGCTCAATGGCCGCGCTCTTTGCCGCCTCCGCGGCCTGGGCCTCCATCTGGGCCAGTTGCAACTTCTTGATCTCTAAAGCGATCTTGGCCTTATCGATGGCATACTGGCGGGCTTCCTGAGCGTTTTGCAGGTTGAGCTGAGCGGTCTCCAACTCCAACTCAGCCTGAGCGAGCTGACGTACCAGGTCATCGTTCTCTAGTTCGGCCAAGAGCGTGCCCGCCTGGACCTCGTCATCACGTTCCACATAGACCTTCTTCACCCGCCCGCTCTCGCGGAAGAACACCTCCTTCTCCAAAGCCGGCGAGACCCGGCCGGTGAAGGACAAGCTATCAACGACCTGTCCTCGCTTGACCACATAAGTCGGCTTCTCCGGCACTGGAGGCGGCGGAATCGGGGTAGGGGTTGGTTCCTTTTTGCTGCTAGAGGCCACAGAACTACAACCTGCGCTCGTCAACAAGATGACGGCAACACATGTCATGGCGATCAAGGTGCGGAATCTTAAGGACATCACTGTATCTCCTAGGAATATTCTTCCCGCGCGTCATGGCCTTACGCGCGATGATAGGACCTATCTCAATAGCCCGGCAAGCTGACCCTAGTTTACCTTCTTTTCAAATAATCGTCAAGTTAGGAAACTAACTTTTACATCCGCGATATGTCCATGATCTCTCGCCCGTTTGATGATGAATCCGCGCAAAGGGAGCCACAAAAGGAGACGCCCGTCAAGCACTCTCAGGCTCGACGATCACGGTGACGGTGACTTTGACTTCGGGGTGAAGCTTAACATCAACTTTAGTCTTCCCGGTCTCTTTGATCGGATCTTCCAGCATCACCTTACGCTTATCGACCTCGGCTCCGACTATCTCGGAAAGCTTTTCGGCAATGTGAGCATTGGTGATGGAGCCATACAACCGCCCCGATTCCCCAACCTTGGCCTTGAACACAAGCTGTGTTTTGTCCAACTTGGCTGCCAGAGCCTCGGCTTTGGCTTTCTCGTCCATCTCCTGATGCTTGGCTACGGCGACCTCTTCCGCGATGCGGCTACGAGCCGCAGGTGTTGCCGGAACGGCCAGGCCGCGAGGGATCAAGTAATTGCGCGCATAGCCGTCGGCCACCTTTTTGACCTCGCCGCGCTTACCCAACCGCTTGACTTCCTTGAGCAGAATCACTTCCATAGCAGCCCCCCTCACTAGCACGATTTGATAGCATACATCCGCAAAGGCCAAATAGCAAACGTGCAAGAACGCTACTATCGTCCTTCAGCTGATCGCTTTGCCCAGCTTGCCGAGAGCCTCCAGCTCGTCGGCAACCTCACCCAGCTCTAGCGCCTCAAGCTTGGCGCGCGTTGGGTAACCCGTAGCAGGGTCCCAACCGCGCAGCCTGTAATAGGTATCCAACATGGGCGCAAATTGTTCCAGGTCGAGTACAACGCCATCGGTAAAGGCCGGAAAGGTCAGGCTTTGGGCAACTTGCCAATCCACCTCACGGCTGCGCCCGTGATTGCGAATGTCAATGGCCCGTAGTAAGTTAAAGACGCGCTCCCCACCGAGGTCCAGCTCCCGCTCGCTCGTCTCACAGCCGGTACAGGCGGAGAAAAGCTTGGACATGAGCGCCGTATCCGCCTTGCGGTCCTCGGTCAACATGCTAAAGACGCGCGTATGCTCGCGGTCACAGAGCACCAGGGATTCCACGAGCATCCCCCGGTTATGATGGAAGATCGCCGGCAAAGCCCGAGCCTCCGGATGTTCGTAGGTTGGCGTGGGATCGCAGGCATAGGGCGTGCCGTAGACTTGCTCACAGACGGCGCGAGCCTGTTCAAAGGTGAGCGGGCCTCGTTCGGGGCCATGTTCCGGCAGGTAGCGCAACACGTGCTCGGTGAACTGATGGGTAGAGTCGCTGGCCGGATCGCGCGAATCCACAACCCATTGCAAGACGGGCACCAGCCAGAAGGGGAAATAGGGGTTACCGCCCGTGCCCCAATGGCCGTTCCAGTGGTTGGTCTGGCCAAAGCGCCGAGGATAGATGCGATCCAGGAGCGGCGCGCCCTTGCCCCCGAAAAGCCTCTCGGCAGCATAACAGGAACCATCGGCCAAAGCGTCGCCCAACTCGCCCTCGCGGAAGGCGATCTTGCGCAGCAGCACATTTAAGAAGGCTCCCGAGACGGGCGCCACATCCTCCAAGTTCTCGATCAATTTCTGAGGGACGGGGATCTCTACGCCGTCTATCTTGTCAATGAGCCCGTGCTGGCGACACATCTGCAGCCAGGGGATCATGCCATAGGCGATCTCCCAGCCATTGAGTCCGAAATCGGCGGTCATCGCCCTGGCCTCAATGTGCGCGCGGAAAGACGTACTATAGCCCCAACACTGCCAGGCGGCAGTGTGGACGCCAGGAACGGCCTCGCCGGGGATGTTCATAAACAGCCCATCCGCGCAAGGGGTGATACAAAAGCCACATTTACGGCGGCGGAAATTCGGGCCGGCTTCCCGATCCCACCAACCGCGCCATCGCCGGGTGCCCTCGGGCGGGGGCGGACTCTGACCCTCGCGAGAGGCATGTAAACAGAGAGCAAGGAGACGCTTGGGGTCAGCCACGCGCACACCCAGCGTGCCGCGCACAGCGATAGCCTTGAGATTCTTGGAGCCCATGACCGCACCGAAGCCGCCCTGTCCGGCGGCATTGCCCGTCTCCGTCTGGATGCAGGCGATCCGCGCCAGGCGCTCTCCCGCCGGGCCACAGGAGATCACCCGGGTCTTGGGACCATGCGTCGCCCGAAGGGAGGCGGTGGTCCCATAAGTGCCCAGACCCCAAAGCTCGGCCGCATCGCGGATCTCCGCCTCGCCATCATGGACCCAAAGATAGACGGGCTTCTTCGCCTTGCCCTGCACGATAATGCCGTCAAAGCCGGCGTACTTGAGCTCTGCTCCCCAGTGACCGCCTATCCCCGAACGCGAGAAAACGGAGGGGCGTTGCTGCGGCGCGATGCCCGCGACGACCACCCGCCCGGCCCCTGAGGCAAGGGTGCCCGTAAGCGGGCCGACCATGATGAAGAGCATGTTCTCCGGCGAGAAAGCATCCACCCCAGGCCGCAGCTCATCCCAAGCGATCTTGGCCGCGATGCCCAGGCCGCCGATGAACCGGGGAACGTAAGCCGCCGTGTCAACAGTGGATACCTTGCTCTGTGTCAGATCAACTCGCAAGATCTTGCCTGTCCAGCCATATAGCTCGCCCATCGTCACTTGCGCCCCTCCGCGGAGATGAAGGTCAAGGCCTTGCCCGGGCAAACCTCAACGCACACCGGGCCTTCAGGGCGATCTTTGCACAAGTCACACTTGAAGCGGATACGCTTCTTGCCGACCCTCTTCTCATGGATTACGGGCCGTTCGGGTGTCAGAGGGCAAGCCCGGGCACAAGCCCCGCAGGCGCGGCAAAGGCTCTCATTCACGTACCGCGCCCCCGTGCGCGGGTCAATGAGGATGGCCGGCTCCCCCCACTTGGCCAGGCAAGCGTAATAGCAGGCCGGCCAATCGCACTGCTTGCAGACGCGGATATCCGGCAAGCCCGGCACAAAGTCGTCAAAGTCAACGCGAATGCGCGAGAGCTCGGGGTTACATTGTGCCTCATGCAGTAACGAGCAAGCCACCTCGCACTCTCGGCAAGCCAGACAAAGTTTGGGGTCAACCTGGATGACGCCCGAGCGCTGGAGATGAAGAAAAGGCGCTACAGATGATGATAACTGGGGAGTAACGGATGCGTCCTGAGCCATACCTCTCCTTAAACGTGGTTGGAATATCCGTAAAGAAATCCGTCCGGCTATAGATGCCAAGGATCATATGATATACTAAATAGGTTCCTATACAAAACGGTTTCAATCGCTCCATCACGCTTGACAAACTTCCAGTCGTCGGCGCATAGTTGCTTTGGGAGAACTTTCAGTCAAAGGGGGAAGAACATGGCAAAGAGGATGCGAGGGATTTTCCCCGTCTTACAAACACCACTGAACGAAGAGGGCGAGCTAGACATCCCCAGCCTGAGGCGTGAGGTGGCCTTCTGCATTCAGGCGGGGGCACATGGCCTGGTCTATCCGGTACTGGGGAGCGAGTTTCAGTTCCTCTCCGATCGCCAACGCCAGCGCATGGTGGAAGTGGTGGTCGGAGAAGCGGCGGGGCAAATCCCGGTCGTCGTGGGGGTGGCCGGCCCCACCGCAGCCGTGGCCGTAGAGCATGCCGAGCATGCCGCGCGTGTGGGTGCCGACGCGGTGATCGCCTTGCCGCCTTATATCTCCCCTGGCTCGCAGGAAGAGATCTTGAGCTATTATCGGGCCATCGCCCAGGCAGCCCAGCGGCCCGTGTTCATCCAACACTCGCAACCGGGCATGGACCCCGCCTTCATGGTGCGCCTTCTTCGCGAGGTGGAGCACGTGCAGTACATCAAGGAGGAGATGGTGCCCAGCGCGCACAACATCAGCGCCGTGATCAAGGCCGTAGGGGACGAGTGCCAGGGCGTCTTCGGCGGAGCCTTTGGGCGCTGGATGATCTCGGAGATGCGCCGAGGCGCAGCCGGCTTCATGCCCGCCGCCGAAGTTACCGACGTCTACGTGCAAATCTGGGATGCCTTCCAGGCCGGTGACGAGCGCACCGCACGGAACATCTTTAACCAGCTTCTCCCCTTGATTAACCTGGCCATGCTTCTGGGGTTGCCGGTTTGCAAGGAGGTTTTGGTGCGCCGAGGGATCTTTCGCACGGCGCGGATGCTCACCCCAGGGTCAACCTCGCTAGACGAAGAGGATTACCGCGAGCTAGAGGTGATCCTGGGGGATCTAAGGCCTTATTTCAGGGTGTAGGTTGCGCGCCCCCATGAGGAAAGACGGGAAGCACCGCCGAGGGCGCGAAGAAAGAGGGCTTATTCCTCTCGTAGAGCGCGACAGCTCTCGCTATGCTCGCCCAGAAGGGCTAACAGCTCGCTTAAGGCACAGATGCGTTCGCCGGGAAACCGGGGATATGCGCCACGTATATCGATGAGCACTGCCCGGCAGCCGATGGCTTCGGCGCCGGCGATATCGGTCTCCGGTGTGTCGCCGACGAAGAGGGCTTCCTCGGGAGCGCACTTCAAGGCATCCAGTGCCAGGTAATAGATGCGCGGATCGGGCTTTTCGCAGCCTACCGCGCCCGAGATGACGACCGGATTCAGGTAACGGGCCAGGCCGTGCCGCTGAAGCAGCTCGTGGACATAAGGCGGATGATCGAAGTTAGAGACCAGCGCCAGCGGGTAGCGCCTTCTCAAGGTCGCAAGAGTGGGGATGGTATCCTCAGGAAGGTAAAGGTGCGCCTCCCAAACAGCGATACACTTTGCGGCAGCCCGCTTCGCTGCGTCATGATCCTTCGGCAGGCCACAGAACTTGAAGAGGCGCAGGATCTTGCCCAAGAAGGGCGTCTCGGCGTTATCCTCCCATGGAGCAAGGGGCAAGAAAAAGTGCGTCAACCAATAGTGAACGAAGACCTCATAGGGCATGGAAGCCCCTAGTTCAACCAGGACCGTATAGATGCCGTCCCCGGCCGTACGCACGCCCTCGGCCCAGTCGGTGTAGGCTATCAAGGTTCCGAAAAGGTCCAGCAAGATCGCCTTGAGCACCGCAAGCTCCTCTCAAAAGCATTTACGCCCTTTTACTATACCATAACGGTATATGCTCGGTAAAAAGCAGTTTGACAGCCCTTCCTAGACGTGCCATCCTTTGCCCCAGTACGTACAGGGAAAGAACTCTATGGAGCGATGGATAGAGCAATCTGAGCTAGCCCAAATCACCGGCATGGTGATACCGGCCTATTTCTCTTCCAAGCCCTCCGACGATACGGTGCGCCAGCTTCTGTGGATGACCTTGGGCGATTGCCACCATTACCTGCCTTTGCAGGACATCTACGTGGTCGTAGATGGCGACCCGCGCACTGCCCAGCTTGCCGACGAGCTGCGCGAGCGCTTGCGCCGCGAACATGGGATGACCTTCAATCTCATGCCGTTACCCGAGAATCGGGGCAAGCTTTGGGCCATCAAAGAGGGCATTGCCGCGTTACTCGCTGAGTGCCCCTCTATAAGTTACATAGCCATTCGCGACGGCGATGGCGACCACGCCATCTCGGATCTGCCCCACCTCGTGCGCGTCGCGGCCCACCTGGCCGAGGCATATGGTCACTCGCGGGTGATCGTCATCGGCTCGCGGCGCAGCCGTCATCGTCCGCTGGGCTGGGTGCGCGGGGAGTTGGAGGCACTGCTTGACCACGTCACCCTCTCCGCCTTAAGCTACCACCTGGCCACGCGGGGTCGCGCGTTGAACCTCAGCCATTGCCTGGGACAAGGAGCCGTGGCCGACCTGAGTAGCGGCTACAAAGTATATGGCCGCCAGATCGCGCAGGAGCTTTTCGTCGACCACAAGCCACGCCTGGAATGCCTTAGCACAGAGGATTACTGGCACTATGGGCCAGAGACGGTGACCATCGTGGAGGGCGTCCTCGCCGGCGCAGTCATCGCCGAAGCCCAACGGCTCACCTGGGACGGCCAGCCGACTACCTCTTTCGGCGAATTCAAGCACCTCTTGCTCTACGGCGAGCTATTGGCCTGGGTCTTTGCCCGGCTGCGCATCCCCCTGGAGGTCGCGGCGCAACTTTATGACAACTATGTGCCCGCGATGCCCTTGAAAACCACGGCCGAGGGGAACCAGCTCTTGTCGGCGCTACGCGCCTATGCCCTGGAAAAGACCAGAAAGCATTACGGGGCGGCAGAAGCCATCCCCCCTCCGAAGCCAACGCTCCCATTCGTCTGAAAGGACGATCCCCCAATATCGCGGCCCTACTCCCTTTCGAACCGCTCCGGGAAATCCACCTTGAGGCCGATTTGGGTGATGTCAATCTCCTCAAAACCCAGCTTAAAGGCCGGCGATTCGGGTTGGAGGCGGTAATCCCTGTTCGCCGGATCCATGAAGAGCGGATCGGCCACCAGGCTGTGCTGATCGTATTTGCCCCCCAGGAGCTTCCGCCAGCTCTCTAAGGAGCCACCCCCCGGCGCCCCCCTGACGGTCAGCTCGCCTAGGGGCTGCCAGAAGAGGTTGTAATCGGACACGGCCACCCGGTCGTCGCTCCAGTTGAAAAAATTATAGATCGAGCCGCCTGGCGCCTCAAAGTAAAAGATGTTCCGGGTGTACTCGTGATGGTCGCAACGCTCCTCACCCATGAAGAACGAGCTGATAGCGGCAGAATTCGTCGGCCCGACGATAAAGATGTTGTTGCTGAATTTGTTGCCCACCCCCTTGGCATAGACCGTCTGGTTGTTGCTCGTGCCCACGACGTTGTAGATGATGTTGTTGGTCACGGTGAAATAGTCTGTGGCATCGTCCAGGTACATCCCGCTTTGGAGATCAAACATCTCGTTGCCCACATCGTGGATGAGGTTATGGTCGTACACGTTATCGCGGCCCGGCCCCCACGATTCCATCGCCCCCGTATCCTGGCTATCCAAGTTCACATGATGGATATCGTTATAAGCGATGAGGTTATTGCGCGAGTGGAGGAGGTCAAAGCGTTTCTCCCACGTCAGGTCGGGGAACAGCTTGCGCAACTCTTGGTAGACCAGCCCTTTGATCGTCGTCCCGTAACGCGGCATATGGTGAATGTGGTTGTGTAGCACCTGGTTGTGTCCGCTTTGAGAGATATAAACCCCTGCCCCGTGACCCACTAGCTCGCCGCAATGGTGAATGTGGTTATTCTCAATCCGATGATGGTGGTTGGTATCGGCTTCCTTCCATCCTGGTCCTTGGATGAGGACGCCACAATAGCCGTTGTAACGGATCAGGTTTCCGTAGAGGATGATGCGCTGGGCCGCCCCGCCGATAGCAACGCCGGAGCCATAGCCGTTCTCAATCAGGCAGTAGCGCAGCGAACAATCCTCCGCGTTGGTGATAGAGATCACATCGCCATTGGCGATACTCAAATCCAAGCCCTCAAAGTGCAGGTTGCGCACGGGTTTATCCGCGCTCTGGCCTTGGATGCGGATCACATGCTCGGCAGCGGAGAGCACCATCTCTTGCTCGGTGATGGGCGCCTTGGTGGGCCAACAATAGACCAAGCCCTTGGAGCGACTGATCTGACATTCCCCGGCCTGGGTGAGGAGAGCGAGCACGTTCTGCACAAAATAGCGGTTGCCGGGGGTCATGGGATAACCCTCGTCGCTGCCCAGCGTGATGGTGTATCTATCGGCGTCAATGGAGACGATCGGCTTCTCGTGGCTAAACCAGTTATGCCCCGGCCAAATGACCACGCTGGCGTCGGAGATATCCCAACCCTCTGGGTGCAACTTGTAGCCGAGATAGACGAAGGCCGTCTGTTCCTGGCCCTCTACGGGTTTGAGGATCTCTAAATAGCCCGTCTTGGGCGTGCGCGCCAGGGGCACGCGCTTGCCGTTCTCAAAGAGCTGCTTGGGCTGCATCCCCTCGGGGATAGACGCCTGCCAAATCTCACCCTGATAGGGAGTCCAAGCCGTGAGCCTCACCCCGCCGATCAGGACGGCGTGCTCCCCCGGATAGGCAGCGTAAGTGATGGCATGCTCCGCTGTGCCCGAATCCTGCAGGCCAAAGGTAAGCGGCTCGGGCAGATAATACCTGCCCCTGCGGATCAGGACTCGGACGTTCCCCTTGAGGCCCTTGCGAACCAGCTCCCGCACCGCTTGCTGGGCCCTCAGGGGCGTCGCAAAGGGGCCATCCGTCTTGGCCGCATTCGGAGCGGGCAATTTGCCCGACCACCGATCATCGCCATCCACGGCCACGTAAAAAGTCGCCCATACTTGATCACTCACTGGAACCTCTCCTTGCTTGCCCAGCCCTCCCAGTAACGCCCTCAGCGGCGCACAAGCGCTCAATGCGGCGCCACAAAGGGCGTAAGTGGCCCAACGCAATAGGGCTCGCCTCGTTATCCCGCTCATGATGCCGAAACCCTTAGACCCGAACGTCCGAGAATACCAGCCGCCCAAAACGCTGTGGGGTATGATAGTTGATGATCCCCGGCGGCGACCAGGCACTGTACTCGTCACCCCAGGCAGCGCGATCTATGCGGTAAAGGTTAAAATGCCAGACGTCTCCTGGCTGCGGGGGCAGGTTGGGGGCAGTCATGAAGTCGGCCATCGGGATGGCCATCTCCACCGTCCAGAAACGATCCCCTTCCCCACCACGCCGGCTCGGATCGCCTTCCACGATGACTGCTGTGCGCAGGCCCTCAGAATCCCAATCCCACAGGCCCCGCATGTGGCCGCCTCGGTTTAACACGAACAAGTCCAATACGGCGTTCAGAGGGCTGACCTCTATCTCAATGTAGCTATAGTCGTCGCAATCATCGTCAATGAAAACCTCCACCACCTCTTGGTTGTAGATATCCTGATCGCGCTCGGTGGTAGTGCCCCAGATATCGGTATCCTCGCAGTAGAAGGCCACATAAAGGTAATCGTCATCCCACAGCAACCGAGCGGTGGTGCGTTGCTTGGGCCTGCCGCCGGTATCGGCCAGGGCAAGTTCCACCACAGGGGCCTTCTGCCAGGAAGGGTCATCTAGCTGACCATCCACGACGATCGGCTTGGCGGCACGGTAACAGGTGTATACAGGACGTTGAAACATACTTCCTCCCTCGGCAATGATCATGCCCAGGATAGCATAGGGCGAGCGAAAGCACAAGGTGGCCAAACGCGCCACTTGACCGGGCTGTGTTGCGCTCCTAAAATCCACTGGACTTTGGACCTAAAAGGAGATCATGGAAGTTTACCTTATTCAACATGGCCAAGCCAACGAACAAGTTGTGGACTTTTATTCCCAACCTCTTACTGCGGAGGGCCTAGCCCAAGCTCAACGCGTGGCCGAGCGATGCCGCGCTTGGGGCATCCAGTTCCTCTGCGCCAGCACGATGGCCCGTGCCCAGCAGACGGCGGACGCCATCCAAGAGAAACTGCCCGAGGTGCTGCGCTGGGACTTGCAGGAGCTGGAGGAAATGAACTTTGATGATCTCCTCGGCGAGCCCAATGTGGGGCCACGGATCGCCGCCTGGACGGATCGCCAGCTTCAATTAGGGTGGGAGCGCCTGTGGACGCGGGTGATGCCCGCCTGGGTGCGCATCTACCTCTATGCCCGAACAAATGGCCTGGAGCGCGTGGCCATCGTGGCCCATGCCAGCACGCTCACCCTCCTGCTCTTAAACTGGCTGGGGCTGGATTGGCGCGCCACAGAGAGGATCTCTTTCGCCTTTGAGGGAGGAGCAAGCTGCAAAGTATCTTTGGATGACGAGGACAACGTGCGGATTGAGTGGATCAACCGCGTGGGGTAATCACATAGATGGAGGGAAACCGATATGAGTGCAACGAGGACGCTCCGGGTGGGTATCGTCGGCGCGGGGGGCATCGCCCAGTACTATCATGTGCCTTACTTTCAGCGTTGCAAGAATGTGCGCGTCGTCGCCGCCTGCGATGTGAGCGATGCCGCCCTGGAACAGATGAGGAGCAAATTCGGGATCAAGAAGCTCTTTCACGATTACCGCGAGCTTCTGGAGATGGGCGACCTGGACATCATCTCTATCTGTACCTCCAACGACATGCACTATCCTGTAGCCATGGCGGCTATCGAGAAGGGGCTGGGCATTTATTGCGAGAAACCCTTGGCTCTAAATTTCGCTCAGGCGAAGGAGATGTACGAGGCAGCCAAGGCCAAAGGGATCAAGACAGGGGTGAACTTTTCTCACCGCCGCACCCCCGCTGCACAGCTAGCCCGCGAGATCATCGCCTCGGGCGCTTTGGGGCAGATTACCTATGTGGCGGCGGTTTATGCCGCCGGGGGCACGAAATACGCCGAACATCCCGGCTCCTGGCGTAATATCCGCGAGCGCGCCGGCTTCGGGGGAATGGGCGATATGGGCGCACATATCATCGACATGATGCGCTGGTGGCTTGACGCCGACATCACCGCCGTCACCGCCCAGACGCGCATCTATGTCCCCGAGCGCATCTCCCGCGAGACGGGCCAGCCGATGAAAGTGACCACGGAGGACCAGGGGATGATCCTAGCAAGTTACTCCAATGGGGCGATGGGCTATTTCTGCGGGAGCTATATCTTCACCGGGCGGGGCTACGATCAGCGCGCAGAGATCTACGGTTCGCAGGGTGGCCTGATGTACAACCAGCAGCGCCCTTACGAGCTAGATGTATACTTGGAGCCCGAGATCCTCAAGCGCTATAAGGTATTGCGCAAGGGGGGCACGCCGGATACGCCCTATACGACCATCCTGGTCCCCGAACGGCTCATGGGCCTGATCCCCGACGAACCGGGGGCGCAACGAGGCCTGCTCATGGACTATATCGACGCCTACCGCGCCGAGGGGCCTTTCACCTTCAGCCCGAGCTTTTACGAGGGGATGAAGGTGCAAGAGGTCTTGGAGGCTGCACGTTTAGCCGAGGAGGAAGGCCGCTGGGTGACACTTCCGTTGTAGAACGTCGTTGCATCCTGAGGCAGGCTAGGTTACACAGAGACGCACGGAGAGGACAGAGCAAAACGGAGAACTAAGCCCCCTGTAAAGGGTTGAGACATGGGCAATCCCGAGGTGGGAGCACTCAACAAATTGACTGAACAGATCATCGGTGCTGCCATTGAGGTCCATCGCCACCTGGGGCCAGGGCTCCTGGAGTCGGCATATGAGGCCTGTCTGGCCTACGAACTGGAGCGACTGGGCCTGAAAGTGGAAAAGCAAAAGCCGCTTCCGCTGATTTATAAGGATATCCGTCTGGATCAGGGGTATCGGATCGACCTATTGGTAGCCGACCAGGTGGTAGTGGAACTGAAAGTCGTAGACGCTCTCACGCCAGTCCATGAAGCCCAGATGCTCTCTTATCTAAAGCTCTCGGGTTGCAAGCTTGGCTTGTTGATCAACTTTGACGTCAAGCTACTTAAGGATGGCATCTGCCGCTTCATCATGACCTGACGGAAAGACACGGGTATCCTTCGTGTCTCTCTGCGTTTCCTCTGCGCTCTCTGTGTAAGTAGAGAAACGCTGCTCATGGCTTGCACTTTTTGCACGGCTCGTAGCCCTGCTCAATGGCCTCCTCCCTGGTGAGGAAGCAGACCTTGTTCTCTTCTTTCATCCTATCCACACTGCTGCACGTTGGGAGGTGAAATATCTTGGAGCTTTTGTTGCCGATATAAGCACAAGGCTCTTGAGGCGTGAGCGTAGGCTCCTCCGGTAGCTTCGTTGGCTCTTCGGTACGGGCCGGCTCATTCGTTGGTTCCTCTGTAAGAGCCGGCTCCTCGGTGGCCTCCGATTCGGTGGGTGCTTCCGTGGGGCCAAGGGTCTCTGTAGCGGCAGGGGGCGCGGGAGTACGGCTCGGAGTGGGCGTCCGCGTGGGCCTGGGAGAGCGGGTAGGTGAGGGCGTCCGGGTCGCGGAGGGCGTGCGGGTGGGCGTAGGCGTCCGCGTGGGCGAAGGCGTGTGAGTGAGGGTGGGCGTCCGCGTGGGCGCGGGCGTGCGCGTAAGCGTAGGCGTTCGGCTGGGGGTAGGCGTCGGCGTTGGGGGGACAGGGGTTGGAGTCAGAGAATATGTCGGTGTAGCCGGTACCGATGGGGTATAGGTGAACGTTGGTGTGTTGGTGAGCGTCGGCGTGTGCGTGGGCCGCGGGGTAAAAGTGGGCCAGGGCGCTTTCGTGGGTGAATTTACAGCGCTCGTGGCGAACGGGGCCTCCGTAGGCAAGGTCATGGGTTTGGAAAAGGCGCGAGAGCAGCCAACGATAAGGAGCGAGAGGAGGATGGCAAGCGCGATATGTATTGGATAGCGCATAGGTATCTCCTCATGGCAACAAGCCAGCCTCCTCACCCTCCCGGAGGCTGAGGAAACGACGCCGCCATTATGCTCACTATAAACTAGACATGTCAAACCAACTTTCGTGCATTCAACCCTTTGACCATTTCCAAAGCGGTAGCTATAATGTCGCCTGTTTTGATTACACTGTGTCTGAGGAGGCAGTATGGCCAACGGTCATTGGGGCAAGGCCCTGCGCGTCAACCTGACTACGGGCAGCATCACTACCGAGAGCCTGGATGAAACCTTCCTTCGCCGCTACGTCGGCGGGTGGGGATTCATCGCCTATTACCTCTTGAAGGAACTAGAGCCAGGCATTGACCCCCTTGGCTCCCAGAACAAGCTCATCTTCACCACCGGCCCGATCACTGGCCAGCCTCTGGCCGGGGGCGGACGGCACATGGTAGGGGCCAAGTCGCCCCTCACGGGGGGCTTTGCCGGGTCGGAATGCGGTGGCTTTTGGGGAGCGGAATTCAAGCGCGCCGGCTGGGATACGCTCATCGTTGAGGGAGTAGCCCCTGCGCCGGTTTACCTCTGGATCAAGGACGACCAGGTAGAGTTGCGCCCGGCGGAGCACCTTTGGGGCAAGGAGACCTGGGAGGTGCAAGAGCAAATCCGCCAGGAGTTGGGGGATAGGCTCATTCGCGTGGCCCAGTGTGGTCCCGCCGGAGAGCGGCTGGTGCGTATCTCTAATATCATCCACGACTGCAACCGCGCGGCGGGCCGGTGTGGCCTGGGGGCGGTGATGGGCTCTAAGAAGCTTCGCGCCGTAGCGGTGCGAGGCACTCAGAGGCCCCCTGCTGCGGACCCCGATAAGCTCAACGAGATGGGCAAGTGGTTCCGCGACCATTACAAGGAGACCGGCTCGGCCGTCTTTTCCACCTTGGGCACGGTGCGCATGGTGCGCAATAATCAGAATTATGGCGGCCTGCCCACGCGCAACTTCCAAGAGGGGGTCTTTGAGGACTTTGAAAAGATCTCTGCCGAGACCCAGTTAGCCACCACAACCGTAGGCCGCGATACCTGCTTCGGCTGTCCCATTCGCTGCAAGTGGATCGTAGAAGTCAACGACGCGGAGTACAAGGTGGAGCGAAAGTATGGCGGCCCCGAATACGAGACCGTAGGGGCGATGGGCTCGCTTTGCGGCATCGCCGACCTGCGAGTGATAGATATGGCCAACCAATTGTGTAACGCCAACGGCCTAGATAGCATCGGCACGGGAGATACCATCGCCTTTGCTATGGAGTGCTTTGAGCGCGGGCTGATCGGCCCCCAGGATACCGACGGCTTGGAGCTACGCTTCGGCAACGCCAAGGCCCTGCTGACGATGATCGAGCGCATCGCCAAACGCGAGGGCTTTGGGAATCTCCTGGCAGAAGGCTCCAAACGGGCCGCACAAAAGATCGGGCGAGGAGCGATCAACTACGCCATCCAGATCAAAGGCCAGGAAGTGGCCATGCATGACCCCCGCGTCAAATACGGCCACGGAATAGGGATCGCCGTCT
>DAOTVR010000292.1:0-2651 GCA_034436315.1 Anaerolineae bacterium
GGTTCAGCTCCCTCAGACGCAGGCCGGGGCCAAGGGGCAGATTGGCAAAGGCGCAGGTGCCATCTTTGGCGGTGACTTGGCTCAGCAAAACGCGGCGAGAGGCATCCAAAAGCTCCACCGTCACCCCGGCCAGCCCCCTTTCGCCCGCATCGGGCGCACCGTTGCGGTTCACATCCTCATATACCCGAACGCGCACCGTACCCGATGCAGGCGTGGGCGTACTCGTAGGGGTTGCCGTGGGCGTGGGGAGCAGGTTGTAATGCACGATGAGCCGTGGGCGTGCGGCGACGTTCGTAGCCTCAGAGGAAACAAAGTTATAGGTAAGTCGCAGGCTCGGCTGCTGGCCCATCAACAAGAACCCGGCATTGAGGGCATCGGGGAGCACCCATTCTTGCACGGCGCTCGTCACGTCCCAGACGCACTCCTGGTTTGCGCCGCTTACGGTGCATGTGCTGAGGAGCTGATCATAATAGTCGCTTGTCGGGCTAGAAGCCCCCGGCGTCCCCCAGGGCTGCCCGGAGGCTGCCTGTTGCCATGTGGCCGTGGATTCCGCCCAAAGCCGCCGCAGACGGTACGCCGCTATACTAAAAGAGTGGGGCGGAGCGCCCGTGGGCTCGGTCCAAAGATGTAAGGTCGCGGAAATCACCCTGGCCCCCGTAGGGATAGAGGAAAGGTCAAACCTCAGTAACATCCGGCGCACCCCGTCGGAGGAACACCGCAGGCGCAGGGGATCCTGGCTACCAAGCGGCGATTGCGGATCCCATTCGCTGATATACGCATCCTCTATGGCCACCTCGTTATATATCGTGGGCTGCGGGGTGGCGCTTGGCGTAGAAAACACGGTAGTTGGGGTCGCCGTGGTATTGGCGCCAGGGGTAAGCGTTGCCGTTGCCCCAGGGGCACAGGCCTCATAGTCAATGCGCAGGATGGGGCGGTATTCTACCACCTGGTTACGCGAGGAGCCGAAGCTATACTCGGCGGTTGAGGAACTCACCCCTTTGATCAACCAACCATAGTTCTCATTGGGGTGTTGGAGGAAATAACGCACGCTCTCAGTCACGTCAAAGCCACGATAGACTCCCCAATGGTTAAGGGTAATGGTATCATCCGCGACGCCTAAACGGTCCGTACCCACCCCGTTGCAGCCCGCGGTGGCCCAGGGGACACCCGTTTCGGCATCGCGCCAGCTGGCAAAAGACTCACTCCAGGGGCGCAACACGCGAAAGGCAGCCACATCCAGTGAGCGCGTATCCGACGTGTAATCCACATAAAAGAGCAGTTCGGCCTTGATGATCTCGGCTCCGGAAGGCACTCCCTGGATTTCAAAGCGAATCAGCGTGGCTTTCGCTTCTCCACCCTTCACTCTGAGGCCGCCGTCTAGGGGCTGGGGGAAGTTGGGGTTGTAGGCATAGATCCATGTGTCGCTAGTCCCCTCATAGCCCCCAACGCCCTCTCGCAGTAGGACGCGACCGACGCAGGGCCCAGGGGTTGGGCTAGGCGTGGAAGTGGGGCCACGCGTGGAAGTTGGCATGCGGGTGGGAATGGTGTCACGCAAGTTGTTTTGCCACGGCTGCGCCCAGCTCGGCCCAAGCTGTCCCAGGACAATAGCCAAACTGGCTGCCAGGACAAAGAAGGCCAAAACCCGCGAACGCAACTGCATCCCGGCCTTTTTCTTCGAGCCTATCTCCATCTTCCCTCGTTTGCCTCCGCTCGCGGTACACTAACCTAATGGTAGCACAATATAGCCCGCTTGGCAATAGCTTGGTTGCTTCGGTTTTCACTTCGCCTTGGCGCAAGGCAAAAAATATCATCCAGCAGATGGCGCATCTGCTTCTAATAAAGACGACGTGCCTCTGTATAGGTTACGGTCTGCCAGAACCTTCCGGTGTCAGGTGTTCTCTAGAAGGCCCCTTCGCCCTTAAGCGCAGCCCCTAACGTGTGCCAGAGGATACGTAGATCCAAAAGCAAGGAGTAGTTGCGGATATAGTACAGGTCGTCTTCAACGTGAAGATACTTGGCCTTGTTCCCACGGCCAGAGATTTGCCACCAGCCCGTCATGCCTTGGGGCACTTCAAAGCGTTTCCGTTGCCACGGCTCGTAGCGCTCCACCAACGCGGGAAGCTCTGGCCGAGGGCCCACCAGGCTCATTTCACCGATCAGCACGTTGTAAAGCTGCGGCAGCTCGTCCAAGCTGTAACGCCGCAAAAAGCGCCCCAAGGGGGTGATGCGTGGGTCGTCTTTGCGCTTTTCAAAGAGCAGCTTGCCCTCCTCTGTCTCCTTGATTAGCTCCTGCTCGTGCTTATCTGCGTCCTTGTACATCGTCCTGAACTTGAGCATCTCAAAGATCCGCCCCCCCTCGCCCACGCGCCGACTGCGGTAGAGGACGTGGCCGGGAGAGCTCAAGGCTACGGCAAGGGCGATCCCCGCAAATAGGGGCGAGAGCAGCACTAGTCCTAGGGCGGAGACAAGCACGTCAAACGCGCGTTTAATCAGGCGATCGATCGGCCCAATGACCGGCTCCTTGAGCCCGATCAAGAGGAGGCCACCCAGTTGTTCGGTGCTGGTGCGGAAAAAGGCCATCTCCGAATAGTCCGGCACGACCTTGATGTTCACCGGCAGCTCTTGCAGTCGTGTCACCAGGTTCGTCAACT
>DAOTVR010000293.1:0-2020 GCA_034436315.1 Anaerolineae bacterium
CTCACTTGGGAAGCTATTGTAATACGCCCCATAACCCGATGCAAGCGAAATGTCTCCAAGAGGACGACAGGCGGCGTAAAGAGAGGCTTGAGATGAAGCGAAGCAGATTTGACACTCGGCTATGCCGCCATATAATCGGCTCTGTAGAGTTTACATGGGAGCAAGATCGCTCGACGGATCTGAGAATCCGTTCGCGCGATCTTTTTTGGGCGAGGCCCTGGTAGTCTCACACCTAAGGCATTTCAGATGGCTGAACGGATGAGGTGAGGTGAGCGGACGGATCGCTTATTTCGATTGTTTCTCTGGGGCAAGCGGAGACATGCTCTTGGGCGCACTGCTTGACGCCGGGCTGGACCTAAAGGACCTCCAAGCGGATCTGGCCAAGCTCGGTATCGCGGGTTATGAGCTTACCTTGACACGCCAGGTGCGCCACGGCATCAGCGGCAGCCAGTTTAAGGTCTTGGAGCTGAACAAAGAACGCCCTGGGCACAACCTGCAAGCGGTAGAGCAAATCCTTCAGCAGAGCACGCTCTCCCCTGAGGTGATGGCCATGAGCTTGCGTGTCTTTCGGCGGCTGGCGGAGGCCGAAGCCATGGTGCACGGCATCCCCATAGAGGAGGTGCACTTTCACGAGCTGGGGGCCATTGACACGATCGTAGATATCGTGGGCTTTTGTTGTGCGGTAGAACGGCTAAGCCTTGTGGCCCTGTATGCTTCTCCCTTGCCACTGGGTAGCGGCCAAGTGGAGACGGAGCATGGCTTGTTGCCCGTACCGGCCCCGGCAACGCTGGCCTTGCTCGCCGCGGCCAAAGCGCCCATCGTCCCCTCCGAAGCCCGGACTGAGCTGGTCACTCCGACCGGCGCGGCAATCCTCAGTACATTGGCGAGTTTTCGCCAACCGTCCATGAGCATTGAAAAGGTAGGTTACGGTTTTGGGGCCAAGGAGCTACCTTGGGCGAATGCACTCAGGGTATGGATCGGCGAGCCGTTGCCTGTTGCTGGGAAGGCCGATCCTGAGGGGCCAGGGCATGCTCACGCCTTAGGGTGTCACCATCAACATGAGCATGCTCACAAGCCTAACTTGGCCTCTTGAGGAAAGACACATCTCTTGGAGGAAGTGGCGATTTGATGAGACCCATCGTTGTGAAATTGCCTCGTTTTGCATCCCTGTACGGTTGGCGCAATCGCATTTTGCGCGTTGATCTTTCGGAAGGACGCATCTGGGCCCAGGAAGCAGCCCCTTATCTGCCAACCTACCTTGGAGCGCGGGGGCTGGCGGCCAAGCTTCTCTGGGACGAGTATCCTGAGCCGGTAGGGGCTTTCGATGCTCGCAATCCGCTGATGGTCATGCCGGGGGCGCTCACGGGCACGCGCTCGCCTTATTCGGGGCGTACGAACATCTGCGCTTTTAGCCCTCAATGCTACCCTTACACGTGGTTCACGCGGGCTAGTATCGGCGCAGAGTGGGGCGCAGAGTTGAAGAAGGCCGGCTACGATGGCCTCGTGGTCACTGGGGCAAGCGACACCCCCGTGCAGATCCTGATCCGCGACGACGAGGTGAGCATCCTTCCCGCCGACGAACTCTGGGGCCTGGATTGCCTTGAGACCCAGGAGGCCATTCGGGCAGCTCACGGCCAACATGTCAAGACCCTGGCCATTGGCCCGGCGGGGGAACGCCTCTCGCGTATTGCCACTATCCAGACGGCAACGACCTCTGTGGCCGGCCAGGGCGGGTTCGGCGCGGTTATGGGCTCCAAGAAGCTCAAGGCAATCTCGGTGATCGGCTCGGAGCGCGTACCTGTAGCCGATCCAGAACGGTTGCAGTGGCTTTACAGGGCCGTGGGCGAGGAAGTGCGCAGCACCAGCGAGCGCCACAAGCGCATACAGGCCCTCAACGAACAGCTAGCCCAACAAGGCGGCGGCAAGGCGCGGGTTTACCCTTGCACGGCATCCTGCCCCACGCCCTGTAGCCTTTACCTTTCAGATGTACCGGGTTGCGTTTTCAACCGCAAGTGGAGCG
>DAOTVR010000294.1:0-13538 GCA_034436315.1 Anaerolineae bacterium
TCCTTCATCCTTCCTCCTTCATCCTTTTTATTTCACCGCCTCGGTGAGGATGCGCAGGGCCCTGAGGGCGCGCCCGCCGTCCTCCTGGGTCAGCAGCCCCAGCCACCAGGCGGCCTGGGCGCCGGAGGCCGCGCGCAGGTGGTCGGCGGCGCGGGAGAGGCGCGCGCCGTCGCGCAGGCCCGCCGCGAGCAGCGCGAAGCAGGCCAGCCGCGCGCCGCCATCGGCATCCAGGGGGATAAAGGCGCCGGGCCGCCCCGACGCTTGGAGGCCGGACCCCTCTAGCGCCTGTCGCAGCAAGCCGCCGGCGGCGGTGAAGGCCAACGGCGAGAGGGCGGCGATGCGCTGCAGGCGGTCGCGGCCCTTGGCGTCGGCCTGGCGGCGGTAGATGATCGCCGCCCGCCCGCTGCGGCGCTGCACGATCCGCAGGGCGAAGGGCGCTTGGCGCAGGGTCGGGGCCGTGCGGCGGACCTCAGGGCACATCGGCATCCTCCTCGGGGCCAAAGTGAGCCTCCAATTGCACCGCCCGGCCCCCTTGGGCCTGGGCCTGGGCGAAGGCGCCCTCCGTGCCGCGCCGGCCCCCCTCTCCCGCGGGCGGGTGAGGGCCTCCCCCCAGCTCCAGCTCGAGCCGGGCTTCGTAGGATGCACCCTCCTCCTTACAGGCGCGGGCCATGGTCTTGGCCAGCTCCAGTGGGCGCAGGGGGGCGTTGTGGGGCACGCCCTGCGCGGAGAAGTGCACCTGGCCGCCCTCCTTGAGCTCCCCGCTGAACCAGAGCGAGAGGGTGAGCCTGGGGGCGCCGAAGGGCTGGGCGCAGGCCAGGAGCTTGTCGGCCGCGGCCGGGCTCCGGGCTTTGAACGTGAGCGCCTTGAGCGCCCGCCGGGGGGCGTAGGCGAGGGCCTTCTCCCACGTGTCGGCGACGACCTCCTGGCGGCGCAGGTCGGGCGGGGCCCAGGCGCGCCAAGCCTCGTCATCCACCACCTGGAGCCGGCCCTCGCGCTCCAGGACGTGCACCTGGCCCAAATCGGCGGCCTCGCGCACCTGCTCCACGGTGGCCCCCTTCTGGGCGGCGGCCTCCTCAAGGGCCAACAAGGCCCCCTCGGGCGTGGGGCGCTCGTCCACGCGCAGCCACTCGGCGAGGCAGGGCGCCCCCGGCGGGGCGAGGAGCACGTCGCCGGTGAGCCTGAGGGTGGTCAAGCGCTCGCCGGGGAAGCGCTGACGGCTGCCCGGCGCCCCGCGCACCGCGCCCTCGCGGTCGTAGACGTCGCCGTTGGCCAGGCGCACCACCAGCCGCCCCGCGGCGACGGCCTTGAGCACCGCGTTGCGCACGGGGCTTTCGTCGGCCATGAGCTTGAGGCTACGGTGTGCCAGGGCGCGCTCGTGGAGGGCGCTGGCGGAGTAGGCCCCGGGGTGCTCCAGCGAGGGCGTGGCCCCCGGCAAAAGCTCCTCCACGAGCAAGTCCACGTCTAGGGCATCGTCCCGCTGGTAGATGAGGCGGTTGTCGTTGAGGAAATCCATCAGCCGCTCCTGGCCGTTGGCCTGGCCCAGGGGCCTCTCTTTATCCACCTGGTAGCGCTCGGCCAGGGTGAGCGAGGGGCGGCCCTGGAGACAGACGCGGTTAAAGGCGCGGATGGCTGCGCGGGCGGCCTCTTCCCGGTAGATGGGCAAAAGCTCCTCCACTTGCTGGCGCACGGGGGTGCCCTTCTTGTGTTCCTTGGCCACCTCCTCCGCGGCCTTAAGGCGGCACGTGGCCCGCACGGCCTCCTCCAGGGCCTGCGGCGTGGGGGCCACGGCCAGGATGGCGTTGCGGAAGCGCCGGGGCATCTTGGCCGCCGGGTCGGAGTCGTCCTCGTAATCGCAGATCGCCTGGGCCAGCGGCTCGGAATCGGCCAGGACGAGCTGGAGCCTGGCGGAATCGGCCACGGCGCGCGGGCTGGAAGGATAGGCGACGAGGGAGAAGAGATGTCCGCTGAAATAGCTTTGGGCCCAGGACAAGACGGTCCGGCGCGCGTCCTCGGCCAGGTGCGGGTCGCGGGCGCGCTCCTCGATGATCTTGAGGGCGTTGGGCTCGTAGCGGAACTGGGCTTTCAGCCCGCCCTCGGTCTTGTAGGTGTGCCAGCAGACGTGCAACAGCCGATCCAAGGCCTCGGCCGGCTCGTGGCCCACATCGGAGGGGCGCAACACGGCCAGGGTCAGCTCGCGCTTGTCCATCGCCGCGCTGTCGGTGAGGGGCAAGCTCTCCAAGAGCAGCGCCGAGGCCACGCGGCGATGGATATCGGTGGCATGTTGCCGATCCAGCTCGCGGGCGTGGCCCTCTATGTCGGCTTCTACCGCGGCCTTGAAGGGATCGCGCTTCAGCCGCTCCAGGAGGTCGGCCTGGATGCGTCGGCTAGACCAATCCAGGTCGCCGGCGGTGATCAAGGGCACGTCCGAGCCGCTCTCCCAGATATCGCGCAGCATGCGCGCAAAGAGGCGCAGCACGCCGCGGCTTTGGTTGAAATCCTGTAGCGCCCCCAGACGGTTCTGGGCGGTCTCCAGGAGGCGGGGATGGAAGGGATAACACTGGACGATGCGCTGGGCGTAATCGCGCGTGGCGGCCTCCTGGGGGAGGAACTCGGCATACTCCTGCGAGACGCGCTGATAGGCGCGATAGTATTCCGCCGAGGCCTCCTCGGCGGCAGCGCCGTCTATCCGCTCAAAGAGCCGCCGCAGGATGACCTGGGGGCCCTCCCTGCCGATGACCTCGTAGTTGCTCATGGTGCGTCCGAGCACGTCTCCGAGGCGCTCGTCGGCCTCGCGCAGCCGATGGGGGGAGGGCTCGGCAGGGGCCTCCGCCGGCGCCCGGCCCAGGCTCTCGGCCAGGCGGCGGGATTCCCGGCTATAGGCCGGCTGGCCGGCGGGGTCGGTGATCACCAGCACCGCCTGGCGGCGCGCGGTGATCTCGGAGATGAGCATGTTCAGGAAGGCGAGCAACTGCCCCTGGGCCTGGTCGTCCAACACGGCCATGTAGATGACCAGCTCATCCAGGAGGATCAGCAGCGGCTCATCGGGGAGGATGGCGCGCAGGGTGGCCCGATCGGGCATGGAGGTGGGGGAGTCCAACTCTTGGATGCGCCGATAGCCCTCCACGCCGCCGAGCTGATAGGCCAGCTCGCCCCAGAGGCTGTGCGTCTGCAGGGTGCCGTGGGTGGCGCATACCTTGGCCCCGAAGCCGTCGGCATCTATCCCCGCCACGACGACCCGCTGTGGCCGGCCGGCGGCGGGGAGCAGCTCGGTGCCCAGGGTGGTCTGGTCGATGTGCCGTGCCAGGTGCCAGAGGGCGATGAGGGTATGGGTCTTGCCGCCGCCGAAGCCGGTGCTCAGGCGGATCGGCGCCCCCGCCTCATGGGGATCGGCCAGGCGCTGGAAGATGGTGCCCACCAGCTTCCGCAACAGCTCGGTGGGATAGGTGTTGCGGAAAAAGGTCTCTGCATCCTGATAGACCTTCGGGGCGATCCCCGCCAACACGTGGCCGAAGTTGGCCGCAAAGAGGGCATCCTCCAGGTCCCCCTTGAGCACCTCGGGGCGAGGGACACAGGTTTGGCGAATGGGCTTCATCGGTAAACCCCTCCTTTCAACGAGTTCCCAGCTTCTCCCGGCAGAGCGCCACCATGTCCTGCAGGGCCGGCACCAGCCCCTGGAGCATCTCCACGATGGGCAGCCCGTAGGGGCAGCGCGGCTCGCACGCGCGGCAGCTCGCGCAGCCGGGGATCTTGGCCAGGAGCTCCTCCTTCGTCCGCAGCTCGCGCTCCAGGCGCTCGCGTGTCCAGGGCATGGCGGCGAAGCGCTCCCGGCCCAGGTTGCGGTAGTGGTCGTACATCAGGTCGGTGCCCAGGACGATGCCGATGGAGATCCCCTGGGGGCAGGGCTCGCAGGCCGCGCAGATGCGGCAGCGGGCATGTTCCCAGCGGGCCCGCAGCGCCTCCACCTCGGCCTCCTCCTCCGCGCTGAGGGTGTAATCCTCCAGGTTGCCCACGGCCGCGTCCAGCTCCAGCTCCTCCAGGGTCACCGCCCCGGGGACGATGGTGGCGATGGGCTGGTTGAGCAGCCACTTCAGGGCCAACCGCGCGGGCAATAGCCCCGTGGCCACGGGCTTCATGATCGTCACCCCCACGCCCCGCTCGTGACACAAGGGGATCAGCCGCTCCAGCGGCTCGCGCTCCACGAGGTTCATGGGCACGAGGATGGTCTCAAAGTCAAAGCGCTCCAGGGCCATGAGCAGCGTGCGGCTGGTGTGCGCCGTGCAGCCGATGTGCCGCACCAGGCCCCGCTCGCGGGCCTCTATCAGGGCCTCCAGCGCCCCGCCCGGCCCCAGGCGCGCCTCTATATCCTCCTCTCCGCGCAGGCCGTGGAGGTGGCAGTTATCCACATAGTCGGTGCGCAGCCGCTCCAGCGATTCCCGGATGCTCGTCCAGGCCTCCTCGCGCGTCTTGGCGCCGGTCTTGGTGGAGAGGACCACCTCCTCGCGGCGGCCCTCCAGGGCCCGGCCGATCATCACCTCCGTCTCGCCGTAGCTGCGCGCCGTATCCAAGTAGGTGATCCCCAGCTCCAGCGCCCGGCGGATCAGGGGCACGCCGGCCTCCACCTCCAGGCACATCATCGGCGCCAAGCCCAAGCCGATGACCGATACTTCCAAGCCCGTCTTGCCTAACGGACGATACTGCATGGTTCCCTCCCACGTACTGCGTTCTGTACACCGCGGAGACGCTGAGGACGCCGAGGGTGTTACCCGTTTTCCTCCCGCCTTGCTCCGCGCCCTCTGCGCCTCGGCGGTGAATGGCCCCTCGCGCTCCAGCGCCCCTCGTGGGCGATAGGACGGGCACAAGGCCCTAGACTACAAACATTTGAAACCGTAGCCCGGCCCCTCGTGGGCGGTGAAACGGGGATCGTAGAGACGTCCTGACAGGACGTCTCTACCCCTACGAGCGACATGGCGGCTTCGTGGTAGTCATGCCGTTTTCCGGCATTCAGGCCCCGAAGAGCCGGCGTAACATGTCGTCCCACAGCGATTCGCTGGCGAAATCCAGGCGCTTGTAAAAGGGCGAGAGGACCCGCGTCGGGAAGTAGATAGAGACCCCGTGCGACCTCGCCAGGCGCAAGCCCCGGTGGGCCTCGGCGTAGACCAAGCGCCCCTCGCCGGGCGGCGCGAGCAGCTCCATCACCGCCAGGGCGCGGCGCTTGAGCTCCTCCTGGCCGGCGCGCTCGGAGAGCAGGCGGCAGAAATCGTAGAGGTCCTTATAGTCCGGGTCGCTATAGCTCTGGGCGCGGCGGCCGGCCCGGCCCACGGCCAGCTCGCAGCCGTCCTGGTTATCCAGGACGTACTTGCAGAGCTCGTTGAGGGCCAACACCACCTCGCGCGCCCGGCTCAGGTCCAGGGCCGATTGGGTGACCTCGTCGTAGGGGCCGTAGGAGCGCAGGTAGTGCTCCACGATGACCCCGGCCAGCTCCGGCCCGGCCATCTGGGGCCGCTTGCTCAGCTCGCCCAGGACGGCGTCGTAGGGCCACCCGGCGACCGGCTCCGTATCCTGCGAGCCGACGACGTGCGCGGCCACGTCCTTGAGCTGATAGGCCACCTCCAGCATGTTCATCAGGCAGGCGTCAAAGCCCAACAGGTCCAGCTTCTCCACGCCCACGTCCCGCAGGGCGCCGCGGATGGCCTGCTTCAGCTCGGCGTTATCCAGGAAGTCGCAATCGGTGTCGTCGTAGGCGATGCCCCGGGCCAGGATGGCGTTGATCGTGGGGGCAAAGAGCACCGGGCGCGCGCTGCGCCCCACCAGGCCCTTGACCAAGGGGTCCAGCTCCGGCGCGCGGCGCGAGGGGTAAAGCCCCGAGCTCTGGGCGATCTTGTAGACCTCGTCCTCCTTCCAGCCCGTGCCGTGGTTCCAGAGCACCAGGGCGTAGCGCTTCGCCGGGTAGGTGCTCATGGCCCAGGTGATGAAACGCTCCAGCTCGTGGGGGTCGCCGGTGTTCGTCTCGCCGAGCTCCGGCCCGACGGCGTCCTCCTCCAGCTTGCTCCCCCGGCGCAGGAAGTAGCGCCGCGTGGAGCCTGCGCTCATACGGTCGAATTGGGCCACCACGGCCACCTGCGGGCTGGAACCGACCTGCTTCATCTCGGCGAGGTCGGCGCGCCCGTTTTGTTCCAGGTTGTTGTCCCCGGCAAGGTAGACCATGAAGGTCCACTCGCGTTCGCCGGGCGGAGGGGTCGTGCCGCCTCCTCCGGCGCCGGTGCCCGGATCGTATCTCTTACGTTTCTTGAACATACTGCCTCCGTGAACGGCCGTCTAGGCCCTATTTACCAAGCGGTAGCCTAGCCCCTTGTGGGCGTGTAAACGGGGATCGTAGAGACGTCCTGTCAGGACGTCTCTACTACGAGCGTTTGCCGACGCGCTCTAGGCTAGCCCGTGTCGTTGCGTTCTAACCCATATGGGGTTGCTATAGATCCAGCCGCGCGGCCTGAGGGCGTAGGGGCGGTAGGCCTCCAGGCGGTAGACGCCCGGCGTGCGCCCCTGGAAGCGCATCTCGCGCCCGCGGGCCTGGGCCACGCAAAAGCCGTTGAGCATCAGCCGCAGGTGGGCCGGCGCCGGGGCCTCGGCCCGAAACCACACCGGCCCCTGGGCGGGGATCTCGTCGCCCATCAGGTAGCTGGTCTCCCCCTGTTCTGCCCAGAAGCGAAAGCCCCGCGCGGGGGCCAGGGCGTCGTAGGCCACGAAGGAGCGGCCCCGGGCCAAGGCCGCGTAGATGAGCTGCGCATCCCGCGCGGCATCCCCGCTCCACGGCTCGTCGAGGAGCACGTGGGTGTTGACCGCGCGAAAGAGGTGCACGTAGCTGAACACCCGCCGGGCGAGCGGCCCCAGGCGGTAGAGGTTGGCGTGGGCGTCGGAGCCGCCCACGGCCACCACCCGGCCGGCATAGGCCAGCTCGTCCCACTTGGCCAACGTCTCGGGGAAGGGCCCCCGGATGGCCAGCTTGGGCCAAAAGGCGTAGAGCAGCGTGCGGGGGAGATCCACCAGGTAGCTCTTGAACTCGGACATATAGTTCCAGATCTCCAGGCCGTCGTACCCCCGGACCTCCCAATTCAGCCAGTTGATCGCCGGCTCGCCGGCGAAGGGGCTCGCGCGCTCGTAAGGGTGGGCGATGAAGCCGATCCCGCCCCGCTCGCGCACGGCCTGGATGAGCCGCTGGGGGTCGGCGGCGTAGGGGGCCAGCTCCTCGTGCACCCCCAGGACCAGGTAGTGGTTCACCTGGCTGCGGGCCGGGTTGTGCACCTCCTCGCCCACCAAGAGCAGGACCCGGCCATACCAACCCTGGGGTCCCTGCGGATCGCGGGCGGGGCGCGGCGCGTTATCGGCCCGCGAGGGGGGCACGAAGCGCGCCAGGAGATTGTGGTCGGTGACGATGAGAAAGTCCAGCCCCGCTTGGGCGGCGAATCGGGCCAGCTCCTCGTGGCTGCCGGTGCCGTCCGAGTAGATACTGTGGATGTGCAGGTTGCCGACGCGTTCGTATAGGGGCATGGGGAAGCTCCAGGCTGTGCTGGGGACATTATAGCCGCCCCCGGCGCGGCGTGCAACGTCCGCCGGGGGCTTCAACCCTCTTCCTCGCGCGGCGCGCCCGCCTCCTTGGCCACGACGAAGCGCAGCTCCAGCGGGCGCCCGGCAACCTCCTCCACGGCCTCCTGGATCTGCCGCCAGTAGCGCTTTTGCACCCAATCCGCCCCCAACGGCGAGCGCAGGGCGATGATCAGCCGGCCCTCGGCGAGCCCCAGGGGCGCCGAGCCGCCCAGCCAGACCCGCACCGGCTCCTCGCCCAGGCGCTGGCGTAGGAGGGCGAGCACGCGCTCCCAGGGGAGCCGGTCCTGGGGAAAGGATGAAGGGGGGCTCTCGTCCTCCTCCGCCTCGCCCTCTTCATCCGGCGCCTCGGGGGGAGGGCCCTCGTCCTCCTCGCGCCCGGCATGGGCAGGGGGAGGCGAAGGGGCTGAGGGCGCGGGCAGGCAGGTCTCCGGCTTGCGCAGGATCGCCGCTAGGAGCCCGCCGAGCTGGCGCACGTGGGGCCGCTGGCGCAAGGCGCCGATCCAGGCCTCCACCAGCTCCAGGCTCACCCAGGGCTCGCCGGCCAGGCGTGCGGCCACCACGGGGTAAACCCCCGCGCTCCTCAAGCGGTTAGAGATAGCTAGAAGCTCCTCTTTCCCTTTAGCCGGGTAAAGCTTATCCTTCTCGGCGCCATCGTCGGGTCCTGCAGGGGGTGAGGCCGGGGGCGTCGCGGCGCGCGGGCGCCCGCGCAGGGGGCCCGGATGCTCGGCGGGCCGGGGCCCCTCGTGGGGGCTGCAAGGGCTTGCAGAGGGTGGCGCAGAAGGGGGGAGCGCGGCGGGGGAACGCTCCGGCGCGGGGACGTCCGTCGCCTCTAGCACGGTGGGGATGAGGATCAGCTTCAGCCCCTCGCGGCCGGGGGCGTTACGCACATAGCCCTTGGCGCGCAGGCTCCGCAGGTGGGCGTCCACAGTGCGCAGGGCCAGCCCGCGCAGCGCGGCCAGCTCCTTGCGGCCGATGGGCGGGGTCTGATGGCGGTCGTGTTGCCAGGCCAGGGAGAGGATCAGGAGATAGGTGCGATATTCCGCATCCGAGAGGGCCGGCTGGGCGGCCGTTCGCCAGGGCAAGAGGAGGTATTCGGGCGCGTCCAAGGGGATGAGCCTCCACGGGATTAGAACATGCGTTCTAACCTACCATAGCACATCCGGGGCTCGTCGTCAAGGGGGAATCGTTCACATTTGTGAACGATCTGGCGGCGTCATGCCCGTAGGCGCGGCTATTTCGGGGGCGTTTCACATCCCCAGCGCGGGCGAGGCGTTGAGCAGGAAGGCCAAGAGGCCCAGGAGCGCCACCGCCGAGGCGGCGAGGACCACGGGGAGAGACGTCATCTTGAGGACGGATAGGGCGGCCTTGTAGCCTTTCATGGGAGCCTCCTCCTTTCGCATTAGGCTTTCACCTATTATGACGAAAGAGAGGGCCAAAGGTTCCGCCTCGGCCGCCCTCAAGATGGGCACAGGGGGGATGAACCGCAGAGGTCGCGGGGGAGAGGAGGTAAACGGGCGTTCTCCGCGTATGCGGCGGCAGAGGCGGGCTTTACGCCGAAGCGCTTGGGAGGCTTCTGGCCCGCAAGAGCGCGCGCACCAGACTGATCAGCTCCTGGGGGTCAAAGGGCTTGAGCAGGCAAGGCCACCCCTCGTCCATCACCTGCTTGACGCAGGTGTCGTCGCTGGACCAGCCGCTCACGAAGAGGAAAGTCGCCTCGGGGTGGAGCTGGCGCAGCTCGCGGTAGGCCTGGTAGCCGTTCTTACGGGGCATGTACACGTCCAGGATGACCAAATCAAAGGGAGGGCCCTCGGCCGGCCAGGCCTCCACGGCCTGGGCGCCGTCGCTCACCTGCACCACCTGCCAGCCCTGGCGGGCCAAGATACGGCACATCAACGCGGCGATCTCGGCGTCGTCGTCGGCGAGCAAGAGGCGGGCCGATGCGCTCGGCTGGCCGGGCTTTCCTGGGAAGACGCCCCGATCGCGAGGCAGCATAACATCCAGGCGATCACCGCCCTGACCCATGCGCGAACCTCCCTCCTGGGGTCAAGCCCCTGACCCCGGCCTGAGATCATCCCCCCGCTGACTGGACGAACCCCACCCGTCCACTCCCAGGGGGAGGTGCGAGGCGTGAGGCAACGATACGCTTATTTTGGCTTCATCTTACCCTATTTTGACGGTGATTTCAAGCCTCAGATGTGGTTTTTTACGTAAAAAATAGGGCGATTTTCTTGACGGATCTCTGCTTAGGCCTTGCGCGAGCACCGCTGCCTCGCCAGGGGAAGCAAGGGCAAGAGGTCTCCGGCCAACATCCCCGCCGGGCCGATCTCCCGGCGCCGCAGCTCCCCGGCCAGGCCGTGCAGATAGGCCCCACAGAGGGCCGCCTGATAGCCCGGCAGCCCCTGGGCCATCAAGCCCACGATCGCCCCGGCGAGCACGTCTCCCGTGCCCGCCGTAGCCAGGGCGGGGTTGGCGAAGGGGATGAGGGTGATGCGCCCCTCTGCCGAGGCGACGAGCGTATAGGCCCCCTTGAGCACCACCGTGCAGCCCCAGCGCTGGGCGGCCTCGCGGGCGATCTGGATGCGTTCCCCCGGGGCGACCCGCGCCCCCCCTCCCAGGAGCCGGGCCATCTCCCCCGGATGGGGGGTGAGCACGCTCCCCGGCGGGAGGCTCTCCCACCAGTTCGGGCGGCCGGCGAGCAGGTTCAGGCCGTCGGCGTCGATCACCAGCGGTGGGAGCTTGACCCTCTCCTCCACCTCCGGCGGAGGGGTAAAGCCCACGGTTCGGCGGCCCGTCCGGCGGCCCTCCAGCAGGGCGAAGAGGAACTCCCCCGTCGCCGGCTCGCGCCCCAGGCCCGGCCCCACGAGGAGCGCGTCGTAGCCCTCCAGGTGCTCGGCGAGCACCCGCCAGGCCTCGGGCACCAGCGCCCCCAGCTCATGGGGCAGGATGAGGTAGGTGGCCTCGGTGAGCCTGCCGGCCACGATGGGGTAGACGGCCTCGGCCAGGGCCAGGGTCACCAGCCCGGCGCCGACGCGGTAGGCGGCCTCGGCGGCCAGGCTCGGCGCGCCGGTGTAGTTGGCCGAGCCGGCGACGATCAGGGCCTTGCCGAAGGTGCCCTTGTGTGCATCTATCGGGCGCGGGGGCAGGAGGCTCCCCACCTGCTCGGGCGTGGCCACCTCGTCGGGCAGCCCCTCGGCCAGGGCGGGGTCGATGCCGATATCGGCGATCAGCAGCTCGCCCACATAGCCCGCGCCGGGGAAGAGGAAATGCCCCCGCTTGGGGTAGGCGAAGGTGACGGTCACATCCGCCCGAAGCGCCAGGGGGTCTATCTCCCCCGTGTCGCAGTTCAGGCCGCTGGGCACGTCCACAGCCACCACCAGCGGCCCGGACGGTTCTTGCCGTGGGGCGTCCAGGAGGCCGCGTAAGATGGTTGGCGGTTCTTGGTTCTTGGTTGGGGATTCCCGGTTCGGGGTGCTTGGTTGGGGGTTTGGCCCCCGCGCGGCCAGCGCCCGCTGCACCACGCTGAGGAGCTCGCGCAACGTGCCGCGAAAGGCCCCCGTCGCCCCCGTGCCCAAGAGGGCATCCACCAGGACGTCGCACCCGCGCGCCAGGGCCTCCAGCCGCTCCCAACCCTCGTCCTCCGCCGCCCAGAGGATGGGTATCCCCAGCTCCCCGGCGCGGGCCAGGTTGGGATCATCGGCCGGCTCGCGCTTCCAGATATAGACCGTGACCTTGTATCCCCAGGCGTGCAGGTAGCGCGCGGCCACCAGCCCGTCGCCGCCGTTATTCCCCGGCCCCACCAGGACGAGGACCTTGGCCGCCGCCGTCGTGCGCCCCTTGATGGCCGCGGCGGTGGCCTGGCCGGCCCGCTCCATCATCGCCGCGTAGGAGTGCCCGGCGTCGTTGGCTGCGCGTTCCAACCGGCGCATCTCCTCCGTGCTCACCAGCTTCATCGTCTCACGCCCTCCCGCTCACTCGCCTTATCAGGCGATGGTCACTATCTGCCCTTCACGCCGGGCGATCTCAATGAGGGGGTTGGCATCGTCTTCCAGCCACTGGCGCTCACCCACGGCGATCGGCTCGATGCGACTATCGGTGATCACTGTCATATGCCATAGACGATCGATGTCTTGCCGCCTGCGTTGCCCATCGAACGATGGCGAAACGACGAGGAGATCGATATCGCTCCAACGGTGAGCCCTCCCTGTGGCCTGGGAGCCAAAGATCACCCCACAGCGTACCGGGATGCCGCTGGCGTGGACGGCGCGCAGGTACCGTTTCACAGCTTTCACGATCGCTTCATCAACCACTGGAATACCTTCCTCTGCTCTCTCCATGTAAGCTTGAGCTTCGGCCCGACTCGGTGATGATGGCGAGTCGCCATAGCGCCCCTCGAGAAAGCGTTCATTTCGGCTAGGATGTCCAACTGCCTTTGGCTCAACGGAAGCGCAGCCAGCTCGGCCAGGCGGACCAGGTTGTGTATTCTGGGCGGCAAATCGCTCGTCTGGCGACAAACGAGCGCCTTGAGCATCTTTTCTAGGGCAAGGTGAGCGAAAAAGAGGCCATGTCGCGTGCGCCCGTTTTGAACGAGCTCCTGGGCCACATCCCAATCCTCCTTTGCGCCGTTGCGCCAATAGGCGATCTGTTTCTCTATATCCATCATTCGTTTGCCTCATCGGGCCGATATTCTATTCAGTACATTTTCAAGAGCAACCGCGCCATCCTGGCGCGTGAGTGACTTTTCGCGACTGGCATCACCCCTCCCCCTTTATCAACCCTACTCCCACACTGTAGAGTAGCCGGCTTGATTATAGCATACTTGGGCCCCTTTTGACGAGCATGTCAAGGGCAGCGTCAAGAAAACCATCGGGTCGGCGCGTGGCGAGCATTTGTCATGCGGAGGACTGTACTCAGCGCCGAAGCATCTCGCCTACGCGGGCAAGGGGCATCGGGAATACCCTCACAGCGTAAGAGTTTGTTGACGTCGCCCGCCCCTTGGGTGTATCCTTGTTCTATAGCACTCAGCCCTCAGCGATCAGCTAAGGACCGACCCCGGAAAGCTAAGGGCTGAAAGCTGACCACTGAAAGCTAACAACCTAAAGGAGAGTCGCCATGAAAGTTGCCTTCACTCTCACCCCTGCCGAATCCAAGCGCCTCATCGCCAAGGCCGTCGTGCAGATGCCCGAGGTGCGCGCCGCCCTGGAGCGGGCCTACGTCATCCTCGCCGGGGGCACCACCAACGCCTTCATCGCCCAGGAGCTTCTGGGACGCGAGTTTACCCCCGCGCGCTTCACCGCCGGGATCGTCACCCACGGGCTCCTCTGCGTCACCGACCCCGGCGACCGCTACCCCCTCCCCATCGTCCTCTACAAGGGCCAGGTGGTGCCAAAGACCATCCGCGAGGCCCTGGATGACTTTCACCGCGAGACGGTGATCATCAAGGGGGCCAACGCCATAGACTCCGAGGGCAACGTGGGGGTGATCACCTCCGGCTTCGACGGGGGGACCGTGGCCGCCTTCATCGGCACGCTCACCTCGCAGGGCCTGACCCTCATCGTCCCCGTGGGCTTGGAGAAGCTGGTGCGCTCGGTGAAGGAATCAGCCCTCTACACCGGGGCCAAGACGCTGGACTATACCATCGGGGCCGATTTCGGCATGTACTGCCTGACCAAGGCCAAGCCGGTCACCGAGATAGAGGCCCTGCGCATCCTCTTCGGCGTGGAGGCCGTGCACGTGGCCTCCGGGGGGATCGGCGGCAGCGAGGGCGCGGTGGTGTTGGTGGTGATGGGCGAGGAGGCTAAGGTGAAGGCGGCCATCGCCCTGGTGGAGCGCATCAAGGGCGAAAAGCCCCTCGCGCCCCTCAAGGGCACCTGCGCCACCTGCCGCTACGCCTGCCGCTTCGCCGGGACGAAGGAGGCCGACTTGCCCCCCTGGCTCCA
>DAOTVR010000295.1:0-37783 GCA_034436315.1 Anaerolineae bacterium
GGGATAACGCCAACCTGACGGTGAAGCTGATCACCCCGGTGGCCCTGGAGGTGGGCTCGCACTTCGCCATCCGCGAGGGCGGCAAGACCGTGGGCGCAGGCGTCCTAACCCAGATCATCGAGTAGAAGTTCTGAGAGGAGGTTGGGAAGGGAGCAGGTCGGTTTGCGCGAAGGGATGGCTCTTGAGGAACGCAAGCACTGCTCTTGATCCCAGAGGAGTATGGCCAAGCAACAGCGGATCAGAATTCGGCTTAAAGCATATGATCATCGCGTGCTGGATCAATCGGCGCGTCAGATCGTGGATGCTGCGGAAAGGACCGGGGCGGCGGTCGTAGGACCTGTGCCGCTCCCTACCAAGATCGAAAAGTTCTCCATCGCGCGGGCGACCTTTATTGACCGCGATTCGCGCGAGGAGCTGGAGATCCGCACCCACAAGCGCTTGATCGACGTGCTGGATCCGAATCCCAAGACGATAGACACGTTGATGCGGCTAGATCTGCCCGCTGGCGTGGACATTGAGATCAAGCTCTAGCCGTTAAAGGTACGGGCTGGATTCATCTTTCAAAACGAAGGGGCAAAGGGATGGCCCTTGCAGCCCGACTGGGGGCCCGGACAAGCGGGATCTCGCAGGAGGGAAGGTTGAGGCTTGTTGGCGCCAGTGGCTGCCGAGATGTGCCCCTGAGGTGGTGTGATTATGGCGATCAGACAAGGGATATTAGGCAAAAAGGCGGGGATGGTGCAGCTCTTCGCCGAGAGCGGCGAGGTGACGCCCGTCACGGTGATTGAGGCCGGGCCGTGCTATGTCACCCAGGTCAAGACCAAGGATCACGATGGCTATAACGCGATTCAGATCGGTTTTGGGCTGGCCAAGCGCTTGAACAAGCCCGAGCGCAATCACCTGAAGAATTGTCCTCCCCTGCGGCACCTGCGGGAGATCCGCACGGACGATGTGGATCAGTACCAAGTGGGCCAGGTGATTGACGTGAGCCTCTTCCAGCCGGGAGATTTGGTTGATGTCACGGGGATTTCTAAAGGTAAGGGCTTTGCGGGCGGCGTCAAGCGATATCACCACAGGGGTGGGCCCAAGACGCATGGGGCCTCCGATCGGGTTCGCGCCCCTGGGGCCAGCGGCTCCACCACCACGCCGGGACGGGTGGTCAAGGGGTTGCATCGCGCTGGACACATGGGCAATCGGCGGGTGACGGTCCTCAACTTGAAGGTCGTCAAGGTGGATAACGAGCGCAACCTGCTCGCCGTCCGGGGCGCGGTTCCGGGGCCCGTGAACGGGCTCGTGCTGATCCGTAAGGCGGCCAAGACGCAGTTGGCCAAGAAGAAGCGCCCGCTGCAGGGCTAAGAGGAGGAGGCCAGCCCTCGGCGTTCTGGAGGATGGTTCGGAGCCTTGAGGGCTGGGAACTCTGCTGGTGAGACCAGAGGCAGGAGAGATGGCAATGCGAGTACCGGTTCATAATATGGCCGGTGAGACGGTCGGCGAAGTTGATTTGCGAGACGATATCTTTGGGATAGAACCCAACGAGGCGGTCATGCATCAGGCCCTTGTGCGGCAGTTGGCGAACGCACGCCTGGGGACGCACAAGGTCAAGACGCGCTCGGAGGTGAGCGGAGGCGGCCGTAAACCCTGGAGGCAAAAGGGCACGGGCCGTGCGCGGCAAGGGAGCATTCGCGCGCCCCATTGGAAAGGCGGCGGTAGAGTGGGCGGGCCGGTGCCTCGTAGCTATAGCCAGAAGCTAAACCGCAAGATGCGACGGCTGGCGATCTGCTCGGCCTTGTCTGTGAAGGCCTCTGATCGGCAGTTGCTGGTGATGGACCAGCTTGAGATGGCCCAGCCCAAGACCAAGGAGATGGCGGCCTTGCTGAATCGGCTGAAGGTGGATTCCTCGGCGCTCATCCTCTTGCCCGAGGCCGACACGAACGTAGAGCTTTCGGCCCGCAATCTGCCCCAGGTCAAGACGCTTCGGGCCAATTGCCTGAATGTGCGGGATTTGTTGAAGTACGATCGCCTCATCGCGCCGTTAGCGGCGATTGAGGTGATCAACGCGACATACGGAGACATGGAGTGATTCCGTGTCAGAGGAGCGATGAGGGCGGCTTTCGTTTTGAGTTGTTGAAAATGCCCTTGGATATCGGGAGAGCAGCGCGATGAACCCATACGAAGTATTAAAGCGTCCTGTGGTGACGGAGAAAAGCAACTATCAAGCCGATGCGCTGCATCGCTACACCTTTGAGGTGGATCGGCGTGCTACGAAGGTGGATGTGCGCAAGGCTGTAGAGAGCATTTTCAAGGTCACGGTTGTGGATGTGAACATGATGAACGTCCGGGGGAAGACGCGACGCTTCGGGCGCGTCGTCGGACGCATGCCGGATTGGAAGAAGGCGGTGGTCACCTTGGCTCCCGGACAGAGCATCAAGCTCTTTGAGGGCGTATAGCCGCTGGGGCGCTTTGGAGCTGCTTAGGGAAGTAAGCGGATTGGAGAGGGACGACTCATGGCCATCAAGGTATACAAGCCCACTACGCCATCGCGGCGTGGCATGACGGGGTACTCTTTTGAAGAGATCACCAAGACCGAGCCGGAGAAATCTCTGGTCCGAGGGATCAAGAGCCAGGCGGGGCGTAGTTTCGGCAAGATCACGGTCAGACATCGGGGCGGGGGACACAAGCGCCTCTATCGCATCATCGACTTTAAGCGCGACAAGCTGGGCATCCCGGCGCGGGTGGCCTCCATTGAGTATGATCCCAATCGCTCGGCGCGCATCGCCCTCTTGAACTATGCCGATGGGGAAAAGCGCTACATCCTGGCGCCGGTTGGCCTCAAGGTGGGCGATTCGCTTTTGGCCGGCCCGGAGGCGGAGGTGCGCGTCGGCAACGCGCTGCCCCTGGAAAAGATCCCCCTGGGGACGACGGTGCATAACGTGGAATTGTACCCGGGCAGAGGGGGGCAACTCGTACGCGCTGCGGGCACGGCAGCCCAGGTGTTGGCCAAAGAGGGGGATTACGTCCATCTGCGTTTGCCCTCCGGCGAGGTGCGGCTGGTCCGGCGGGAGTGCATGGCGACCATCGGCCAGGTGGGCAATGTGGAGCATAGCAACATCAAGTTGGGCAAGGCCGGGCGCAGCCGCTGGCTGGGGCGCAGACCCCATGTCCGTGGCTCGGCGATGACCCCTCGGGATCACCCCCATGGGGGTGGAGAGGGCAAATGTCCCGTGGGGATGCCTTCGCCCAAGAGCCCGTGGGGCAAGCCCACGTTGGGCAAGAAGACCCGCCGGAACAAGTTGACGACAAAGTATATCGTGACCGACCGGAGGGCGCGACATTAGCCCCCGTTTGCACGGGCGCATGTGGGTTGCGGAGTTTGCTTATGTTTGGCTGGCGGTGAAGGACCGCCGGGATGAGGAGGTTCGGGTATGTCGAGATCGCTGAAAAAGGGGCCGTTCGCCTGCCCCAAGCTCTTGAAGAGGATCGAGGAGATGAACCGCAAGGGCGAGAAGCGGGTCATCAAGACTTGGTCGCGGGCATCCATGGTCTTCCCTCAGATGGTAGGACATACCATTGCGGTGCATGATGGCCGTCGGCATATTCCCATCTACATCACCGAGAACATGGTGGGACACCGTTTGGGGGAATTTGCCCCGACGCGTTATTTCCGTGGTCATGGTGGGGGAGAGCGCAAGACCAAGGTACGTTAATCCCTCTTCTTGCCTCGGCCTGAGGGGGCTGGTGGGTGGGAACCTAGGCAAATTGAGCGCCGGAGGGCGCTTAGGAGATAGGTCATGGACGCACTAGAAGTCAGATCCAGAGCGGTCAGCAAGTATATCCGGATGTCGCCGCACAAGGTCCGGCTGGTGGTGGATCTAGTGCGGGGGCGAGGGGTGCGCGAGGCGCTTGATATCCTGCGTTTCACGCCCAAGGCGGCGGCCAAAGTCGTCGCCAAGACCATCGCTTCTGCGGCGGCGAACGCCGAGGATGTGCACGGCCTTTCGCCGGATGAGCTTTATATCGCCAAGATCACGGCCGATGAAGGCCCTATGTTGAAACGTGGCCGTGCCGGCGCGCGGGGGCGTTTCAAGCCCATCCTGAGGCGCAGCACCCATATCACCGTCGTTTTGGCCGAGAAGGCGAGAGCTTAGTTGGCTTGAGGGTAGGAGAGGATAAGGAGGGAATCTTGGGCCGCAAGGTAAATCCGATAGGCTTTAGGCTTGGTTACATAAAGGATTGGGAATCCAAGTGGTACGCCGAGGGCAAGGATTACGCCCAGTTCGTGCGTGGGGATCTTGAGATCCGCAATCTCATCCACAAGCAACTGGGGCGCGCGGGCATCTCCAGGATAGAGATTCAGCGCTTCCCCAAGCAGATCGCGGTGACGATCGTCACAGCCAAGCCGGGCATCGTGATCGGCCGCAAGGGAGCCAGCGTCAACGAGTTAAAGGCGCAGCTCGAGGCCTTGCCCAGCGTCCAGGGGAAGAACCTGCGCCTGGATGTCGTGGAAGTGGAGCGTCCGGAGATGGATGCTCACCTGATCGCCGAGAGCATCGCAGAGCAGTTGGAACGGCGCGTCTCCCAAAAGCGGGCCATGCGCCAAGCCGTCGTGCGGGCCATGCGCGCCGGAGCCAAGGGGATCAAGATCCTCTGCGGTGGGCGTTTGGCGGGCGCCGAGATGGCTCGCCGGGAGTGGGTGCGCGAGGGGCGCGTGCCTCTACAGACTCTGCGTGCGGATATCGACTTTGCCAAGGCAGAGGCCCTGACCACCTTTGGGCGTATCGGGGTCAAAGTATGGGTCTACCGTGGCGATGTCTTGCCTGAGGCTAGCCAGACCGTGGCCCAGTCTAGTGGAGCGTAGAGACCATGTTGATGCCGAAGAGGTTAAAGTATCGCAAGCAGCAGCGGGGCCGCATGAAGGGCAAGGCCACGCGCGGGGCGGATTTCACCTATGGCGAGTATGCCCTCAAGGCGTTGGAGCCGGCGTGGATCACCAGCCGGCAGATTGAGGCGGCTCGGCGGGCCATCGTGCGCGAGATGAAGCGCAGCGGCCAGCTATGGGTGCGCATTTTCCCCGATCACCCCGTGACCGCCAAGCCCGCGGAGACGCGCATGGGGGGCGGGAAAGGGAATGTGGATCATTACGTCGCCGTGGTCAAGCCGGGCAGGATCCTCTTTGAGGTGAGCGGCGTAGATGAGCGGACCGCGCGGGAGGCTTTGCGCTTGGCCGCGCAAAAGCTACCCATTGAGACGGTCTTTCTGCGTCGTGAGGCTATCGGAGGGGAGGCCGTATGAAGGCGAGTGAGTTGCGGGCTTTGACGCGGGAGGAGTTGTTGCGCAAGCTCGAGGAGCTTTACCAGGAGCTTTTCAACCTCCGCTTCCAGATGGCGACCAAGCAGTTGAGTGATTCGAGCCGCATTCGGCAGGTGCGCAAGGATATCGCCCGGACCAAGACGATCCTGCGCGAGCTCGAGTTGGCGACGGAGGTGAAATAGGCATGCCGGGTCAGCGCAAGGTGTTGAGTGGGCGCGTTGTCAGCGACAAGATGCAAAAGACTGTGGTGGTGGCGGTGGAAACGGCCAAACCACACAGGCTGTATAACAAGATCATTCGCAAGACCAAGAAATACATGGCTCATGATGAAGAGGAGGCATGTCGGGAGGGCGACCTGGTGCGCATTGAGGAATCGCGCCCTCTAAGCCGTCGCAAGCGCTGGAGGGTGATTGAGATCATCAAGCGTGCCGGGGCCGAGGAGTCCTAGGGTTGCCGTCGGGGCGGGGTTCTGCTCACACGGCGAGCTTGCCGGGGACTCTCGCTGGAGTGATTTTGGGAGATCAAAACCTGTTCCCGGGGGGTTTGGGGAGCCGGGGACGAAGGGGCGGTGAGAGATGATTCAAGAATTTACCAGGCTCAAGGTAGCCGACAACACCGGGGCACGAGAGATCATGTGTTTCAAGGTGTTGGGAGGCAGCCGGCGCAAGTATGCGCGGGTGGGCGATATCATTATCTGCTCGGTCAAGGACGCAGCGCCTGGGGGCGTGGTAAAGAAGAAGGAGGTCGTGCGCGCCGTGGTGGTGCGTACGGCCAAGGAATACCGGCGTCCGGATGGCTCTTATATTCGTTTTGACGATAATGCGGCAGTGATTTTGGATGCGGAGCGCAACCCCAGGGGCACGCGCATCTTTGGGCCTGTGGCCCGCGAGCTGCGGGAGCGAGGCTTTATGAAGATCGTTTCCCTCTCGCCGGAAGTGCTCTAGCCCTCTTGGGGATGCGATGAGGAGTGGATGATGAAGATCAAGAAGGGCGATACGGTTGAGGTCATCAGCGGCGACGACCGCGGGTTGCGGGGGACCGTGCGGGTGGCTTTGCCCAAGGAGGGCCGGGTCATCGTCGCGGGGGTGAACATCGTCAAGAAGCATCAGCGGCCCACGGGCAACGTGCGTACGCAGGCGGGGATCATCGAGCGCGAGGCGCCGATTCGGGTGTCCAATGTCGCCTTGGTGTGTCCGCATTGCGACAAGCCCACGCGGGTCGGTTATCGCGTGGCCCCCGATGGCAGCAAGACGCGCATCTGCCGCAAGTGCAAGGAAAGCATTGACTAGCTCTAGCCCGCGGGATCATCGTTGGGCAGCCGAGGAGTGAGGGGTATGCCAAGGTTAAAGGATTTATACAGGGAAAAGATCGTCCCTGCGATGATGGAGCGGTTTGCCTACAAGAACGTCATGCAGGTACCGCGTTTGGAAAAGATCGTGGTGAACGTGGGCGTAGGGGAGGCTATCCAGAACGCCAAAGCCCTTGACGCGGCGGTGAACGATGTGGCCTTGATCACCGGGCAGAAGCCGATCATCACGCGGGCGCGCAAATCCATCTCCAACTTTCGCTTGCGCCAGGGCAACCCCATCGGGGTCAAGGTCACGCTGCGCGGTGAGCGCATGTATTCCTTCTTGGATCGCCTGATGAACATCGCCTTGCCGCGTCAACGCGACTTTAACGGCGTTCCCCGCAATGCCTTTGACGGCCATGGGAACTATACGTTGGGTTTGAAAGAGCAACTGCTCTTTCTGGAGATAGACTATGATTCCATTGACAAGATCCGTGGGCTGGAGTGCACCATCGTCACGACGGCCAAGACGGATGAAGAGGCGCGGTATCTGTTAGAGCTTTTCGGCATGCCCTTTGCCAAGGCTTAGGCTGTTTGGGGGCCGGGCCTAGGGTTGCTAGAGCGATCATTGGAAGGGAGGGACGGTGGCCAAGAAGTCTATCATTGTGCGTGAGACGCGCCGGAAATACCCGACTCGCGTTCGGAATCGTTGCGTGCGTTGCGGGCGGCCACGCGGGTTCATGCGCAGGTTCCAACTATGCCGGATTTGCTTCCGTGAATTGGCCATGTCTGGAAAGATACCGGGAGTGATCAAGTCAAGTTGGTAGTATTCCTGGAAGTAGGGGAGTTCACTGAAGATGAGCACAACTGACCCGATTGCCGATATGCTCACGCGGATTCGCAACGCGGTGGCCGTGCGCGATGAGTACGTGTTCGTTCCGGCCTCGCGGCTGAAGCGGGCCATCGCCCAAGTGCTGAAGGACGAGGGCTTTATCAGCCGCTTTGAGCTCACGCGGGATAGGCGTTTCCCCATGCTCAAGATCTATCTGAAGTATGCCGAGCACAGGCAGCCCGTCTTGAGGGGGTTAAAGCGCGTGAGCAAGCCGGGGTGTCGCGTTTACACCAAGAAGCGGGAGATCCCATGGGTGCAATCTGGCATGGGGATCGTGATCTTGTCTACCCCGAAGGGGGTGCTCTCGGGCGCGCAAGCGCGTCGCCTTGGGGTCGGTGGTGAGATCCTTTGCGAGGTATGGTAGACCCCGCGTTGGGCAGGTTTTGATTCGGGGGTGAGGGCGAGGATCAAACCTGTTCGGTAGCTGTGTCGGGAGGTATTCATCGTGTCTAGAATTGGACGCATGCCCATTCCTGTGCCCAAGGGCGTACAGGTGCATCTAGAGGGCAACCGGGTGACGATAGAGGGGCCAAGGGGCAAACTCACGCGCGAGTTTCACCCCAACATGAAGATCACCTTCTCGGACGGGGTTCTGGCTGTAGCTCGTCCCGATGATAGCCGTGAGCACAAGCGCTTACACGGCCTGACGCGCGCTCTCCTGGCGAATATGGTCACCGGCGTGACGCAAGTGTTCCAAAAGCGGCTGGTGATCAGCGGGGTGGGGTACCGAGCCGAGCAGCAGGGTGCGGCGACGGTCTTACAGGTCGGGTTTAGCCATCCCGTGAGGATCGTTCCTCCGGCCGGGGTTAGCATCAAGGTCGAGCAAGGTGGCCAGAGCCTGGTGGTTGAGGGGAACGACAAAGAGTTGGTTGGAGAGGTAGCGGCCAAGATACGCGACGTCCGCAAACCAGATCCTTATAAGGCCAAGGGCATCGCGTATGCAGGCGAGGTGATCCGACGCAAGGCCGGTAAGGCGGGAGGCCGGTAATGGTCATTATGGATAAAGCGAAGAAGGTTAGAGAGGCGCGTCTACGGAGGCATCTGCGGGTGCGCAAGGTGGTGAGCGGGACCAGCGCCCGTCCTCGTCTCAACGTGTTTCGCAGCTTGCAGCACATCTATGCGCAGATCATTGACGATACGGTGGGGCATACGCTTGTTTCTGCTTCCACGGTGGATAAGGAGGTCCGGGACCTGGTTAACGGACTGAAGAAGAGTGAGGCGGCCAAGGTCGTGGGGCGCGTGTTAGCGGAGCGGGCTTTGGCCCGTGGCGTGACGCAGGTGGTCTTTGATCGGGGCGGATACAAGTATCACGGGCGGGTGAAGGCCCTGGCCGAGGCGGCTCGCGAGGCCGGGCTCAAGTTCTAGGCTTGCCTTAGAGCGCTATAGACGGTATCAGCGGGGCAAGGAGAGGTTTGATGGCGAGAGACGACGAACAGCAGGTGGAGTTGCCTGAGAGCGAAGAGCTTTCGGAGCGCGTTGTGCACATCAGCCGCGTTGCCAAGGTGATCAAGGGCGGCCGGCAATTCAGCTTCCGCGCCCTAGTCGTCGTAGGGGATGGCAAGGGCCGAGTGGGCGTGGGAGTCGGCAAAGCTCGCGAGGTGCCTCAGGCCATTCGCAAGGGCACGGAGCGGGCCAAGCGCAATATGGTGTTGGTCCCGTTGATCGGGCGGACGTTGCCGCACGAGGTGTTGGTGAAATACGGCGCGGCCAAGGTGTTGATGAAGCCGGCAGCGCCCGGCACGGGGGTCATCGCCGGCGGTGGCGTGCGCGCTGTGGTTGAGGCCGCTGGGGTCAAGGATCTCTTGGCTAAATCGCTGGGGAGCGAGAATATCTTTAACGTGGTGATGGCCACCTTCAAGGGGCTATCCCAGTTGAAGGATATCAAGGTGGAGGCGCAGCGTCGGGGCAAGGACATAGCCGACTTGTTGCCGCCTTGGAGGTCTGTCAGCGATGTCCAGTAAGTTGAGGATCCAGTACGTCAAGAGCGCCATCGGGTATAACGTTCGTCAGAAGCGCACGATCCGCGCCCTTGGGCTGCGGCGCCTGGGCGATGTCGTCGAGCAGGAGGATACACCGGTCATCCGGGGCATGATCCAAAAGGTGCGCCACTTGGTGCGGGTTGAAGAGGTGAAGTCATGAAGTTACACGAGTTGCGCGAGCCGGAAGGCACGAAGCATCGGCGGAAGCGCCGTGGGCGAGGCATTGCGGCCGGCCACGGCAAGACGGGCGGCTATGGTACCAAGGGCCAGGGCGCTCGTTCTGGGCGCGGCGGGAAGCTCTATTTTGAGGGCGGTCAGCTTCCCTTGGTCAGGCGGCTGCCGATCAAGCGTGGTTTCAGCAATATCAATCGCGTGGAATACGCGGTGGTCAATGTAGAGGCTCTGAATCGCTTTGAGCCCGGCACGGTGGTGGATGTGGAGGTGCTGCGTAGCTCAGGCCTTGTCAAAAAGGATCGCCCGGTCAAGATCCTGGGCGATGGGGAGTTGAGCCGCGCGTTGACCGTCAGGGCACATGGCTTTTCGGAGAGCGCCAAGGCCAAGATAGAGGCCGCCGGTGGCCGGGTTGAGGTGCTTTAGCGGGTAAGTAGGCGGTCGGGCAGGTTGTTCTTCCAGATACGGAGAGACCCATGCTGCAAGCGGTAGCGAATGCCTTCAAATTGCCGGATCTGCGCAAGAAGCTCATCTTCACCTTCATCATCTTGGTGATCTATCGCTTCGCTGCGCATGTTCCGGTTCCGGGGGTGAACGTGGAGGCCCTGCGGCAAGTCTTTCAACGCAACCAGTTGTTGGGCTTGCTGGATATGTTCTCCGGCGGGGCCATGCAGAACTTTTCGGTGATGGCCATGGGGGTCTATCCCTTTATCACCGCGCAGATCGTCCTGCAGCTTTTGCAACCGATCATCCCCGCCTTGGAGCAATTGAGCAAGGAAGGCGAGGCAGGCCGACAGAAGCTCAACCTCTACACGCACATGTTGACCGTGCCTTTAGCTGCTTTGCAGGGTTTTGGGCAGACCTCGCTCCTGGCGCAGTCGACGGGGGGCATCGGCCCGGTGATCACGAACTTTGGCTTTCGGGCCGGGACGTGGCTCCCCACCTTGGCCACTCTCATGACCTTGACCGCCGGGACGATGTTCGCCATCTGGTTGGGGGAGCTGATCGATGAGCAGGGCATCGGCAACGGCCTATCCATCATCATCTTCGGGGGCATTGTGGCCGGCATCCCCCAGCATCTGGGCCAGTTGTGGGTCTCTAATCCTTGGAGCATCCTGATCTTTGTGATCATCACGGCCATCACCGTGGTGGGGATCGTCGTCGTGCAGGAGGGGCAGCGACGTATCCCGGTGCAGTACGCCAAGCGGGTGCGCGGCACCAAGATCTATGGTGGGCAGAGCACGCATATCCCGTTGCAGGTGAACTCGGCGGGAATGATCCCCTTGATCTTTGCCGTGTCGGTGATGATGTTTCCGGGGGTGGTGGCGAGCTACTTTGTGAACGCCCAGATCCAGGGGATCAGCTCTATCGCCAACTTTATCTATCGCCTGTTCAGTTCGGAAGGCGTGTTTTACTGGATCATGTATTTCGTGCTGGTAGTGGCCTTTACCTATTTCTACACCGATATGATCTTTCGGCAGCAAGACCTGCCGGAGATCCTGCGCAAACAGGGGGGATTCATCCCCGGTATTCGTCCGGGGGCGCACACCGCCGAGTATTTGAACGGCGTGCTGAAGCGCATCACCTTGGTCGGGGCGCTGTTCTTGGGGTTGGTGGCTATATTGCCCTTCCTGGTTCGGCCTCTTGTGGGCACAAGCCAGATGTTGCTCACCAGCACGGGATTGCTCATCGTAGTCGGCGTCGTCCTGGACACCATGAAGCAGTTGGAGGCCCAGCTTCTGATGCGCCACTATGAGGGCTTTATCAAGAAGGTCAGGTAGCCCTTGGTGGATATCGTCTTATTGGGTGCGCCGGGCGCGGGCAAGGGCACACAGGCCGAGCTATTAAGGCAGTGGCTTCCTTTGCCTCGGATATCCAGCGGCGACCTTTTCAGGAGCGCGATCGCGGCCGGCAGTGCGCTGGGCTTGCAGGCCAAGCAGTATATAGATCGGGGCGAGCTTGTCCCCGATGAGGTGACCATTAACATGGTGGCCGAGCGGCTCGCTCAGTCGGATTGCGCCCAAGGGGTGATCCTGGACGGTTTCCCGCGCACCGTGGCCCAGGCCCAGGCCTTGGACGACGTCCTGGCCCGGATGGGGCGACGTGTTGACGTGGTGATTTACATCCGGGTGTCGCCGGAGACGCTGTTGAAGCGGCTCGCCGGGCGGTGGACTTGCCGACAGTGTGGGGCCGCGTACCACGAGGTCTTTAGCCCCGAGAAGGTCAAGGGCGTGTGTGATCTTTGTGGAGGGGCGTTGTATCAGCGTCCGGACGATGCTCCTGAGACGCAAAAGAGGCGCATTGAGGTTTACTTTGCTCAGACGGCTTCACTGATTGAGTATTATCGCCATAGAGGGCTTTTGGTGGAGCTGGACGGGGAGCAGGATGTCGCCACGGTGCAGAAGGATCTGCGCAGGGCGCTGGGCGCTCTCGTGGGGACGACGATTAGTTGACTCTTGGGGGCGATGTGAGCATTCGTTGTAAGACAGCCCAAGAGCTGGAGTACATGCGCGGTGCAGGACGCATCGTGGCCAAGGTCTTGGAGGAGTTGAGCGCCCGTGTCGTTCCGGGGGTGACCACTGGGGAGCTGGACCGGATCGCAGAAGCCCTGATTCGCAAGATGGGCGGAGTGCCCTCTTTCAAAGGGTACCTGGGGTATCCGGCCTCCATCTGCACGTCGGTGAACGAGGAGATCGTCCACGGCATCCCTGGCTCGCGGGCGTTGGTAGAAGGGGACATCCTCAGCCTGGACGTGGGAGCCATTTGGCGAGGATACCAGGGGGATGCGGCGATCACGGTGGGAGTGGGCCGGATCAGCCCGTTGGCGGAGCGGCTCATTGAGGCCACTCGGGCGGCGCTTTTCGCGGGGATCGGCGCAGTGCGAGCGGGGGCGCGGTTAGGAGATATCTCCCATACCATTGAGCAGGCGGCCCGCTCGGCCGGGTTTGAGGTGGTGCGGGAGTACGGCGGACATGGGATCGGCCAAAGGATGCACGAGCCGCCGCGCATACCGAACTGGGGGCCCGCTGGCCATGGGCCGGTGTTGAAGGCGGGCATGACCCTTGCTCTGGAGCCCATGTTGACGACAGGGGGCTTTGAGACGCGCCAGTTGGCCGATCACTGGACGGTGGTCACGGCCGATGGGAGCCTGGCGGCGCATTTTGAGCATACTGTGGCGGTCACCGAAGAGGGAGCGGAGATCTTGACGAGCGTCACGGAGAGGGTGCTGGCCCGGTAGTTTCTGAGGGAGGTTGGGTGTGATGAAAGTGCGTCCATCGGTGAAGAGGCGTTGCAAGAACTGCAAGATCGTGCGTCGGCGCGGCGTGGTGCGCGTGATCTGTGATAATCCGCGACACAAGCAGCGGCAGGGATAGCCTGGGGTCCGTTGGGCCTTAGGGGTGAGAAGGAGTCAAGAGAATGGTACGTGTTGCAGGTGTTGATCTTCCCAACGATAAGCGCGTAGAGGTCGGCTTGACCTACATCTTTGGCATCGGTCGGACTCGGAGCAAAGAGATCCTGGCCAAGACGGGGATCAACCCCGATACGCGCTGCAAAGACCTGACCGAGACGGAAGCAGCCCGTCTGCGTGAGGTGATTGAGTCGGATTACGTGGTGGAAGGGGACCTTCGGCGCCAGATCGCGATGAACATCAAGCGCCTCATGGAGATCGGCTGTTATCGCGGGCTGCGTCATCGGCGCAACTTGCCCGTTCGCGGCCAAAGGACGAGGACCAACGCGCGCACGCGACGCGGCGAGCGCAAGACGGTTGCGGGCAAGAAGCGCTCCAGGGCGAAGAAGTAGTGATCGGGCTTTACATTTCGTAGGGTTGTTGTTCAGTAAGCGGAGGTCGGGATGGCTCGAAAGAAAACGGGGGGACGTGCCGGACAGCGGAAGAACGTTCCCTATGGTCGTGCCTATGTGCAATCAACGTTCAATAACACGATCGTGACATTTACGGATCCGGCGGGCAATGTGCTCTGTTGGCATAGCGCCGGACAGGAGTTTAAGGGATCGCGCAAGAGCACGCCTTGGGCTGCTCAAGTGACCGCCGAGGCGGCGAGCCGCAAGGCCATGGATTTGGGCATGCGCGAGGTGGATATCTATGTCAAAGGGCCTGGCCCGGGCCGTGAGCCGGCCTTGCGGGCCATCCAGGCTGCGGGGTTGCGTGTCCGCTCCATCACCGACGTGACGCCGATCCCGCATAACGGTTGTCGCCCGCCCAAGAAGCGGCGTATCTAAAGCTTTGGAGAGGAGTGAAGAGGTGCGGGGATGACGTCGGGAGTGAGTCGTGATGCTCTGGGCGGTCCTAGCGAGGACCCGGGCCGGTCTCTCAGACGTAAACCCGCTACCGACCCCTTGGCGTAGCTGGTTGTTGACCAAGGGGATCGGCATTCAGGAGGTCAAATGGCGAGATATACAGGACCAGTTTGCAAGTTATGTCGTCGTGAAGGGATGAAGCTCTTCCTAAAGGGGGAGCGCTGCATGACGCCCAAGTGCGCGATGGAGCGTCGGGGATTTGCGCCCGGCATGCATGGGCGGCAGGAGCAGTTTCGTCAACGGATGTCCGATTACGGGCTGCAGCTCAGGGAAAAGCAGCGCGCTCGCCGCATCTACGGCGTTTTGGAGCGGCAGCTTCGCCGTTACTTTGAAATTGCCCAGCGCAGCCGTGGACAGACGGGGGCTAACCTCCTATGTCTCTTGGAGTCGCGCTTTGACAACGTGATCTATCGGCTTGGTTTCGCCGATTCGCGTGCTCAAGCGCGGCAGCTTATCGTGCATGGCCATTTCTTGGTCAACGGGCGCCGGCAGAACGTGCCCTCTGCGCTGGTCAAACCCAATGACGTGATCCAGGTCCATGAATCGAGCAGGCGCAACGCTTATTTTCGGGCTTTGAGCCAGGTGCTTGAGCATCGTTCCGTGCCGGCGTGGCTCAGTTTGGACGCCGCGGAGATGCGTGGGACCGTCCTGGCGCTGCCGACGCGCGAGCAGATTGACGTGCCGTTGAATGAGCAGCTCATCGTGGAGTTCTACTCTCGGTAAGGCGGTTTGCTCGGTTGGGGGAGCTCTCGCGAGCGCTGCTGGCCCGGAATGGTTTTGGGCAAGCTGTGTGGATAGCGGAGCTCGGAGTCACCGGTGGCGTATCTGAAGAGTTAAGGGGGGTGCCCTTTGTTGGATCAAGTGCTACCCAAAATAGAATGTGAGGCGAGTACGCTCAGCTATGGGCGCTATGCGATCGGCCCCATGATGCGTGGCTATGGGGTCACGTTGGGGGTCGCCTTGAGGCGCGTGTTGCTCTCTTCGTTGCCCGGTGCGGCGATAACCTCCGTGCGAGTGACCGGCGTGCCTCACGAGTTCTCGGCCATTCCGGGCGCTAAAGAGGACATGATCATGCTGATCCTCAACCTGAAGAAGGTGCGCCTGATCATGCATTCCGATGAGCCCGCGCGGTTGCATGTGGTGGCCAAGGGGAAGAGCGTGCTCACGGCAGGGGATATTGAGTGTCCCGCCGATGTGGAGATCGTTAATCCCGAGTTGCCCTTGTTGACCTTGGACACCCTGGATTCGGAACTGGAGATGGAGCTGATCGCCGAGAAGGGCGTGGGTTATTCCCCTGCCGAGGATCGCAAATCCCTGCCTATCGGCCAGATCCCGGTGGATGCCATCTTCAGTCCGATCGTCAAGGTCAACACGAAGGTGGAAGCGGCTCGTATCGGGCAAATGACCGATTACGATTTGCTCAAGCTGGAGATATGGACCGATGGGACCATGCGCCCTGAGCAAGCTCTGAGCGATGCCGCCGCTATTTTGATCAAGCACTTTACGCCGGTCGCCGAGTTTTGTGCGACGGCGGTGCGCGAGGAAAAGGCCGAGTTACCTATTACGCCGGGCCTTTACTACGATGTGCCCATTGAGGATTTGGATCTCACCATGCGCGCCTACAATTGCCTGAAGCGCGCCGGGATCACCCGCGTTGGTGAGCTCATCGAGCGTTTAGAGCGCGGGAAGGACGAGCTCCTGGCCATTCGCAACTTTGGCCAGAAATCTCTTGCTGAATTGGTGGAGAAGCTGCGGGAGAAGGGTTATCTCCCTGCAGATTATCAGTTGAGTTAGTGCACAAGAGAGATTCCTTTGGAGTTGGATTGTGAGAGGGGTAGCTTGAGATGAGACATCGCGTGGCTGGACGACATCTGAATCGCAGCACAGGCCATCGCATCGCCCTTTTTAGGAATCTGATGACCGAGTTATTCCGTCATGGGAAGATCAAGACCACCAAGGCCAAGGCTTTGGCGATTCGGGCTCAAGCGGAGCACCTGGTGACGATCGCCAAGCATGGCAGGGCAAAAGTGAGTGCGCAACAGCACGATGTGGCTGAAAGGCGACAAGTGGCCGCCGTTTTAAGGGATCCGCAGGTCGTTAAAAAGTTGTTTGATGAGATCGCTCCCCGCTATATGGAGCGGCCTGGAGGGTATACGCGTATCCTCAAGCTGGGCCCACGCCTGGGAGACGGGGCCGAGATGGTCATCCTAGAGTTGGTCAGTTAGTGAGGCGCATCCGTCTGCATTCCTCGCCTCAGACAAGTGGGGATTCACGGTAGCTGCGGAGAGGGCCAAGGCTTGTCTGGTGGAAGGCGCAGGGCACGTGGTTGTGCGCAACTATCGTGCCGTGGTTGAGTACGACGGCACGGGTTATAGCGGGTTTCAGATCCAATCGGGCAAGCCGACGATCCAAGGCGAGCTGGAGCGAGCCCTGCGGCAGATCACTCAAGAGGACGTGCGGGTGATCGGCGCGGGGCGTACGGACGCGGGAGCCCACGCGCGAGGGCAGGTGATCAGCTTTCGCACGGGATGGTCCCATGGCCCCGAAGCGCTTCAGCGCGCGATGAACGCCGTATTACCGCGGGAGATCTCCTTGCGGGAGGCATCTGAGGCAGATGAGCGCTTTCATGCGCGCTTTAGCGCCACGAGTCGCCTGTACACTTACAACATCTATGAGAGCGATGTGCGGGCGCCCTTGCTGGAGCGCTTTGCGTACCATGTCCCGATCGCACTGGATCTTGGGGCGATGGATCGGGCCGCCGCTTGCCTCGTGGGGGAGCATGATTTCGCGGCCTTCGGGCAGCCTCCTTTGGGCACCAACACGGTGCGCGTCGTGTATCACGCGCGGTGGCGGGCCAAGGATGCCGTGATAGGGGGTGGCTATAAGCCGGGGGCCATCCGGCTTTCGCGCTTTGAGATTGAGGCCAACGCGTTTCTGCGGGGCATGGTTCGGCGGATCGTGGGGACCTTGCTTCTGGTGGGCAGAGGCCTTTTGACGGAGGACGGTTTTGCAGAGATCCTGAGCTCGCGTGACATTCGCCGAGCTGGGGTGCCCGTCCCCGCGCAGGGATTGTGTTTGTGGCATGTACGTTACGATGAGGAGAGATCATGCGGCCAGGACGTGTGGGCTTGGTGCGGCTGGCCGTAAGGAATAGATGAGCGATGGACCTTGCTCAATGAGGGAAGGAGCTAGTTCACGTGCGGACTTATACAGTTAAGCCTGCTGATATTCAACGGGAATGGTATGTGGTGGATGCGGCCGGATGCAATCTAGGGCGTCTGGCCAGCAAGGTGGCGACCATCCTGCGGGGCAAGCACAAGCCCATCTATACGCCGAGTATGGATGTGGGCGATTTCGTGATCGTGATCAATGCGGACAAGATCGCGGTCACGGGCAAGAAGCTCACGCAGAAGATGTATTATCGCCACTCGCTTTATCCGGGAGGGCTCAAGGAGATCTCCCTCAAGAGGCTGCTGGAGACGCACCCTACGCGGGTGGTGGAGCTCGCCGTTAGGGGCATGTTGCCCAAGAACCGTTTGGGCCGGGCGATCATCAAAAAGCTCAAGGTCTATGCGGGGGCCTCACATCCCCATGCGGCGCAAAAGCCCAAGCCTCTGGAGCTATAAGCTTCTCGGGATCAGTATGTAAGGAGGAACATCGGTGGCATCACAGTATTATTACGGCACGGGCCGACGCAAGACCTCGGTAGCACGGGTGCGACTTTACCCCGGCGATGGGGCCTTTGTGGTAAATGGCAAGCCCGCCTCGGAGTACTTTAGCCGCGAGAGCGATCGGGTCCATGCCTTGGAGCCTCTGAAAGTCACAGGCAACGAGGGCAAGTTCACGATCTCCGTGGTTGTGGAAGGAGGGGGCATCTCGGGGCAGGCCGGCGCAATCCGCCACGGCATCGCTAGGGCCTTGCTGGCTGCGAACCCCGAGTTGCGTCCCGTCTTACGCCAGGCCGGCTTTTTGACGCGCGATGCGCGGGTCAAGGAGCGCAAGAAGCCGGGACTCAAGAGGGCGCGCAAGGCTCCGCAGTACACCAAGCGTTAGGCCGGCCGATTTCGGTTGGCGCTTCACAGCTCATTCGGGGGCGAGGGCATCGGCACTCGCCCCTTTATTATTCGCTTCAGTTGCGGCTATTTCTTGAGGAACAAGGGAGAGTAGAGCACAAAGCCGGCCGTCAGGGCCCATAGTAGGACGTTGATCAGCAAAGGCCGGTCGCTTAAAAAGATCTCCTCCGGCGTCCCGCCGAGGTTTCTGGTATGGATGAGGTAAAGGTAGCGAAAGAGGCCATAGATCACGAAGGGGATGGTGAGCATCATCAGGTGGTTCGCGGGCAGGTTGGGGGCCGAGAAGGTGTAAAAGGAGTAAGAGGCCAGCGCGGTAGCGGTGACCAGGGAGGTCATCTCGTCCAAGAAGGCCACGTTGTATTCCTGAAGGCTCGCCCGATGGTTGTTGGCGTTGCCGGCGAGCAACAAGAGTTCGTGGCGCCGCCGGTTGATGGCGATGAACAGGGCCAATAGCGTGGTACAGACATAGAGCCAGGGGGAGAAGCGCGTCACCTGGACGACGAGGGTGCCGCCGAGCACCCGCAAGACAAAGCCCGCGGCGACGGTCATCACATCAATAATGACGATGTTCTTGAGCACGAAACTGTAAAGGGTCATCACCAAAGCGTAAAGGAGGACGACGAGGCCGAACTGCGTGTTGAGCCAAAAGGCCCCTAGGAGACTGGGGAAAAAGATCACCACGGCGGCCACCTGAGCTACGATGGGCTTGAGCGCCCCAGAAGCCAGGGGGCGTTCCCTTTTCACGGGGTGTTGGCGATCCTTTTCCATATCTACGAGGTCGTTGACCAGGTAGACGACGCTAGAGACCAGGCAAAAGATCGCGAAGGCGATCAACGTGTTCAGGAGGCGACGCAAGTCATAGATCTTGCCATCAAAGAAGATGCCGGCGAAGACAAAGACGTTCTTGGCCCACTGTTTGGGGCGCATGGTCTTGAGCAATGCGCGCAGCACGAAAGGTCTCCTTATGGCTAAAGATCAAAACGCAGAAATAATAGCTGAAACACGGGATAGCGTCAAGAGGCGCTTTTGGCTCTTTGGCTATTCATTTGAATCTGATCCACAAGTGTGGTAGAATGTTAAAAAGTTCAGGTCTTGGTCTTTGGGGATAGAGGAGTGCTGTTATGGGTTTTGCAGACCTCATCGTAAGCCCTGCCGAGGAAGGGGATGAGCCGTTTCCCGGCCAGGGGTCTTTGAGTGTGGAATACGAGTGGTATACAACCCGCAACCGCCGCCTTTGGCGGCCGCCGACGGATGTGTATGAGACGGATAGCCACGTGGTGGTCAAGATCGAAGTGGCGGGCATGGACGAGGACGATTTCAAGATCTCGCTGGTTGATCGCCGCTTGATCGTCTCCGGCCGCAGGCGCGACCCGGTGGGCAAGCTGATCTACCATAATATGGAGATTCGCTACGGCGAGTTTCTCAGCGAGGTGTGGATCGGCTGGGCGTTGGATCCGGCGGCGATCGAGGCCACCTACGAGGATGGCTTTCTCTTTGTCAAGCTCCCCAAGGCGAAGGAGCATCGCGTGCCCATACGCGTTGCTGGAGAGCAAGGCTAATGTGAACGGTAATAGGTGATATGGACGCATTTTCAGGCATTGGACAGATCAAACAACTGGTGAAAACAGCACAAGGCGAAAGGTCTGAGGACAGCGGCCCGGCCATTCCTGCGGAGTTACCCATTCTGCCGTTGAAGAATACGGCTGTGTTCCCCTTGACGGTTCTGCCGCTCGTCGTGCAGAAGCCCCGTTCTGTGCGCTTGGTGGACGATGTCGTCATAGGGGATCGCATGGTGGGCCTGGTCGCGCTCAGGAATCCCGAGGTGGATGAACCCACGCCGGCCGACCTCTATAGCATGGGCACGGTGGCGATCATCCATCGCATGGCTCGCGCTCCGGACGGGACGTTGCATATCATCGTCCAGGGGCTAGAGCGCATCAGGATCACCGAGTTCACTCAGACAGAACCTTATATGCGCGGCAAGGTGGAGACGGTCCCGGATATCGTGGAGAAGGGCATGGAGATGGAGGCCCTGGTGCGCAGCACCATAGACCTCTTTCGCCGCCTGGTCAGCCTTGCCGCATACCTGCCGGAGGAGGTGATAGCGAATGCGCTGAACACGGACGATCCTAGGCAATTGGCTTACTTGGTCGCCACCAGCACACGGATGGACCTGGCCACTCGTCAAGAGATCTTGGAGCTGGATAGCGTCTCGGCCAAGCTGCGCAAATTGGTGGCCGTCTTGAGCCGTGAGGTGGAGGTCCTGGAATTAGGGAAAAAGATCCAGTCGGACGCCCAATCGGGGATGGAGAAGCTGCAGCGGGAGTATTTTCTGCGCGAGCAGCTCAAGGCCATCAAGAAGGAGCTAGGCGAAGAGGACGAGCAAGCGGCCGAGATCCGCGAGCTGCGCGAGAAGATCGAGGCCGCGGGGATGCCCGAAGAGGCCAAAAAGGAGGCTCTGCGGGAGCTGGAGCGTCTCTCTTCGCTTCCGCCGGCCGCGGCGGAGTATTCGGTCATCCGCACTTACTTGGGATGGCTCATAGATCTTCCGTGGCAAAAGACCACCAAGGACAACTTGGATATTCAAGAGGCGCGGCGCGTCTTGGACGAGGATCACCACGATCTGGAGCGCGTCAAGGAGCGCATCATCGAGTTCCTCGCGGTGCGCAAGCTGCGCCAGGAGCGCGCTCAGGCCGAAGGGGAGGGGAGCGAAACAGGGGATCGGATCAGGCGCGAGCGCGAGGGCGTGATCCTCTGCTTTGTGGGCCCACCTGGCGTCGGCAAGACATCATTGGGTCGGTCTATTGCCCGGGCACTGGGCCGGGAGTTTATTCGCCAGTCGCTGGGCGGGGTACATGACGAAGCCGAGATCCGGGGGCACCGGCGCACCTATGTCGGCGCCATGCCCGGACGGATCATTCAGGCCATTCGGCGCGTGGGCTCGCGCAACCCCGTCTTTATGCTCGACGAGGTGGACAAGATCGGCAGCGATTTCCGTGGAGATCCCGCTTCGGCGCTACTTGAGGTGCTAGACCCGGAGCAGAATCGCGAATTTCGCGATAATTACCTGGATGTGCCCTTCGATCTCTCACAGGTGATGTTCATTGCGACCGCCAACGTATTGGACACGATCCCGGCTCCACTGAGGGATCGCATGGAGATCATCCAGCTTTCGGGTTACGCCGAGGATGAGAAGCTGGCCATCGCCCGGAATTATTTGATCCCGCGCCAGATCCGTGAGAACGGCTTGCGGAGCGAGGAGATATCCTTTGAGGATGACGCGCTGCGGCGCATCATCCGGGAGTACACCCGCGAGGCAGGGGTGCGCGAGCTCGAGCGACAGATCGGTATGATCTGCCGCAAGGTGGCCACCCGGGTGGCGGCAGGAGCCTCGGAACAAGTCGTGGTGACCGCCGATGCGGTGCCGGACTATTTGGGCAAGCCCATCTATTTCTACGAGGCCGCCGAACGCACCCAGGTTCCGGGTGTAGCGATCGGTTTAGCTTGGACGCCGACCGGGGGCGATATCCTCTTCATTGAGGCGACCAAGATGAAGGGCAACAAGGGCTTTATCACCACCGGACAATTGGGCGAGGTGATGCGGGAATCGGCGCAAGCCGCGTTGAGCTATGTGCGCTCTAAAGCCCGGGAACTCGGCATTGATGAGGATGCGATCAACAATCTGGACATCCACCTCCACGTTCCTGCCGGCGCCATCCCCAAGGACGGTCCCTCGGCGGGCGTGGCCATGGCCACGGCCCTGGCCTCTCTCCTGAAAGGCGTGCCGGTGCGCAGCGAGTTGGGGATGACCGGCGAGATCACTCTGCGCGGCCAAGTATTGCCGGTGGGGGGCATCAAAGAGAAGGTGTTGGCGGCGCATCGCGCCGGGCTGAAGATAGTTTGCTTGCCACGGCGCAATGCGAAAGATTTAGACGAATTACCCGAAGCCGTACGCAACGAGATGCAGTTCGTGCTCGTCGACCGAGTGGAGCAGGTCTTTGACGTGGCCTTCGGAAACTCGGAAGGGAATAAAGGTGCTCAGGTCGAAACAGAGCAAGGGAAGCAAGGACAACCAGGAGAAGATGGAATGGCGTCGGATTGACCTGCACATTCACACACCCGGCTCCAAAGATTACCAAGAACCCGACGTCTCTTATCTGGATATACTTAGACGAGCTGAAGCCGTAGGGCTAGATATCATCGCCTTTACAGATCACAATACGGTGGCCGGATATGCGGCCATGATGCAAGAGATCTCTGATCTCGAGCGCTGGGAAGCGAGCGGGCGGTTGCGCCCGGAGGAGAAGGCGCGCTTAGAGGAATACCGCCGGCTTCTGAACAAGATCCTGGTTTTACCGGGTTTTGAGTTCACCGCGACCTTTGGGTTTCACATCTTGGGCATCTTTGACTCCAGTGTGCCGGTGCGCACGCTGGAGCATGTGTTGCTCAGGTTGAACGTCCCTCTGGAATCTTTGGATGCGGGGGAGACCGAAGTCGGTCCGACGGTCGATGTGCTCACCGCCTATCGGGTCATGGCCGAAGCGGGCGCCCTGGTGATCGCTGCGCACGCCAACGCGAGCAACGGCGTGGCCATGATCGGTTTTGAGTTCGGCGGCCAGACGCGGATCGCTTACACCCAGGACCGGAACCTCCATGCCCTGGAGGTGACCGATCTGGAGAGCGGCAAAAGGCGCACGACGGCCTCCTTCTTCAATGGCTCCAGGCCCGAATATCCCCGGCGGATGCACTGCATTCAGGGTTCAGATGCCCATAGCTTGCGCGGCCAGGCCTCAGGCCACAGCTTTGGGATCGGTGAGCGGGCGACGGAAGTGTTGTTGCCCGAGGTCAGCTTCCAAGCGCTGAAGGAGGTCTTTTTGAGCAACGATTTCGCCCGCACCCGGCCCTATCGCCGCAGCGCAGAGCCTTTTGATTACGTGGAGGCCGCGCGCAAGGAGGGGCCTACGATCGTGCAGAGCTTTCATGAGCAGATGACCCAGCGCGGCGGACGGCTGCACGCCATCTTGCGGGATGTGGTGGCCTTTGCGAACACCAACGGGGGGACGATCTATATCGGCCTTGGGCCCAACCCCAAGATCCCCCCGAAAGGGGTGGAGAACCCCGAAGAGGCGATGAAAACCCTGCGCACCGAGATCCAGCGCCTGATCACCCCGCCTATTGAGGTCAGCTTCAGCGTCTTGAATAGCGGGGGCAAGAACATCTTGCGCGTTCAGGTGCCCAAGGGGACCGATATCCCCTATGCGCTGGAAGGCTCCAAGATCTATGTGCGGGAGGAGGCGGAGACCAGCTTGGCCATGCGCGACGAGATCGTCGCCTTGATCAAGCGTGCTTTGACCGCCCAGGAGCCGACGGCGCAGCTCCCTGCGGAGGCGCCCACCCCTCAGGCGGCCGTGCCCGTGGAGGGGCCACCGCCTCCGGCGGCGAAGGAGGCGGCTAAAGCTTGTGTGGAGCCCCCTCGGGTCGGGGTTGAGATCGTGGAATCGGTCGAGCGCAAGGGGGTCATGTACCACACCATACGTGACCTGCGCGATGGCGGCGAAGTGCGTAACGTCACCCACGCCTCAGCTCGCAGGCTGTGGCGCTATGCCATCGCCCTGAAGGAGAAGCACACCTTCCAGGAAGACAAGGTCTCTTGGGTGGGCAACCTCGGCTTGTGGCACAAGTATCTCAGGGCGGGACGTGTCCATTACGATCTCGTCTGCAAGGATCCGGATGGGCAGATACATATCTACTACGGCGTGACCGAGGACGGCATCCATGGCCCCTGGAAGGCCGTGGTCGGCCTTGAAGAATAGGCCTCGTTCGGGCCATGAGGAGATGAGGCCTTTTGTGGCGATGGGCGAGGGGGCGTAGCACAGTCTGGCGCGCGGTCACTTGCGTGTCGTTTGGGGAGAGGTGATGCGTTCGGTAGCGAGAGAGCAGATGATTTCTGCGTTTGCCGGCCGTTTATGCGCGGGCGTGGGCGAGAAGGGCGGGCACATCGGTGTTTGAGATCGTGTTCTTGGGCACCTCAGCGTCGGCGCCATCCGTTGATCGCGGGCTATCGTCCACGCTCGTGCTTTATCGTGACCAGCGCTTTCTCATCGATTGTGGGGAAGGCACCCAGCGGCAGCTTTTGCGCAGTGGCCTGGGCTTTAGGAAACTGGATAAGGTCTTGCTGACCCACGGGCACTTGGATCATATCCTGGGGCTGGGGGGATTGATCTCCACCTTTGCGCGCTGGGAGTCTATCTCCACACTCAGTGTCTATGGGGGGTATTGGGCGCTACAGCGCGTAGAGGATTTGATCAAGGTCGTCTTGCGCTCGGACGAGGTGGAGATGAACATTGAATTGATCACCATCCACGCCGGCGAGATCTGGCGCAACGCGACCATGAGCATCTTGGCCTTCCCCGTGACCCATCGCGGGCCGGGATGTTTCGGGTACCTCTTTCAGGAGAAGGGGCATCGGCCCTTTTTGGCGGAGGAAGCCGAGCGCCTGGGGGTGCCACGCGGCCCGGAACGCCGGGCGCTGGTGGCCGGCCAGTCGGTTCGGCTGGCCGATGGCACGGTCATCCATCCCGATCAGGTGTTGGGGCCGGAGATCCCGGGCGTCAAGTTAGTGCATGTGGGCGACGCGGGGCGGACCGATGACCTGGTAGAAGTCTGTCGCGACGCGGACGCGCTGGTGATTGAGGCGACGTATACCTCCGCCGAGGCGGAGATGGCCCAGCGTTTCGGCCATTTGACGGCCGCCCAGGCGGCGGAATTGGCGGCTACGGCGGGAGTCAAGAACCTGTTCTTGGTGCATCTCTCGCGGCGCTATTCGGAACGGGATATCGCGCGAGAGGCGCGCGCCATTTTCCCCAACACGATTGTGCCCAGAGATCTGGAGGCTTATCGCATCACCAGGGAAGCGGTGACGAAGGTGGAGCTGGCCGATAGGTGAACCTGGCCGAGGCCGGGATGGAGCGCGATGAGGAGGTGGGGCGGTGGGCGAACTGGTTTTCCTCAAGCTGGGTGGCTCGTTGATCACGGACGAATATCGCTATGAGACCCCTAGGCCGGCGGCGATCGCCCGAGCCGCACGGGAGATCATGGCCGCGCTGCAAGCCCGGCCGGATTTGCAGCTTGTGCTCGGCCATGGCAGCGGATCTTTCGGACACTTTATAGCCGATAAATATCACCTGCGCGAGGGAAATCTACAGGATTGGCGAGGATACGCTGAGGTGGCCGCCGGCGCGCAGCGCCTGAACCGCCTCGTCACCGACACGATGCTCGCCGAGGGGCTGCGTGCGGTTTCTTTACAGCCCTCTGCCTCGGCGCGCTGCCACAATGGCGAGCTGGTGGAGATGGCCGTTGAACCCCTCGCGGAGATGTTGCGGCGAGGTCTGATGCCCATTGTCTACGATGACGTGGCCATCGATGATCAGCGTGGATGCACCTTCATCTCTTGTGAGGAGATCCTCGCCCACTTGGCTCGGCGGCTCTACCCGGCGCGGGTGATCATCGCCGACGAAGCGGCGGGGATCTATTCGGGCGATCCGCAGCGGGATGCGGTCGTGCGCCTGATCCCGGAGATCAATGCCCGTAACTATGAACAGATAGAGCGCACGCTGGCGACCTCGTTCGGCACCGAGGTGGATGGGGGGACGCTGAGACAGGTCAGGTTGTGGTTTCAGTTGGTTCAAGAGCAGCCCAAGCTGGTTGTGCAGGTGCTCACCGGGCGGCGTAGCCGCTTGATAGAGCGAGCGCTCATCAACCCCGCGTTTCGCGAGGGCACGCTCATTCGCCATGAGGCTTTGGAGTGAGCTCTGAGAGAGCGGTTTGCGCTTCGGCACCGGGCAAGTTGATCTTGTTCGGTGAGCATGCGGTGGTCTATGGATACCCTTGTATCGTCTCGGCGGTTGAGGCGAGAGTGAGGGTTTGTGTCCGGATGCTCGCCGGGGATCAAGTGATCTTATGCGTGCCGGGGGTATCTGAGCCCTTGGCGCTGGGCGTCCAAGACGTGCTGGGGGCGGACCGCTTCCCCTCGGCGGTCAGGTTTGTGGCTTTGGCGCTCAGGCGCTTCTGGCAACATGTGGGCAGGACGTTCGGCGTTGAGATCACGAGCGTTCCGCACCCTCAGAGCGGGGGCCAAGGACGGCCCCAGGATGCCTTGAGCGCCTCGTATGGCCTGGGAAGCTCGTCGGCCGTGACCGTGGCCACCTTGAGAGCCTTGGCCGAGGTCGCCGGGGAGGCGATAGGCCCAGGGGACCTTTTCAAGTTGGGCTACGAAGTTGCCCTGGCAGCCCAGGAGGGCTTGAGTTCAGGCTTTGATGTGGCCGCGGCGATCTACGGGGGCACGTTGTATTACGTCACCGGTGGCCGAGTCCTTGAGCCGCTTGGGGTGGGAGAGCTGCCGTTAGTCGTGGGCTACACGGGGATCAAGGCGGATACGACGGAATATATCAAAAGGGTCGCCCAGCGCCGACAGAGGTTTCCGTTGCTCGTGAACACCATCCTGGAGAGCATCGCCGCGCTTGTAGATGAGGCGAAAGGGGCCCTGGGGCGAGGGGATCTCCCAGAGGTGGGACGGTTGATGAACCTCAATCAAGGCTGGCTTCAGGCGTTGGGGGTCAGCACCGATGAATTGGATCGTTTGATCCACGCCGCTCGCCTTGCTGGGGCCTATGGGGCCAAGCTATCGGGGGCTGGCGGCGGGGATTGCATGATCGCTTTAGTTGATGAAAGCCGGCGCCTTGACGTGGAGCGGGCCATTGAGGGGGCCGGGATCCCGGGGGCGCGGGTGCTCCGGGTCAGGACGGGCGCCGAGGGGGTGCGCATTGAGGGCTGAAGGGTTGAAGGTTACGGCCAAGGCCCATCCCAACCTGGCCCTGGTCAAGTATTGGGGCAAGGTGGATGAGGAACTGAATATTCCCGCCAGCTCTTCCATCTCCGTTAATCTCAGCGGAGCGGCAACGACGACAACCGTCGTCTTTGTGCCCGGCGCAGAGGCGGATTCGGTGACGATTGACGGGCAGGCTGCGCCGTCCAAGGCCTATCTGCGGGTGGTGAAGCACCTTGACCGGGTGAGGCAGCTTGCGGGCATCACAACGCGGGCCAAGGTGGAATCGTGGAATGATTTTCCGGCCTCAGCGGGGATCGCCTCTTCGGCCTCGGCCTTCGCGGCGCTATCGCTGGCGGCCAGCAGGGCAGCCGGCCTGAGCTTGACGGAGAGGGAGCTTTCCATCCTGGCGCGGAAAGGTTCCGGCTCGGCCTGTCGCTCGATCCCCGATGGCTTTGTGGAGTTCGTGGCCGGGAGCACGGATGAGACGGCCTATGCCCGGCAGCTTTTCCCCCCTGAGCATTGGGATCTGCGCATCATCACGGTGATCCTTGAAGGGGGGCCGAAGGAGGTCCCCTCATCTGAGGGACACCGGGCCGCCCAGACGAGCCCGTTTTACGCGGCGTGGCTTGCCGCCTTGCCGCCCACGCTGGAGACCGTGCGTCGCGCACTGGCCGAGAGGGATCTGGGCACTTTGGGAATGGCCGTGGAAAGGCAGGCGATGGCCATGCATGCTGTGGCCATGACCTCTTCTCCTGCCGGCCGCGAGTGGCTGAGCGGCATCTACTATTGGGCTCCGGGCACGGTGGCTCTGATCCGGGCGGTTCAGGATTGGAGGCGCCAGGGCCTGAGGGTTTATCTGACCATTGATGCCGGAGCCAACGTCCATCTGCTTTGTGAGGCTCCGGATCAAGGGGAGCTGGAAGGGGAGCTGGGGCGCCTGCTGCCCGCCCTGGGGGGGAGGTATCTGGTAAGCCGGCCGGCGGTCGGGGCGCGGATCATCGGCGAAGAATAACGAGGATAGGGGTCATGACCGGATTCGTGTCTTTTGTCGTCATATTCAGCCTGTTAGTGTTCGCCCATGAGTTCGGCCACTTTATCGTGGCCAAGCTCAACGGCGTTCGCGTTGAGGAGTTCGGCTTCGGCTATCCGCCACGGCTGCTCACCTTGGGGACCTGGCAAGGGACGGTGATTTCCTTGAATTGGCTGCCCATCGGGGGGTTTGTGCGCATGTCCGAGGATGATCCTTCGGTGGAGGGCAGCCTGGCCAGCAAGGGGCGTACGACGCGCGCACTGGTTTACGTGGCCGGGGCGCTGATGAACGTGCTGTTGGCGATGGTGCTCTATAGCGTGACCTTCATGGTGGGCACGTTGGTGCCCGTCGAGGGACCGGGGGCGGGCATCTACGTCGTCGCTGCCGGATCGCCGGCGGAGCAAGCCGGGTTCAGACCTGGGGATACGATCATCTCTATCAACGGCCAGACCGTCCAAAATGTGCAACAGGCGGTGGAGCTGACCCGGGCCAACCTAGGTAAGCCCATTGAGGTCGTCTTGCGGCGCGATGGGAAGTTGCTCCCGCCGATCACGGTGACTCCTCGCGTGAAGCCGCCCCCAAACGAAGGGCCGTTGGGCGTATCCCTTGACCTGCCTCTGGATAAGCGAGCCTATCCCATCTGGCAGGCCGTGCCCTTGGGTATTCGGGCGACCTGGTATGGGATTCGGGGCATCTTTGCCGGCATTCGGGCCATCATCCACAAACAGATGCCTCTAGAGGTCAGCGGGCCGGTGGGCATCTATCGCACGACGGCCGAGGTGGCCAAGACGGGGATCTCCCAGTTGATGGAGTTCGCGGCCTTTTTGAGCCTGAATCTGTTTCTGGTCAATCTCCTGCCCTTGCCGGCCCTTGACGGGGGCAGGCTGATCTTTGTGCTTCTGGAATGGGTGCGCGGGGGGCGCAAAGTGCCCCCCCAGCGCGAGGCGCTGGTGCATCTGGTGGGCATGGTCATCTTGCTGGGCCTGATGGCCGTCGTGACCTATTTTGATATCGTGCGTCTACTCACCTGATCGGGCAGCCGGGATGAGGTGCAGACGTTGCGGAGTACAAGTCCAGGCAGCATGGCGGGTTTGCCCTGTTTGTGGGGCAAGCTTGCGCGAGCGTCGGTCCAGGGTGCGCTGTCGCGAATGTGGCCAGCGGGTCACGGCAGGGTTACATATCTGCCCCGTTTGCGGCAGGCCCTTGCGGAGAAGCTGGCGCGATGAGCTTGTAGCGCTGGCCCTCGTGCTCTTTTTGGGGTTGAGCTTGTACAGCATGTGGCGTTTTGTGTGGACCCGGCCCGGACAAGTGGCCACCGCGCAGCGGATGGAGAGGATGCAGCTCTCTCAGGAGGCCTCGGGGCCGGCGCTCGCCGCCAACGCTTCGCCGACGAACGAGCCCACGAGCACCCCCAGCGCCCTGCCGACCGCCTGCCCGACTCCTCTTCCTACGGCCACGCCCAAGCCGACCGAGACGCCTATTCCGCCAAGCCCAACCCCCACGGAGACGGCGGCTCCGAGCGCAACGCCCACTGTGACGAGCCTTCCCGCGAGTGCGACGCCCACGGCGACCCCTATCCCGCCGACGCCAAGCCCATCGGCCACGGCCCGCCCCCCTACGCGCACGCCGACGGCCACGGCCGTGCCCCTCTTGCCCGCGCCCAAGCTCATTGAGCCCGTTGATGGCCGGGAATTTGGGGGGCCGGATTCCCAAATCTGGCTGAGTTGGGAGCCCGTTGGAGCGTTGGCGGAGGATGAGTGGTATGCCGTGAGCTTGCGTTACTATGCCGGTGGAGCCCTCCAGTATAGCGGCACCTGGACGAAGGAAGTGCGCTGGAGGGTCCCTCGGGAGTTGTATCAGAAGCCCGACCCGCTGCGCCCTGAATTTGAGTGGGACGTGAGGGTGATGAGGCAGACGGGCACCAAGCCCGATGGGGGACGGGAGGGAGTCCCCAGGAGCCAGACGAGCGAGGTGCGGCGGTTTACTTGGAAATAATCTGTTAGGCGAAGCGCGCCGATTGTGCTAGAATTTCACTGAAATGGGGGCTTAGATCGGATAGGTAGGTGAAAGATGCTCTCAGATTTTGAGCGTGCTTTGCGCGAGCTCATGCAAGAGGACAAACCCTTGGCGCGGCGCACGCTGATCAGTCTTTCGGGACCTTCGCGCGCCGAGAACGAGGCCTTTTTCACGGCGTGGAAGGGGATCGGCGTGGAGCGTAAGCGCGAGATCATGGCGCGCATGGTTGAGTTGGCCGAGGAGAACTTTGAGATAGACTATGTGCTCATCTTTCGCGGCTGTTTGAACGACAGCGATCCCGTCGTGCGGCGTTACGCGGTAGAGGGGTTGTGGGAAGATGAGCATCCCGATCTCGTTGAGCCTTTGATCCGCTTGCTCTCCTCGGATCCTGATGCCGGTGTCCGCGCCGCTGCGGCCATGTCGTTGGGCCGGTTCGTCTACCTGGCCGAGTGCGACGAGCTGGATCCGAGGCAAGGGGAGAGGATTCGCGAAGCCCTGGAGCGGGCCATCGACAGCCCCAACGAGGATTTGGAGGTTGTCCGCCGGGCTATTGAATCCATCGCTTTCATCAACGATGACCGGGCACGTCGGCTGATCGACCGAGCTTACGAGCACGAGGATGAGCGCATGCGCCAGAGCGCGGTATTCGCCATGGGCCGTAGCGCCGATGTCTTTTGGGCGGATACCGTGCTGGCCGAGTTGAGTGCCAGCTCTCCCGCCATGCGTTATGAGGCGGCGCGGGCTTGTGGCGAGCTGCAGCTCAGGCGAGCCGTGCCCCAGTTAGCCCAGCTCGTGCAGGACCCGGATCGGGAGGTGCAGGACATGGCGATTTGGGCGTTGGGGCAGATCGGCGGCAAGCGCGCGCGAATGATCCTCAGCCATCTGGCCGAAAGCGAGGATGAGGTCCTGGCCTCGGCGGCTCTGGAAGCCCTGGATGAGATGGAGTTCGCCACGCGCCCGCTGGACCTCTTTGTGCACGAGCTGGAGGCCGACGACCTGAGCCTGGAGCTCGCGGCGGAAGAAGAGGAGGATTTTGAGGACGACTCGGACCTCGCCGAGGACGATGAATGGGCGGATGATGTGCTTAGCTTGGATTAAGCCCATGCCCCAGAGGTGAGAGACGGATGGGTGAGGCGAGCAAGAGCCAACAGAAAGAGGTAAAGCGCTTTCGGGCCATAGTGCATGGCCGCGTACAGGGGGTGAACTTTCGCTATTACACTCGCGAGAGGGCGCGCAGCCTAGGCCTTGTGGGCTATGTCCGCAACTGTTGGGATGGGACGGTGGAGGTTGTCGCCGAAGGGCCGGAGGATGCGTTGCAGAGCCTGCTATCGTGGCTTCACGTGGGCCCCAGCTTGGCTCATGTCTCAAAGGTGGAGGTGAGCTGGCAGGCTCCTAGGGGCGAGTTTGAACGCTTTGAGGTGCGCGCCTAGATGACGAGTTTTGATTCCCCAGACCTGTGGCGAGCATCGGCACTTGTCCGAAGGCGTAATCCCGAGCGGCTCGCCTGGGCCATCCTTTTGATGGCTTTCGCCTCCTTTTGTTTGATCGTGGTGGGCGTGCCGCTGGGGATTCGTTGGTATCTGTTGAACGCCGAGGTGAGGCGCACCGCCCTGGTCGAACCGTTGGTGGGCACGGTGGTCGTGGAGCCGTCGCTAGGGAGAGGCCCCGCCCCCTTGAGCAAGGGGCAGAGCATGGCCGTCTCCGAGGGCACCCTCGTTCGTCTAGATGAGACCTCTGAGGCCGTGGTCACTTTCTTTGATCACAGTTTCATGCGCCTTTTCCCCGGGACGGTCGTCCATCTGGATCGGTTGCGTGCGCCGCGCTTCGGCATCAGCCCGCTGGCGAATAGCCTGCACTTTAGCCTCTTGGGGGGGTATGTGCGTATCGGCACGGCGCTCTCCCTGGAGGCGCCCCTTGATTTTCGCGTGAGCATGCCACAGGGCGAGGCCTTGTTGGATGCGGACGGGAGCTATGCCTTGCAAGCCAACAACGAGCGAGCGGAGGTGGCCACCTATCGTGGGCGGGCGAGGGTGCGGGCCAACGGGGTGGAGATGGAGCTTACCCCCCGTCAGCGCACGCAAATTGAGCTGGGCCGTGCCCCGCGGCCGCCGATGAGCGTGGCGCGCAATCTGCTGACCAACGGCGATTTTCGCGAGCCGTTGGAGACGGGATGGCGCACTTTCAACGATCAGGGCGCCGACGGGGGCGATGTGGATGGCCACGTGGAGATGGTCATTGATGAGGGGCGAAAGGCCGTGAGACTATGGCGCTCCGGCGGCTATGGTAATCACTGTGAGACCGTCTTGGAGCAGGTGATCGATCAAAGGCTGCCCGACCCGGCGAGTTCCTTGATCGTTCGGGCGACGGTCAAGGTGCGTTATCAGAGCCTCTCGGGGGGAGGGTATCTCAGCTCCGAGTATCCGCTGATGATCCGGCTCACCTATCGTGATGTTTACGATAGTGAAACCGATTGGATCCAGGGCTTTTATTACCAGAACGAGGCCGGCAACCCCACCACGTATGGGCAACAACTGCCTCAAGACCGCTGGTACCTGTTTGAATCGGGCAACCTCTTGGAGACCCTGCCCATCAAGCCTTTTAGGATCATGCGCATCAGGGTTTACGCCTCAGGCTGGGATTACGAGAGCCTGATCTCGGATATCAGCCTGATTGCCGAGTGAGCTCGGCGGAGAGGGCCTTGAGCTGAGCGAGATAGATGCGGCGGATGGCCCGAAAGATCTCCAGATAGGCCTCGCTGCGGTAATCCGGGTAGGTCCACGGCCAGGGACGGAAGTCGCGCTCGCGATAGCTGAGGGTGACCTCGGCGTAGATGCCCTGGCCGAGGTAGATGCGATGGTCGTAATCCTTGGTGGTGGCCAGGACGAGTTTGGCTGCAGCGATGTAGCCCGGATCCAGGTTGATCCTCCTCCGGCCTCCCTCTCCTAATTGTTCCTCCAGGATGTTGGTCAGGCGCTTGATCTCCGCCAGCTGCCCGGGGTCTATCAGCCGCTCGAAAGAGAGGAATTGGCGCACCAAGTCCTTGCCGAACTCGCGCTCGTAATAGGTGGTGTGGGTGAAGGGCAAGCGGGGGCTACGGTAGTCCACCGGGCCGAAATGGGCGCTCAGAGCCTCTTCTGCGGCCTCAAAGAGCTGAGGGAAGGCGGTGAACATGGGCATGATCAGCTTGACAGGCAGGGGTTGGCGTATCTTTCCCATGATCGTGCTCCGCTCGCATCCTACTGAAAGCCCAGGCCGCGCTCCTTGAGGCTGACGTGTTGCTGGCGGCCGATGATCAGGTGATCAAGGACCTCGATGTCTAGCATACGGCCTGCGCGGACGATCTCCTCTGTGGCCTGGATGTCCTCCGGGGAGGGGCTCGGATCGCCGCTGGGGTGGTTATGGGCCACGATGATCGCCGCGGCATTATCCTTGACGGCTTCGCGAAAGACCTCGGCGACGCGGATCGTGGCCGAATTCACGTTGCCCACATAGACCACGTGCACGCGTTGCACGCGATGCTTGGAATCCAGCAGCATGACCCGCAATTGTTCTTGCATCTCGGTGCCCATCGTTGCCTTCAGGAGGGTGGCGGCATCGTCAGGGCAGCGGATCTGCGGACGGCCATCGTCGGCAGAGAGGATCAGGCGACGCCCTAGCTCCAGGGCAGCTTTGATCTGGGCGGCCTTGGCCTCCTTGATGCCCGGAACCCGACAGAGCTCCTGTACGCTGGCCCGGGCCAAGCCACTCAAGCCGTTGAAGGCGGCGAGGAGCCGCTGGGCCAGGGCGATGGCGTTCTCTTGCTGTGAGCCGGTGCGCAAGGCGATGGCGAGCAACTCGGCGTTGGAGAGGGCACTCTCGCCATAGAGGGCGAGCCGCTCCCTGGGGCGCTCGTTTGCGGGCATCTCTTTGATGAGGGGATGGTATGGGGCGTCAGCCATGATCAAGCTCCTCAGAGCGAGATGATACCCTCCACTCGTGATGGACAACCAACGGCGAGTGTACCTTTGCCTTGAGAGGATGTCAAGGGGTTTTGCTCGTTGACAGGCCGGCCCTCTTGGTCGCATAATGTGCGCATCACGTGAGGAAGAGAGGTAAAGCCCATGCCTGAAAAGCTAACCATCCCCGATCTCTTGGCCCAGGTCCGCCAGGGGATCCCCCTGACGATGATCACTTGTTACGATTACCCGACGGCGTGCATCATCGACCGCGCCGGCGTGGACATCGTGCTGGTGGGGGATTCGGTGGCCATGACTGTCCTGGGGTACCCCAATACGCTGCCGGCGACGATGGACATGATGATCATCTTTGCCCGCGCGGTGGCTAGGGGGTGCCAACGAGCCTTTGTCATCGGCGATATGCCCTATATGTCCTACCAGGTCTCGGTATCGGAGGCCATCCGCAACGCGGGGCGCTTTATGGCCGAGGCGGGCGTTGACGGCGTCAAGCTGGAGGGAGGGCGCAACATGGTGGAGGCCGTGCGGGGGATCGTCCGCGCGGGGATCCCCGTCATGGGGCACCTAGGGCTGACGCCGCAGAGCGCCTCCATGATCGGCGGGTACAAGGTGCAGGGGCGCAGCGGCGACGCGGCCATCGCCATCTTGGAGGACGCCCTGGCGTTGCAGGATGCCGGGGTGTTCGCCATCCTCTTGGAGCTGGTGCCCGCGCGCGTGGCCGAGGTGATCACTGAGAAGCTGAGCGTACCCACGATCAGCATCGGCTCGGGGCCTCATTGCAGCGGCCATTGCCAGATCTTTCACGACGCCATCGGCATGTTTGAGGCCTTTACCCCGCGCCATGCCAAGCGTTACGCCGAGGTGGGGGCGATCATCCGCCAGGCCATGGAGCGCTTTGTCCAGGAGATCAAGGAGAGGACCTACCCCGGCCCCGAGCACAGCTTCAAGATAGAGCGCGAGGCCCTACAGCAATTCCTGGAACATGCGGCGCGCATTCCGGGTAGAAGCTCGTCATAACGAAGGCGTTTCGCCGCCCTAATGGCCGTATACGTGCAGGGAGCGGCTTTTGACGCAAGGCTCCATCTGACGTATTATGCCCAGCTATCCGGGTCTCAACCGGCGACCGAGGCCGCCGGGACGCTTTATATCGCCAGGAGGAATCTCAATGGGAAGTAAGAAGGTTAGAGTAGCTATCATTGGCGTGGGCAACTGCGCCGCCGCGTTGGTCCAAGGGGTCTATTATTACCGCAACGCCCCCGAGGACAAGTTTATCCCCGGCCTGATGCACGCTCGCCTGGGCGATTATCACGTGGGGGATATTGAGTTCACCGCCGGCTTCGATATTGATGCCGAGAAGGTGGGCAAGGACCTTTCCGAGGCGATCTGGTCAGGCCCCAATAACACCATCAAGTTCGCCGATGTGCCCCATATGGGGGTGAAGGTGTACCGGGGTATGACCCATGATGGCCTGGGCAAGTATCTCAAGGAGGTCATCAAGAAGGCCCCCGGCTCCACGGACGATATCGTGGGCATCCTCAAAGATACCCATACCGATGTCGTAGTGAACTTTTTGCCCGTCGGCTCGGAGATGGCCACCAAGTGGTATGTGCAGCAGATCCTGGACGCGGGCTGCGGTATGGTCAACTGCATCCCGGTGTTCATCGCCCGCGAGGCCTACTGGCAGGCGCGCTTCAAGGAGCGCGGGTTGCCGGTCATCGGCGATGACGTCAAGAGCCAGGTGGGGGCGACGATCACCCATCGCGTGCTGACGCATCTCTTCCGCTCGCGCGGGGTGCGCCTGGACCGCACCTATCAGCTCAACTTCGGGGGCAACACCGACTTTTATAACATGTTGGAGCGCGAGCGCCTGGAATCCAAAAAGATCTCCAAGACTAACGCCGTCACCAGCCAGCTTGATTACGAGCTGGATCCGAAGAACATCCATATCGGCCCCAGCGACTATATCCCCTGGCTGACCGACCGCAAGTTCTGCTATATCCAGATGGAGGGCACGACCTTTGGCGACGTGCCCCTGAGGCTGGAGTGCAAGCTGGAGGTGTGGGATTCGCCCAATTCCGCCGGGGTGGTGATCGATGCGGTGCGCTGCTGCAAGATCGCCATGGATCGGGGGATGGCGGGGGCGATCATCGGGCCGAGCGCGTATTTCATGAAGTCGCCGCCCGTGCAGTTTGACGACGACGAGGCCCGCCGGCGGGTGGAGGCGTTCATCCGCGGGGAAGAAGAATAGCCGGCCCGAACTGGCCTTGAGGAGACAGGGAGCGAGCCGACCCATAGCTGGGTCGGCTCGCGGGTTTTCGCCGCACAGACGCAAAATGCCGTTTGTCGGGATGCTTGTTCTGTGGTAAAATGCGCTTTTAGAAGCACATTGGGGCGTCGCCAAGCGGTAAGGCAGCGGCCTTTGGAGCCGCGACCGGAGGTTCGAACCCTCCCGCCCCAGTTTTTATCCGTAAGGGCTTGCGGCTGAGCCGCTCAAGAGGGTGCAAGCGGACCGAGGCCTATCTGCATCGTCGCGGCGATCGGAATTGGCTTGGCCGCTTTTTTGTTGGAGGGGATTCCTATGAGGTTGGCAGCGGTGATCTTGGCGGCCGGAGAGGGGACGCGGATGAAATCCTCGCGGCCCAAGGTGCTTCATCCCGTGTGTGGGGTGCCCATGGTGCTCTGGTCGGTGCAGAGCGCCAAGGAGCTGGGCGCCGAGCCCATCGTCTTGGTGGTGGGTAACGGGGCCGAGGCCGTCAAGGAGGTCGTAGGGGATCAGGTGCTTTATGCCTTTCAAGCCCAGCGGCTGGGCACCGGCCACGCGACGTTGCAAGCCCGTGAGCTTTTGCAAGGGCGGGCGGAGGTGGTCCTCGTGCTCTACGGCGACATGCCCAACCTGCGCGTAGAGACCCTGGCGCGCCTTTACGCGCTGCACCGGGAGCGCAAGCCGGCGATCACCCTGCTGAGCGTCCTCTCGGAGGATTCCATGGGCTTTGGGCGGGTGGTGCGCGATGAGGCCGGCCGGGTGCGCGAGATCGTGGAGGAGGCCGTGGCCACGCCGGAGATCCTGGCCATCAAGGAGCTCAACTGCGGGGTCTATTGCTTTGACGCCGAGTGGTTGTGGGCGCATCTGCCTTTGGTGCCGATGACCCAGCCCAAAGGGGAGTATTACCTCACCGACACCGTGGGCTTGGCGATTAAGGAGGGCCGGCCTGTGGAAGTGGTGACCATCACCGATGTGAGCGAGGTGCAGGGGATCAATAACCGCGTGCACCTGGCGCGCAGCGAGCGGGCCTTGCGCGAGCGCATCCTGGAGCGGCTGATGTTGGAAGGGGTGACGGTGACGGATCCGGCTTCCACCTACGTGGAGGCAAGCGTGCGCGTGGGGCGCGATACGGTGATCCACCCGAACACCTATCTGCAAGGGCAGACAGTGATCGGCGAGAGGTGTACCATCGGGCCGAACAGCCTCGTGCGGGATACGCGCATCGGGGACGATTGCCAGGTGCTGTTTTCGGTATTGGAGGAGGCCGTCGTGGAGCATCGCGTCCGGATCGGCCCCTTTGCCCATTTGCGTCCGGGGGCACACCTGGGGGATGAGGTGCATATGGGCAATTTCGGGGAGGTCAAGAACGCTTACCTGGCCCCTGGGGTCAAGATGGGTCACTTTAGCTACGTTGGCGATGCCCACGTGGGGGAGGGGGCCAATATCGGCGCCGGCGTGGTCACCTGTAACTACGATGGGCGGCGAAAGCACCGCACCGTGATCGGAGAAGGGGCTTTTATCGGCAGCGGGGCGATGCTCGTCGCCCCGGTGAAGGTTGGTCGGAAGGCCAAGATCGGCGCGGGAGCGGTGGTGACCCACGATGTGCCCGATCTGACGCTGGCCTATGGCGTGCCCGCCCGCCCGCAGCGCAGGCTAGACGATGAGGCCGA
>DAOTVR010000296.1:0-2046 GCA_034436315.1 Anaerolineae bacterium
AAACCCGAGAAGCTCGCTATCAGAGAATTCAAGCGTGTGGCTACTAGTGCTCCCGATCCTAAGACGTGCTTTCTCGCTCAAGGGTATATCTGCCTCGGACCGGCTACTCGCTCCGGTTGCGGGGAACGTTGCATTAGAGGGAACATGCCCTGCCGGGGTTGTTTTGGCCCCATGGATGGAGTGCTTGACCAGGGAGCCAAGGCTCTTTCCGCCATCGCTTCCATCATTGACTCTAATGATCCTGAGGAGATCAATCGGATCATCAATACCATTGAAGATCCTCTCGGCACCTTTTATAGGTTCAGTTTGGCCGGCTCCCTCCTGAGAGGGAGTAAGGTGGTGGAGACAAAACGAGGAGGCTGATCAATGGTCCGAAAGATCACCATCGATCCTATTACCCGCTTGGAGGGTCACGGCAAGATTGAGATTTTCCTAGACCAGGCGGGGAATGTGGATCGGGCTTTTCTACAGATCCCCGAGCTGCGAGGCTTTGAGAAGTTTTGCGAGGGTCGGCCCGCAGAGGAAATGCCCCAGATCACCCCGCGCATCTGCGGTGTTTGCCCTACAGCGCACCATATGGCCTCAACCAAGGCTCTAGATGACCTTTGGAAAGTCGAGCCGCCGCGGACAGCGAAACTGCTCCGCGAGCTTATCTACAGCGCTTTTATGGTTGAGGATCATTACATTCACTTTTTCTTTCTCGGTGGCCCAGATTTCGTCGTTGGGCCTCAGGCCCCTGCGGCCGAGCGCAATATCTTGGGTGTGATCAACAAGGTGGGGCTGGAGATCGCCGGTAAAGTTATCAAGGTGCGCAAGGAGTGCCGCGAGATCATCCAAACCCTTGGGGGGAAGGTGATCCATCCTGTTTGTGGACTGCCTGGAGGCGTCTCCAGGGGGATGAACGAGGAGGAAAGGAAAAAATTCCTGGGTACCGCTAGGTATGCGGTGGAGTTCGCTCAGTTCGCCCTACAGATCTTTGACGATGTGGTCTTAAAGAACAAGGACTATGTTGACCTTATTCTCTCCGATACCTATCGCCATCGCACCTACTATATGGGCCTTGTTGACGACAGCAACAAGGTCAACTTTTACGATGGGAAGGTGCGCGTTGTGGATCCGGATGGTAAGGAGGTCATCAAATTTGCTCCCCGGGATTATAAGAACCACATCCGCGAGCATTTTGAGCCTTGGTCCTATATTTCCTTCCCCTATCTCAAGGATATCGGCTGGAAGGGCTTTGTAGATGGGGCCGATAGCGGGATTTACCGCGTGGCCCCGCTGGCCAGGCTCAACGTAGCTGACGGTATGGCGACTCCCTTAGCCCAGCAAGCTTATGAGCGCATGTACAACACCCTAGGGGAAAAGCCGGCCCATGCTACGTTGGCTTTCCACTGGGCACGGCTTATTGAGGCCCTCTATGCGGCGGAGCACATGGTCGAACTCCTTGAGGATCCAGAGATCACCGGTGAACATATCCGTAACCTTCCCACCGAGATCCCTCAGGAGGGTGTGGGCATCGTTGAAGCCCCTCGAGGAACCCTCATCCATCATTATCAAACGGACGAGCGCGGGCTGCTGACCGGGGTCAATCTCATGGTAGCCACCAACCATAACGCTGCTCCTATTGCCATGAGCGTAGAAAAAGCCGCCAAAGGCCTGATCAAGAACGGGGAGATCTCGCCGGGCCTTCTTAACATGGTAGAGATGGCTTTCCGGGCCTACGATCCGTGTCACGCTTGCGCTACCCATGCTTTAGGGAAGACTCCTCTGGAGGTGACCGTTCGCGATAGCAAGGGCGTCGTGCTAAAACGACTCACCAGGTGAACTGAGCAACCCTTTCTAAAAGCGCAGGAGATCCTATCTCCTGCGCTTTCCTTTTGCCCGTTGGGCTTTCATTATTGTGACTGAATTCCTGAATGCCAAGTGCGGCTGATCCGGGTCACCATCTTAGGCGTGGCCGATTGCCAGCAGTGATTCCAGGAGCGCTTTTGCTTTGAGGATGTCTTCCTTTTGTTGTGGTCCGCTGATCTCCCGTTCGATGATCCA
>DAOTVR010000297.1:0-3031 GCA_034436315.1 Anaerolineae bacterium
AGCCGTCATGGTCGCCACAGTCTCCAACGCTTGCCCCCTTCCACGAGATCAAAAAGGAGAAGCTCCATGACCGGCTTGCCTACGCGACAACGTCCAGCGCAATGGAACGCCTTAGCTCGATATATCCCGCCTACTGCCTTGGTGCTGGCCTTGTTCGCCTTGTGGCAATTGGCCACTACTTTATGGGAGATCGAGCCCTGGCTATTGCCCTCTCCTCTGGCTATCGCGCGCGCTGCAAACGAGGCGAAAAACCTTCTGATTCAACACACCTGGCAAACAGCTCAGGAGACGCTGTGGGGTTTCGGGCTGGCCTTGGGAGTGGGCCTGGCTCTGGGCTTACTGATTGACTTTTCAACGCTGGCCCGTGACACCCTTTATCCCTTATTGGTAGTCTCACAGACGATCCCCATCATCACCATCGCCCCTCTTTTAGTGATCTGGCTGGGCTATGGGATTTGGCCCAAGATCATCGTAGTGGGCCTGATCTGTTTCTTCCCCATTGTGGTTAGCACAGCCGATGGCTTGCGTTCTGCCGATCCCGAACTGATCGCCCTGTTGCGCACGATGGGCGCCTCGCGAGCGACCACCTTTTTTAAGGTGCGTTTGCCCGGGGCGATGCCCGTGATCTTTTCAGGCATCAAGATCGCCATCACCTATAGCGTGGTAGGGGCCATCCTGGGAGAGTGGGTGGGCGCCAGCAAGGGCTTGGGGGTATTCATGTTGCGTGCGACGAACTCTTTTCGCACCGATTGGGTCTTTGCCAGTATCGCCGTTACCGCGGTACTCAGTGTAGCACTCTTTGGCCTTGTAGCCGCTCTGGAGCGCCTGACATTGCCCTGGTATTACACCGCTGCCCGCGGAGAACGTTGGGAAGAGCTCTAGTATCGTTCATGAGGAGGAACACAATGAACGCGAAGCTATTGCGCCTGACATTAGGCTTAGGCATGATCCTAAGCGTTATCCTGGTAGGATGCAAAGGAACCACCTCAACGGGCAAGTTGACTAAAGCTATCCTCTCGCTGGACTGGATGCCGAACACCAATCATACCGGTTTCTATGTGGCCCTGGATAAGGGCTGGTACGCCGAGCAAGGGATTGATCTGGAGATCCAGATCCCCTCAGACCCGGCAGCAGCCCTCAAACAAGTGGCTGCAGGGAACACCGACTTTGGGGTTAGTTTCCAAGAGGAGGTAACCATCGCCCGAGCCAATGACATCCCGGTCGTATCCATCGCAGCCATTATCCAACACAACACGTCGGCCTTTGCCGCCCTCAAGTCTTCGGGAATCCAGAGTGCGGCCGACTTTGAAGGGAAAAGATACGCTTCCTATGGTCTGCCCATCGAGCGTCCTATCCTTGAAGGGCTGATGCGCTGTGCCGGGGCAGATGTCAATAAAGTGGAATTCATCGACGTGGGCTTCGATGCCCTTCCAGCGCTCCTGGGCGGAAGGGTGGACCTGGCGTGGATCTTTTTGGGCTGGGAAGGGATTCAGGCCCAGCTTAAAGGGGTCGAGCTGGCCGTAATACCGCTTTACGGCAGTTGCCTGCCTGACTATTATACCCCTCTGATCATCACGAGCGAAAAGACCTTGAGCAAAAAAGGCGATTTGGTGCGGCGCTTCCTGGCGGCCACGGCGCGCGGTTACGAGTATGCCATCAAGAACCCCGAAGAGTCGGCCGAGATCCTGCTTAAACACTCACCGGAGAGCGATCCCGCACTGGTGAGGGCAAGCCAACTTTATCTCAGCCCTCGCTATCAGGACGATGCCCCTCGCTGGGGTATCCAAAAGGCTGAGACCTGGAGCCGATTCGCCGAATGGATGTTCGAGCAAAAGCTGCTCCCTAAGAAGATCGATCCTGAGCGGGCCTACACGAACAAGTATCTGCCCAAATGAAAGGGCCATCAGGGCTTTGAAGATGAGAAACCGAGGTGCACGTGGCATCAGCTTTTCCCCTTGAGTTACGCCAGATTAGCAAAGCCTTCCGGGTCAATGGGCGCCTCGTCCAAGCGCTAGAAGGGGTCTCGCTGTGGGCGAAACCTCAGGAATTCGTCTCCCTCATTGGGCCTAGTGGATGCGGGAAAAGCACCTTATTGAACATCATTTGTGGCTTGATGCAGCCAGATAGTGGCGAAATCCTGCTCCACGGCGTCCATGAGCGCCACCGTCTAGGGCGCATCGGGTATATGCCCCAGCGAGACCTATTACTTCCCTGGCGCAAGCTCTTGGACAACATCATCCTTGGTCCCGAGGTGATGGGCCGTGACCTGGACGAGGCCCGACGAGAAGCGCGCGAGCTCCTGCCCCTATTCGGCCTGGAGGGTTTTGAGGATAGCTACCCCGCAACCCTATCGGGGGGGATGCGCCAACGCGCCGCTTTGATGCGCACCTTTTTGTGTCGTCAAGAGATCGTGCTTCTTGATGAGCCATTCGGCGCATTGGATGCGCTGACACGGCGCACGATGCGCAAATGGCTTCTGGATGTGTGGGCACAGTTCCGACAGACGGTCATTTTCGTTACCCATGACGTGGAGGAGGCGGTCTTTCTCTCCGATCGCGTTTACGTTTTCTCGCCACGACCGGGGAAAGTGATCCACGAGCTTGAGGTGAACTTGCCCCGCCCTCGCACAGAGCGCCTGAGCTCCGACCCTCATTTCGTCGCCTACCGCGACGAACTCCTAAGCGCGCTGGGAATATGAGGACGTGAAGACGCGCCAAATCACGATCACCAAATTGGATCAAACCGGCCGGCCCGTCTTAAGTTATCCGGGTGAGATAGTTTACGGCGACGACAACGTTATCGTCGCCCGTTGTGTATGGGGCCAAGAAACGTTTGATCTGGGAGACTTTTATCTCCAGCCCGGCGATATCTTCATGGAATTCTACTATTATCAGGAAGACTTTAACATCTTTCGCATCTACGATGCCGTCGGACGCCTTAAAGGCTGGTATTGCAATATCACCGCACAGGTCAGGGTCACCGAGAAGGAGATTCAATGGCCTGACCTGGTCTTGGACCTCCTCGTCTTGCC
>DAOTVR010000298.1:0-2129 GCA_034436315.1 Anaerolineae bacterium
GAAGCGGCTACCAAAGCCCGATCCTGGGCGAAACCAGGCGATAGGGCCAGCGAGCGGATATCCAAGCTGGGCAGCCCCTCCTCAAGCGACTCCCAGGAAAGCCCGCCATCTCTCGTCCTCCAGATACCCTCCTGGGGCCCGTAGAGGAAGGCCAGCGGCTCTTCCTCAAAATGGGGAGATAAGGCCATCCCCAGCAGGGGTCTGGCCGGCAAGGTGAAAAAGTGTTGCCAATGGGCCCCATCCCGGCTCAGCCAAGCTCCCCCATCGGCCAGGCCCACGACGATGAGGCCCTCGTGGACGGCCAAGCTGAGCACGTTGGGAGCCTCCAAGAGGCAAACCCAACTGCAGCCCTCATCGTCGGAGCGATACAGGCCGGACTCGGTGGCGGCGAACAGGCTCCCGCGCCCCGGCGATATGGCCAGGGCGTTGACACACTCCGCCGGCAAGCTCAGCCTTTGCCAGCTACGGCCCAGATCGGCCGTCCGATACAAGCCCGCCCGCTCTGTGCCGACGTAGAGAACCCGGTCCTGGGGGAAATTCGCCGACAAGGCCAAGCTAAGGATCGGCGCCGCCTCCTCAGGGAAAGGAAGCTGCTTCCAGGCTAAGGCGCCATTGTAACTGTAGTAGAGGGCGGTCTCCGTGCCGGCAAAGGCCATCTCATCGTGGGCAAAGTCAGGCGAGATGGCCAAAGAGTAGACTGTGGCATCCAGCAAGCCGAACCCCCGGTAAGACCAGCGCTCTCCCCGGCTATCGGAATACAAGATCCCGTCTTCCAGTGTGCCCGCCAAGGCGATCCCGTCCAGCTCATAGTTCGGAGAGAAACACAAGCTGAGGATCATAGGCCCCGATATAGGAAGTTGGGCCAATTGCCAACGGTCGCCGCCATCCCGGGAGACGAATAGCCCCCTGGCGGTCCCGGCCAGGAGGGTGCGATCGCGGGCATAACCCGGCGATATGGCCAGCGACATGATCTCCAAGGAGGCCTCGGCAAGTCGCGCCCAGCGCGCTCCCGCCCCCCCGACGTCTGCCGTGCGATACAAGCCCACGCGCGTCCCGGCGAAGACGGTGTGGCCTTCCCCTCGGCCAATGGCCAAGGCAGCCACCTTACCGGCTGAAGGCCCTCCGAGGGTCGTCCAACGACCGACGTTAGCTCTATCCAGATGGATCTCGCCCATAGGCTACGGTTCTATACACTCCTGAGGTTTACGGTGCTGCACAATGATGTCCGTCGTCAGGACCATCCCGGCACAGCTCACGGCGATCTCCAGCGCCCTCTCCAGGACGAGCAGAGCGTCCAAGACCCCGATCTGTCTCATATCCACGATTCGCCCGCTGCGCGCGTCAAACCCATAGCCCGGCGGCGAGGCCTTGACCTTCTCCAGGATGACGTCCGGCTGGTAGCCCGCGTTCTTGGCAATGGCGCGCATCGGCTCCTCCAAAGCCCGCCCCAGGATCTTGAAGGCGATGGCCTCGGACTCGTTGCTCGCCGCCAGCGTTTCCAAAGCCCGCCGGGCGTTCAGGAGCGCCGCACCCCCACCCGGCACCACGCCCCCGGAGATGGCCTTCCTCAAGGTGGTCACCGCGCGCAGCGCCACGCCCTTGAGCGCCTCGGCCTCGGTCTCGGTGGCCCCGCCCACGCGCAAGATGGCCGTCCCCCCCGCCAGGCGCCCAAGGCGCTCTTGCAGCATCTCCTTGGTGTGCTCATCCTCGGCCAATTTGAGCATCCCCCGAAGGTTGAGGATGTGTTGCCGGATACGTCGCGGATCGCCGCTCCCCCCAAAGACGCCGAACTGGCTATCTGTGGCCCAGGCCCTGCGGGCATGCCCCAGATCCGCGAGGCGAAAATCGCGCAAGTCGGGATGAGCAGCGGCACAAAAGGCGCGCCCACCGGTCAGTACGGCGATATCCTCTATAGAGGCCACGCGATCCATCTCCAGAACCCTCGGCGTGCGCACGGCCATGGTCTCTATCGTCCTGGCCTGGTTGTTCTTAACCAGCAGCCCGATCACCCGATCGGAGACCTCCTTGGCGATGATCACCAACTTCCGCACGCCGGCCTTGGCGCACTGCTCCAAGACGGGCGTTAATTGCCCGGGCTCTTGGAAGGTGAAATCGCTGATGAGCAGGGC